>NZ_JPOQ01000013.1 GCF_000735045.1 Ferrovum myxofaciens
AAACACTGAAATATCAACGCGTAACGAACGCAGCAACACGCTGCCCACTTTGTGCAAACCCGTCATGATATCAATTTGATTCCACTGCATAATTCTAACTTCGCCGCATTTATATGGATACCCCACAAATATATTCATGCGCAACATTACGCTTCATCGTTCCAGCACTCATAAATTCATTCTGTTAAATGAAAGCGAACCGGGGGATGAGGGAGGGATTCGTTCCAATCAGTACCTGATCATGGAAGGGGGTGCGGCGGTCCTGTTGGATCCGGGAGGGTTCGGCGTAATGCCTCGCGTATTGGCCGAACTGCTGCGCCATACTTCCCCCGACAATCTAAAGGCCATCATGCTTTCCCACCAGGATCCCGACATCGTCGGCGGCATCTCCACATGGCTTGAACTGACTCATGCACCGGTGTATGTTTCCCGGATCTGGTTACGCTTTCTGCCCCACTATGGCATCAAAACCATGGAACGTTTCATCGGTGTCCCCGATGAGGGAATGGCCTGTACCTTGGCCCCGGGTTTTGACCTTCATCTCCTTCCCGCGCATTTTCTGCACTCCGAAGGACAGATCAATGTCTACGACCCGGTCTCCAGGATTCTTTTTTCTGGCGACATTGGAGCCGCCATGCTCCCTGACGACCTGGATTACCCCTTTGTGGACGATTTTTCCCGACACTTGCCCTATATTGAATGGTTCCACCGGCGCTACATGTGCGGCAATCGGGCCGCCCGGTTCTGGGTGGATATGGTCTCCAAACTGGATATCGAAATGATTGCCCCGCAGCACGGACCCATTTATCGCGGTCAGTCGGTCAAGGACTTCCTGTCGTGGTTCAGGGAACTGGAATGTGGCATCGACTTGATGACCGCTCCAGGCATATTCCGATCGGCCTGAATTGATGAAAAACTCAGAACCCCCCACAGAAGAACCCACCGTCGATCTGGAAAGGACGCGACTGTATGTGGTCGAACGAATTGCTTCCCTACTGGAGAGTCAGGTCCGCTCCCAACTCTTCACCGAGAACATTGGCGAACTGGTCAAAAGCGTTCACCAGGAACTCTCCGAACACCTGGACCATACCCTCTCTCTGGTGGATAAATTCAACCTGGAGGATGAAGACCGGTCTTGTCTTTCCGAACGGCTTCTGTCCAGTCGTTCACGCTACGACAGGCTGGAACGGACTCTGGAAATCCTGTTCAAGGAACGCCAGCGCCAATGGTCGCAAAACATTGCTCTTTTGCAACAAATAGCACTGGAATTCAACCATACCATAGAAGGCTTTAAAAATTCGCTGGTGGAAAAGGACCTGCTGGAACGACAAAGCAAAATCCTCGAAACCATCATGCTTTCCCATGAGAAAGTAACCCAATGGAAAGCCTTCGTTCAGGAGATACTCTCTGGCTTTCACACCATTTTTCCCTTTAATTTCTTCTTCATTGCCTTTGTGGAAGAAAAAGGATTGTCGCTTTTTCTGTACTACCTGGGTGATTATTCTGATGAAATAAAGGCCATGGCCAAGACCCAGTTGGTGGGCGAGGTGCTCGAACAACTGAAACTGCCCAAAGATGCGCCTCTGGACATAGAAGAATTTCACATCAGCACCAGCGAGTCCATTCACCTGCATCTGGATCACAAGGTGGAAATGGTCACGGTGCCCGTCCCGGATCTGGAAATGTCCAAACTGGACGGGATATTGGGGTTGGCCTTCGGCTCCTCCAAAAAATTGTCGGCACAGGAAGCCAGCGTCATTCGTTCCACCCTCGCGGTCATGGTCATGGTGGTGGGGGCCAGCAAAACCCTGAGCCGTACCCTGTCTGAACTCGAATATTATTCCACCCATGATCCCTTGACCGGATTACACAACCGTCGTTATTTTCAGGAACTGCTCAGTTATGAAGAGGGCCGTTCCGAACGCCACCGCCATAACTTTTGCGTGTTGATGCTGGATCTGGACGATTTCAAGGATGTCAACGACACCTACGGACATCCCTGCGGTGACAGCGTGCTGATACAGGTCGCAGAAATCATCGTTCATTCCATGCGCAAAGGAGATATTGCCACGCGCATCGGCGGAGATGAATTTGCCATCATCCTGACGGAAACAAACAAGGAAGGCGGCATTGCCGTGGCCGAGAAGTTGCGTCTCGGACTTCGGGAACTGTGCTTCCTCAGCCCGGATGGAAAGGAGTTTCACATCACCACCTCCATCGGCATCGTCACTTTCCCGGAGGATGGAGACAAGGTAGCCGACCTGATGACCGGAGTGGATGTAGGGCTGTACCGTGCCAAGCAAATGGGAAAAGACGGGGTGGGCACCATCCGTTCTTCCGGTGAATTACAGGCGGGCCGCACCATCCGCGACAACGCCGAAAAACTGCGTCAGGCTCTCAAGAGCCATCGCATCATCCCCTATTATCAACCCATGTTCGACCTGAAAACCGGCGAAGTCGTGGCTTTTGAAACCCTGGCACGGATGAAGGAACTCAACGGGGATACCATTTCTGCGGGAATGTTCATAGAAACCATTGAAAAGTACGGACTGGGCCGAGAACTGGATCGCATCATCCTGGAAAACGCCTTCTCTGCCCTGCATGTACTCAAGGAAAAAGGACTGCCCCTGCCGCGCCTGTTTCTGAATCTTTCTGCCCAGGAAATTCAGGGTCGGGGGATTCTTGGCTTTGCCGAACAACTCTGCCGCGAGTTGTCCCTTTCACCCAATCTCATCGTATTTGAAATCCTGGAAAGAGATGCCATTGGTGACATGACCAATATGCGTAAATTTCTGACCAACTTGCGGGATAAAGGGTTTTCCTTTGCCCTGGATGATTTTGGCAGTGGTTATAATTCCTTTCATTACCTGCGGGAACTCCATTTCGATTTTGTCAAACTCGACGGAGCCTTCGTCAGAAACATTCTCAACTCAAAAATCGACTATATTCTGATCAAGAACCTCAACCATCTGTGTCAGGAATTGGGCATTTTAACCGTGGCCGAGTTTGTGGAATCCCATGAAGTCCTCATGGCACTGGCGGGCATGGGAATCAATTATGCCCAGGGATTTTACCTTGGGCTCCCTGCCTCGCAAATGACTCCGCTCCCTGATAACCTCATTATCCCGGAGACAAAACTTGAGTGACCCTCTGACCCCTCTCATCGAGCCCAGCGAACTGGCTTCGAGAAAGACTTTTATCGGGCTGGAAGAAAGCGATTTTCTCCTGCTCCAGGCTTCCTTGCCAAAAGACAAGGAAGTCTTGGCGGAGATTGCCCAGACGCTCAACATCCACCTCGCCCAACTGGATGAAACCCGCCTCTATTTCAGTGACCCCGAAGTGGCGCAGCGCTTGCAACAGGCACAGGTGGACTATTTTCATAGTCTGTTCACGGGGCCCCACGATGCGTCCTTCTTCCAGAAACGCTTTCTCGTGGGCCAACGACATCATCAAATCGGTCTGAAACCCGAGTGGTACATTGGGGCCTTTTGTCACTACCTCGTGGGGATTCTCCGCCATATTCATGAGGAGCACCCCACCGATGCGCTGGAACGAACCTTATCCCTTGTCAAAATCGCCTTATTTGACATCAGTTTGACCACTGAGGCTTATTTTCGCGCCGAACACGAACAACTCACCCTTCTTTCCAAGGTTTTTCAGGACAATATCGAAGGCGTGGTCATTACCGATTCCGAGGGCACCATTCAACATGCCAACAAGATGTCCGGACGACTGATTGGCATTCCCCCTAACCTTTTGATTGGCACTGCCTTCACGGAACTGATGGCCATGCCTGCAGCCTCACCTTCCTTCGCGGATCTATGCAGCAACGCCCTCGAACAGGAACAATGGCAGGGGGAGGTGGAATTGAACCGGGTCGGAACCCCAGCCTTTCCGGCCAAAGTGACCATCATGGGCATGGATGCCTCCCGGCCGGACCTTCGGCAATGGGTCGTCGAATTTACCGATATCACGGAAGCCAGGCGCAACCAGGCTGACCTCGCCGCAAGGACAGAGGAATTATTCCGGTCCAACCGGGATCTCGAACAATTTGCCTATATTGCCTCCCATGATCTGCAAGAGCCTCTACGCATGGTGGCCAGTTACACCCAGTTGCTGGCGCGGCGCTATCAAGGAAAACTTGACGCAGATGCCGATGAATTCATTCACTATGCCGTGGATGGTGCCGAGCGCATGCAGCAACTGATCAATGATCTTCTCACCTTTTCCAGAATTGGTACCCAAGGAAGCCAGCATAAGCTGGTGGATATCCAGCTCATTCTGAATCGCGCCCTCTTCAATCTGAAAAGCACCATGGAAGACACCCAGTCCCTGGTCACCCATGGTCCCCTCCCCGAAGTTCATGGCGATACAACCCAACTGGTGCAGTTATTCCAGAATTTGATCGGCAATGCCATCAAATTCCACAGCCAGGACTCTCCCCGAATTCACATCGAGGTCCTGGAACGGGAACAGGATTGGTTGTTTTCCGTGCTGGATAATGGCATCGGAATTGCCCCGGAGTATGCGCAACAGGTTTTCTCGATCTTCCAACGACTGCATAGCCGCAAGGAATACCCTGGTACGGGTATTGGTCTGGCACTGTGCAAAAAGATCGTGGAACGTCATCACGGAAAGATATGGGTCGAACCGGCACAGAAGGGCTCCGGTTCTTTGTTTCAATTCACGTTGATCAAGGAGCACACAAAATGAGCGGACCGATGGGGCGACCAGCCGAGTTTCTGCTGGTGGAAGACAATCCGGGGGACGTGCGACTGACTAAAGAAGCTCTCGCAGAGAGCAAACTCTACAATAACCTGAACGTCGTCCCTGACGGTCTGGAAGCCTTGCGTTTTCTGCGCCAGGAAGCGCCTTATGAAAATGCGCCCCGTCCCGATGTTATTCTTCTCGATCTCAACCTGCCCAAAATCGATGGACGGGAGGTATTGGCCACCATCAAATCCACGCCGGAGTTCAAACGTATCCCCGTCGTCGTCATTTCTTCCTCTGAAGCAGAGGCCGACATCCTCCGATCCTATGACCTGCATGTGAACTGCTATGTCACCAAGCCAGTCAATCTCGATCAATTCATCAAAGTCGTTCAATCCATCGAATCCTTCTGGCTAACCATCGTCAAACTTCCACAAATTTTACCGGAATCATGAAACTCCTTCTGGTCGAAGACAATCCTGGAGATGCCAGGTTATTCAACCTGATGCTGCTGGGTGAGAGTCCGCCCATCGAACTGATTCATTGTGAATCCTTGAACGGTGCCTTGATGATCATCGAGGAATCCCGTGTCACGTCTTCTCCCTTTGATGCCATACTTCTGGATCTGTCGCTGCCGGATAGCCAAGGGGTGGAAACCTTCCACCGCATCCATGAAGTTGCGCCCGATATTCCCATCGTCATTCTGACAGCACTCAATGACAAAATCGTGGCTTCCCGACTGGCTTCACTGGGGGCACAGGATTATCTCGTCAAGGGATTCGTTGAAGCCGACCTGATGATCCGCTCGCTTCACTATGCGATCGAACGGAAGAAAACCGAAGTGGGCCTGAAAATGGTCTCGAAAGTCTTCGAATGTATGCTGGAAGGCATCGTCATGGTGGACAGTGATCTATTGATCACCCATGTCAACCAGGCTTTTATCAACATCATGGGCTATCAGGCTGAGGAGGTCATCGGACGCCCGGTACAGATGCTCCTGTCTGAGCGACAGGAAAATACGTTCTCCATGCTTTGGAACATATTGACCACCCAGGGGTCATGGCAGGGAGAGGTCTGGCAACGACGTAAATCGGGAGAGATCTTTCCCTCTCACTTGAGCGCCAGTGAAGTGACCCGCTCCAAACGGGAGTCTTCCCGGTTTGTCATCGTTTTTTCCGACATTTCGGACATCAAATTGTCCGAGAAAAGACTTCATTATCTGGCCCATCATGATCCGCTCACGGGTCTGCCCAATCGTCTCTTTCTCAATGACCGCCTGGAACAGGCCATCCTCCACGGAAAACGCCAGAAAACCGGCGTAACGGTCATGTTCATCGACATCGATCATTTCAAACAGATCAATGACTCCATGGGTCATGCCGCCGGTGACCAACTCCTTAGAACCACTGCCGAACGACTGGTCACGTCCATCCGTGAAACAGATACGGTTGCCCGTCTGGGAGGCGATGAATTTGCCATCATTCTCACCGATATCCACCTGACCAGTGATCTCGAAACCCTCGCCAAAAAGATTCTGGATACGGTTTCCCAACCGGTCTTCCTTCAGGAATTGGGGCTGGTAAACTTATCCGTCAGCATTGGCATCGCTTCTCACCGTGCCGAACTGTCCGCAGACGAGTTACTGGAGAAGGCGGATACCGCCATGTATGTGGCAAAAAAGTCCGGCAGAAATCAATTTCGCTTCTTCAGTCCACATCTGGATTCCACCGATATCCAAGCCAGTAAAATCGAAGCGGAAACCCTTCAAGCATTGGACTACCAGGAATATTCCTTGAGTTACCAACCTCAGTTTGACCTATCCTCCGGGAAGGTCATCGGGGTTGAAGCATTACTCCGCTGGCAGCATCCCCAGCACGGTTTGTTACAGGCCTCGGATTTCATTTCTTCCCTGGAAGATTCGGGATTGATCATTCCCCTGGGCGAATGGATCCTCACCACGGCCTGCCAGGAGTGGAAATCCTGGTGTGCACGGGGCCAAGACCCCATCAAACTGGCCATCAATCTGACGTACAAGCAGTTCAATCATGACGGTTTTTTGGTCATGGTGGAAAAGGTCCTGCGCCAAACCGGTATGGAACCCTGTTGGCTGGAGTTTGAACTGGCACGGCACATCTTTACGGAAAACCGCAGTCGTCATTTTACGGTGATTCAGTCGCTCAAGAACCTGGGGATTCGTATCGCCATCAACGGATTCGACTCAGGGATTTCTTCGCTCAACACCCTCCACCAACTAAAAATCGACACCCTCAAGGTGGATCGTTCTCTTTTGACCGATCTCGGTCATAGCAAAGGGAATGCACTTTACACCCGACTCATCCTGTCTCTAGCCCAGAGTTTCGATTTGAAAAGTGTGGCAGAAGGCGTGGAAAACGCACAACAACTCACCTTTCTGTCCGATCACCATTGCACTGAAGTCCAAGGATTTCTATTGTCCCATCCACTGGTGGCTGAAGATCTTTTTCGCCTGATTGAAAAACAGAACAAAGACTCTCATCTGCCCTCCAATCCTGAAAATTCCCCATGAAAATCAATCTACCGGTCACGCAAATTGAAGTACCCTTTCCCCCTGGCACACGTATCGTTTCAAAAACCGATCTCAAGGGAATCATCACGTATGTGAACGAAGGTTTCGTGAACATCAGTGGGTTTTCGCGCGACGAATTGATTGGCAAAAGCCACAATCTCGTGCGCCATCCCGATATGCCGCCCCAGGCCTTCCAGTGGTTTTGGGATACCCTGAAACAAGGACTGCCCTGGCGAGGCATCGTCAAAAACCGATGTAAAAACGGAGACCATTACTGGGTTAATGCACTGGTGGTTCCCGTACTCAATAAGGGAAAAATCGCCGGTTACATGTCTGTCCGGCGCATGGCTACCCCCACTCAAATTCAGCAAGCAAAGGACCTTTATGAAAAGTTGGCGCTTACCGATGCGCCCATCGTTTCAAAGTTTGAACGTTATAAGTTCAAAAACTTTTCGCTTCAAACCAAAATCCAGTTGGTCATTCAATGCACCTTGCTGATCGTTTTTACTGCAGCCCAACTTTGGATTTCCCACGACTTCAGAGATGAAATGATTTTGTCGGCGCAGGAACGGGCCATCGGAATTTCAAACTCGCTCATCGATGGAGCCAACATGCTCATGGAAACCGGCACCATTGCGGACATCGACAATCGAAAATTACTGCTCAAGAAAATCGCCTCCACCGGGCATATCACCGCCTTGCACCTGATACGCGCCCCTCAGGTGGTACAACAATTCGGCCCGGGTCTTCCAGAAGAACACATCCGCGACACCACAGAACAACAGGCCATAGACAACAAAACCAATTTCTTTTCGCTCACTAAAAATGCCGAAGGAATTCCTCTTTATCGAGCAGTCATTCCCTATATCGTCAGCCACAATTTTCATGGAACGGATTGTCTCCTGTGTCATCTGGTACAAGTGGGCAGTGTGAATGGAGCCGCCGATATCGTGCTGGACCTGAGCGACGACTTCAGCCGGTTGCACGGGTTACAGTTCAAGTTGCTCGCCGGACAAATTGCCTTGCAACTCTTTCTTTTGCTGTTCATTGGCCGATGCATCACGACGTTTGTTAAACGTCCCCTCAAGGAGGCCATGTCCCAATTCGAACAACTCATGGAAGGAGACCTCGACCCGCCCATTGATATCTCCGGCCGTGATGAAATGGGCCACCTGCTCTGCAAACTTCAAACGATGCAGGCCTATGTTCAGGTCATGCTTGACGAAATGGAACTCTCTGTCTCCTTCATTGTGGTCCGGAGCAATAATCTTCATGCTCAGGTACTCAGTGTTGCTTCCCATTCAAAGGAACAGCAGGGACATATCCAGCGGATCGTGGATACCATGAAGGAATTCAGCCAATCCGTGTCATCGGTGGCCCATGCAGCGGCGGATTCCGCCACTGCGGCCAATCATTCTCTGGTCATTGTGAATCAGAACAGTACCCGTATCACCCAAAGTGTGGAATTTACTGCGCACGTCGTGGAGACGGTTCAGTCCTCCAGCAAAGCCATTGGGGAACTTCAAACGGCGATCCAGGAAATCGGTAGTGTTACCCAGGTGATCAATGAAATTGCCGAACAGACCAACTTGCTGGCTCTCAACGCTGCCATCGAGGCCGCACGGGCAGGAGAACAGGGGCGGGGGTTCGCCGTCGTTGCCGACGAAGTCAGAAAACTAGCCGAACGCACCCGCAAAAGCACCACGGACATCACCCGGATGGTGAATAACATTCAACTGATCACCAGCACGGCGGTCACCTCCATGAATCAGGCGGTGTCAGAAGTCGAGCAGGAAATTCTGCATACCAAGGAAAACGAGAAAGGCCTGAAAACAATCCTGGCAATCAGTCAAGAGGTCACGGAAAAGGCCAATGACATCGCTAAAACGGCCCATGAGCAATCCATGGCTGGGGATGAAGTCACTCAACGCCTGGCACAAATCTCGGACCTGGTTACCCATAACTCCACCGTTGCCGACGAAGCCAAACAAGCTTCCGAGGAATTGCTGACCACTTCACGGGAACTGAAAACCATGGTACAGCACTTCGAGGTTCATTCCCTTTGACGAAAAATGGTTTCCTGCCCCGCCAGAAGTTTGCGAATATTGGCGTGGTGATGCAGCAGCAAAATCACGGCCAGAAGAAATACGGTCCCTCGCAGAAGCCAGGTCTGTAAAAAAAACAGACCAAAGAAGGGGGTTGCCAGGGAGGTACACAGGGCCGACAGGGAAGAAATACGGGTTACCGCCATGACGGACAGCCAGACCACCAGGGAGCACAGCCCCATCAAGGGATTGAGCGCCAATAAAATACCCAGGGCCGTGGCCACACCCTTGCCCCCCTTGAACCTGAAAAAGACAGGATACCCATGGCCCAGGAAAACGGCAATCGCCACTAATGCCACAGCCCCCTCTGCTATCCCCAAGGGTACGAGGACATGAATCGCCAGCCACACCGCCAGCCACCCCTTGACCGCATCTCCCAGGAGTACAATGGCTGCCCCCAGACGACTGCCTCCCCGCAGCATGTTGGTGGCACCAGGGTTTTTGGAACCGAAGGAGCGCGGATCCGGCAGTTTCATGACCTGACTGACCAATACGGCAAAGGATACGGACCCCATCAGATAGGCGCCTAATGTGATAAGGAACAGGACAAGTGGGTCTGAGGTCATGAATTATCCTCGGGGATGATGACGGGCATGTAATTGACGCAAACGTTCACGGGCTACATGGGTATAGATTTGGGTGGTGGAAATGTCGGCATGGCCGAGCAGAAGTTGAACGACCCGTAAATCAGCGCCATGATTCACCAGATGGGTTGCAAAAGCATGCCGAAGGGTATGGGGAGAAAGCGGCGTGATAATTCCCGCACCACGGGCATGCTGTTTGATACGATACCAAAAAGCCTGGCGCGTCATGGATTCTCGTCGGTGAGTCACAAACAGGGCACGATGAGGTTGGCCTGCCAGCAAAGTGGGACGAGCATCCTTGAGATAGCGCTCGATCCACTCCCTGGCCTGTTCTCCCAAAGGAACCAGACGCTCCTTGCCCCCTTTGCCCTGTACCCGCACCACGCCTTCGATCAACCCCAGATGCGCCAAGGGCAAGTTCACCAACTCACTGACTCGCAGACCACTGGCGTAGAGCACTTCAAGCATGGCGCGATCACGCAATCCCAAAGGTGTCTCCACGGAAGGAACGTCCAACAGACTTTCCACTTCCGCTTCGGAAAGAGCAAGGGGAAGCCCCCGTTGAATGCGCGGAGATTCCAGACGAAGCGAAGGGTCTCCAGACATCTCTTCCGTGCGTACAGCAAACCGGTAGAAACGTCGGACGCTGGACAGGGCGCGAGCCGCACTGGTACTGGAAAATTTCCGTTCCCGGAAAAGATACGCCAACCACCCTTGCAACTGAAGTTCTGACACCTCATAGGGGGAAACCGCCCCGTATTGGGACGCTAACCAGCCTGCCAGGAGGATCAGATCCCGCCGATAACTGTCCAGGGTGTTGCGGGCGAGGCCCTCTTCCAGCCAAAGACTGTCGCAAAACCTTTCCAGAGCCTGCGCCCAGTCTTCTCCCACCGCAAACACGTCTTTCCTCCTCCCGAGGAGGAAACCTTAAAGAGGCTTGGCCGCTGTTTTGATGCGGTTGGGCAATTTTTCGCGAATGCGGGCCGACTTACCGGAACGATCGCGCAAATAATACAGTTTGGCCCGTCGCACATCACCCCGGCGCTTCACTTCGATGCTGGTGATGGAAGGGGACCAGGTCTGAAAGGTCCGTTCTACCCCTTCACCGGAGGAAACCTTGCGCACGGTGAAAGCCGAGTTCAGGCCACGATTACGCTTGGCAATGACCACACCTTCAAAGGCCTGAACCCGTTTACGTTCGCCTTCCACCACCGCCACGCTGACTACCACGGTGTCGCCCGGCGCAAAATCCGGGATGGTTTTGCTCAAGCGGGCCATTTCTTCCTGTTCAAGTTGTTCGATGATATTCATGAGTTGCTTCCTTTGGCCTCAAGGGCCATTTTGTACTCTTTCAAGAGTTTTTCATCATCCCCGGAAAGCGGTTGGCGAGCCAACATATCCGGGCGTTTTTTCCAGGTGCATCCAAGGGACTGCATCCTGCGCCAGCGTTGGATGTGGGCATGATTGCCCGACATCAACACGGACGGTACTGCCATTCCTTCATAGAGTTCCGGACGGGTATAGTGCGGCGCTTCCAGCAACCCCTGCACGAAAGATTCCACCCCCACGGACTCCTGATTACCCAGGGTTCCAGGCAACTGCCGGATCACCGCATCCATCAAGATCATGGCGGGCAATTCCCCCCCCGACAACACATAATCCCCCAAGGAGATTTCTTCATCCACCGCGCAGTCAATGACGCGCTGGTCGATGCCTTCATACCTTCCCGCCAGCAGGATCAATCCTTCCCGCCGGGTCAACTCCATCACTCGCCCATGATCAAGGGGCTTCCCCTGGGGCGACAGATACACCACATAAGGCTCAACCCCCAATTCCCGTTGCCGGGTACGGGCAGCATTCAACGCCTTCAGCAGGGGATCGGGCAACATCACCATCCCCGGCCCCCCACCGTAGGGACGATCATCCACCGTATGATAGTTATCCGTGGTAAAGACACGGGGATTCCATGGGGTGAAGGACCAGATTCCCTGCTCCAAAGCACGCCGGGTCACTCCATGCTGGGTCAGCGCTGAAAACATTTCCGGAAACAGCGTGACCACGTCAAAGACATAGGTCATCAGTAATCCAGTCCCCAGTCCACATGTATCACACCCTCAGCCAGACGCACTTCCTGCAACAGGGGGGAAACAAAGGGTATGAGCCGTTCCCTCTCGCCTGAACGCACCACCAAAACTGGATGAGCTCCTGTTTCCAGCAATTCCTTGACTATTCCCAAGGTTTCACCCGCGCCATTTAGCACGGACATCCCCACCAGATCGGACCAATAAAACTCCCCCGGCTCCAAGGCGGGCAATTCCCTGTGGGGGACAACCACCTCGAAACCACGCAAAAGTTCTGCCTGGGAACGGTCCGTCACCCCCTCCAGAGAGGCAACCAACCCCCCGCCCTGCACCTGCCAATCCACCAGTCTATATCGCTGATACTGCCCTTCTTTTCCCAACCCCCACTCGGCATAGTGGGACAAACTGTCCAGCGACTCACTGTAGGTATGGACGCGCACCCAGCCCTTCACCCCAAAGGGGGTGCCGATACGCCCCATCACCACCCATTCAGGCAGCGACAGTTTGCGCTCCGACACGTTTGACCAACTTTGCCACCGCGTCAGAAACCTGTGCTCCACGCTCCTGCCAAAAGGTTACACGTGCCAGATCGAGACGCAGAGAATCGGCGGCTCCTGCAACGCTCAGCGGGTTATAAAAACCCAACCGCTCGATAAAACGACCATCGCGCCGATTACGGGAATCGGCCACGACCACATTGTAGAAAGGACGATTACGGGCACCGCCACGGGACAAACGGATCACAACCATGTTTACCTGTTCCTGTCAGAGTGGCACGCGGGAACACCCCTCGTACCGAAAAGTCTTTGATTATAAGCCAATCCAGGCTGAAGACACAAGGGGCATCATCCCAACAGACGATGCAAAAACTCGTGGAAATGCAACATGCCATCTTCCATGGGGGATTGGTAAGGCCCCCCTTCCTCGCGACCACGTACAGCCAAGGCACGGCGGCCCCGATCCATACGCTCGCAAATCTCGTCATCTTCCCGGGCGGTTTCGAAGTAAGCCTGCTGTTGGGCTTCCACGAATTCACGCTCGAACAGAATGATTTCTTCCGGATAGTAAAACTCCACCACATTGGTACATTGGTGCGGGCCCGCAGGCCACACCGTACTGACCACCAGGACATGGGGGTACCATTCCACCATGATGTTGGGATAAATAACCATCCAGATCGCCCCGTTAAGGGGTTCCCGCTCACCACTGTAGCGTCGGACCACCTCGTGCCACTGCTGATAAATAGGCGACCCGGCTTTTCTCAAATGGTCCTTCAATCCCACAGTCTGCACACTGTAACCCGCCCCAAATTCCCACCGCAGGTCGTCACAATTCACAAACCCGGACAGCCCCGGATGAAAGGGCACCACATGGTAATCCTCGAGATAAACTTCGATGAAGGTTTTCCAGTTGAAGTGATGCTGAAAGGTCTTGATCGAATCCAGTTGATATCCGGAAAAATCCAGATCACGGGCTGCCCGGCACTGTGCCAACTCCTGCAGAACCGATTCTCCGCCCTCAAAGAGTAGTCCATTCCAGCGCAACAGTTGGGAACGTTCCAGATCCAGACAAGGCTGATTGGCAAAATGGGGAGCGCCCGCCAAACGACCACTCAGATCATAGGTCCAGCGATGAAGTGGGCACACGATGTTCTTGGCGTGTCCGCGCCCCTGCAGCATGATGGCCTGACGATGGCGACAAACGTTGGACAACAAGGCCACCGAGTGACCATCATTCACCAGAACCTGTCCATGATCGCGCCACGGCAGGGAAAAATAATCGCCTGCACCGGCCACCATGAGTTCGTGACCCACATACTGGGGGGATTTCAGAAACAAACCTTCTCGCTCCACCGGTTCGAAGGTGGGGTCGGTGTACCAGCGCAATGGTAAATGAGGCAACGCACTGGAGAATTGCGACATGGATCCCAAACTACTCATGTCCACAGCCTCTCAAGTAAAGCGCAAAGAATGCAGGTTGTATGATGTCAGAATCGCCTTGGCGACCTGACGGACAAAAGGGAGATTATACCCTGAAACCCCACAAGAGGGGCACCGATCAGTTAGAATAAAGCGTTTCGGGGGATGAATGCCCTCTTCTTCGAGATCACTGCCATGACCGAACCCGCCGCGCCAGAAAGTTATGAAAGCGCCTTGAAGGAACTGGAAGGTCAATTGAGCCGTCTGGAAAACGACCCGCTGACTCTGGAAGAAGCGCTGACCACTTACCAGCGGGGTACTTTCTTGTTGAATTACTGCCAGAGCCGTCTTGCCGAGGCAGAACAACGCATTCAGGTACTGGAGGGAGAAAAATTGCAGGATTATCGTATCTCATGACCCTATCCCCCGATTTTTTTGCCTGGATGACGGAACAGCGGGCTGCCATGGAATTTTTTCTGGACCGGCAATTACCTGCCCCCAATGTAACCCCCACTCGTTTACACCAGGCCATGCGTCACGCCACCCTGGGCGGAGGGAAACGCATCCGTGCCCTGCTGGCCCTGGCGGCGGGAGAATTGGTCGACGCGCCGCGTGCGCGCCTGCTCTGTGTGGCAGGCAGCCTGGAATTGATTCATACCTACTCCCTGATTCATGACGATCTGCCCTGTATGGATAACGATGTCCTGCGTCGGGGCAAACCTACCTGTCATATCCAGTTTGGAGAAGCCATCGCATTGCTGGCAGGAGATGCGCTGCAATCCCTGGCATTTCAATGGTTGTCAGAGGAGTCGGAGGACCCGCTCCAGTCCGGCCAAATCCCTCTGGTTCATTTGCTGGCCGTCGCCAGTGGTTCACGGGGCATGGCAGGAGGTCAGGCCATCGACCTGGAGAGCACCACCACCCCCCTTCCTTTGCCCGAACTGGAGATCATGCACCTCAAAAAAACAGGTGCCCTGATCCGTGCCGCCATCCTGATGGGCGCCCACTGCGGGTCCGCTCCTCTGAAGGCCGCCGATCTGCAACATCTGACCCACTTCGCCAATCGGGTGGGACTACTGTTTCAAATCGTCGACGATATTCTGGATGCCACCATGGATACCTCCACCCTGGGAAAAACCGCAGGCAAGGACGATGCGCACCAAAAAGCCACCTACGTCACCCTCCTGGGACTGGGCCCTGCCCGCCAACGGGCAGAAGAACTGGAGCAGGAAGCGCTGCTCACCCTGGCTCGTTTGCCTCTGGCCACCCAACGTCTGGAAGACTTGACGCGCTTCATGAACGCACGTCATCATTGAATGCCCATGTCCAATTTCACCCCGCCCACCCTCGACCAGATCCATTCCCCCGCCGACCTGCGTTGTCTCGAGCGTCGTGCACTTCCCTATCTGGCCACAGAACTGCGCCAATTCATCCTGCACAGCGTGGCCCGCACCGGAGGTCATTTATCGAGCAATCTGGGCACCGTGGAACTGGCCCTGGCCTTGCATTATGTGTTCGATACCCCCCGTGATCGTCTGGTCTGGGATGTGGGACATCAAACCTATGCCCACAAGATCCTGACCGGACGTCGCGCCGGCATGGCACACCTGCGCATGAAAGACGGTCTGTCGGGTTTCCCCAAACGCAGCGAAAGCGAATACGATGCCTTTGGCACCGCTCACTCCAGCACCTCCATCAGCGCGGCTCTGGGCATGGCCACGGCTTTCCACCGTGCGGGCAAAAGGGAACGGGCCATTGCCGTCATCGGCGATGGCGCCCTGACGGGAGGCATGGCCTTCGAAGCCATGAACAATGCCAAGAACACGGGCGCTAATCTGGTGGTCGTCCTCAATGACAACGACATGTCCATTTCCCCTCCGGTGGGGGCTTTGCAACATCATCTGGCCCGTATCCTGTCTGGACACCTGTACAATTCGATGCGTCGGGGCAGCGAAAAGGTCCTGGGGGTAGCCCCCCCCATTCTGGAGTTTGCAAAACGCTGGGAAGAGCATATGAAGGGGATGATGACCCCGCCCGCCACTCTGTTCGAGGAATTCGGCTTCAACTATATCGGCCCCATTGACGGTCACGATCTGGATATTCTGGTTTCCACCCTGACCAATGTACGCAAACTGGAAGGCCCTCAATTTCTCCATGTGGTGACGCGCAAGGGCAAAGGCTATCCTCCCGCCGAGGAAGACCCGATTCGATACCACGGAGTCACGCCTTTTGATCCCGATCAGGGCATTCAACCCAAAGTCAGTTCAGCACCCAGTTACACGGACATCTTTGGCCAATGGCTGTGCGACATGGCAGCGACGGATGCCCGCCTGATCGGAATCACCCCTGCCATGTGCGAAGGCTCCGGCCTCACCCATTTTGCCCAGCAGTATCCCGAACGTTATTTCGATGTGGGTATTGCCGAGCAACATGCCCTGACTTTTGCGGCCGGGTTGGCTTGTGAAGGCATGAAACCCGTGATCGCCATTTATTCCACTTTCCTGCAACGGGCCTATGACCAACTGATTCACGACATCGCCCTGCAGAATCTGCCCGTGGTTCTGGCCATTGACCGGGCTGGCCTGGTGGGCGCGGATGGTGCAACCCATGCCGGTCAGTTTGATCTGACTTACCTGCGCCCCCTGCCCAACCTGACGATCATGGCCCCCAGTGATGAAAACGAATGTCGCCAGATGCTGAGTACCGCCTTTGCTCTGGAGGGTCCCAGTGCCGTGCGCTATCCGCGCGGACGTGGGCCGGGAACCCCCGTTGACCCCTCTCTCTCGACCCTGACCATCGGGAAGGCCGAAGTGCGACAACGGGGAAAAAGCGTCGTTCTACTCGCCTTTGGGAGCATGCTCGCGCCCGCACTGGAAGCCGGACAACGCCTCCAGGCCACCGTGGTCAACATGCGGTTCGTCAAGCCACTGGACGAAGCGCTGATCCTGGAAATGGCCCTTACCCATGATTTGGTTGTCACCGTGGAAGAAAACGCTCTGATGGGCGGGGCAGGAAGCGCGGTGGGGGAATGCCTGGCCCACCATCAGATCTCCGTGCCCCTGCTTCATCTGGGACTTCCCGATCATTTCATCGATCAGGGCGAAGTCTGTCAATTATGGCAAGACTGCGGCCTGGATGCGCCTGGACTGGAACGTCAAATACGGGCGCGCCTGCAGTCTCTGACTCATCCGAACCGCGCCCTTGGTTAAGCAAGCCGGGAACTCCCGAAAGTTTTTCCACTCCCACCCTCTGTCCTTATGCTTTCTCATTCCCCCTGACCTACGGAGTTTCCATGAACGCCTTTGATCCTGACCTCATTCCTGACATCCAGTCCACTCCGGATACCCGCGAAATCGCCATTGACCGTGTGGGCATCAAGGGTATCCGCCATCCGGTGAAAGTGTCGGACCGTGCGCTGGGAGACGTGCAACACACCATCGCCACGTTCAACATGTACGTCCACCTGCCCAAGCATTTCAAAGGAACCCACATGTCTCGCTTTGTGGAGATTCTCAATCGCGAGGAACGGGAAATTTCGGTGGAATCCTTCGGCAAAATTCTTCAGGACATGGTTCAGCGCCTGGAAGCACCCGCTGGTTTGATCGAAATGAGTTTCCCCTACTTTGTCAGCAAGGCCGCCCCGGTTTCCGGCGTAAAATCTCTCATCGACTATGAAGTCACCTTCATCGGTGAATTAACCGCAGGAAAATTTTCCTTCGCCATGAAGGTTGTGATTCCCGTCACCAGTCTTTGCCCCTGTTCCAAGGAAATTTCCGCCTATGGGGCTCATAACCAGCGTTCCCACGTCACGATCACGGCGCACACCCAAACCTTCGTGTGGATCGAGGAAATCATTCGGATTGCGGAAGAATCTGCGTCCTGCGAACTGTTTGGATTGCTCAAACGGGCCGATGAAAAATGGGTCACGGAACGGGCCTACGACAACCCGAAATTCGTGGAGGACATGGTGCGGGACGTTGCCCGCAAGTTGGATGAGGATCCCCGCATCGACGCTTATGTGGTGGAATCAGAAAACTTCGAGTCCATTCACAACCATTCGGCCTACGCCCTGATCGAACGGATCAAGAACGCACCCACGCATCCCGCAGGGTCACTGCACGATTGAAAACGCGCTGCCCAGGACCGGAGTCCCGAATATCCTGCACGAAGTAGCCCAGGCGTTCAAACTGAAAAACCTGGGTACTTTCCTCCTCCATCAAGGTGGTTTCCACCCGTACCTGCAATTCTTCCATGGAGTGGGGATTGAGCAGGGTCCGGTAATCCTGTGCCGCCGCCGGATTGGGATCCATGAACAGGCGCTCGTATAACCGGACGGTGGCTTCCCCGGAATGGGTTTGAGAAAGCCAGTGGATATTGCCCTTGACCTTGACCCGATCGGCGCCCGCCGTACCACTGCGCGTTTCCATATCGCAGGTTGCATGAACTACCGTCACTTCCCCCGTCACCGGGTCGGTTTCAAACCCGGTACAGGTGATGACGTAAGCATAACGCAAACGCACCGATTTGCCCGGCGCCAGACGGAAAAACCCTTTGACGGGTTCCACCATGAAATCGTCCCGTTCAATAAACAACTCGCGGGTCAGGGGCAGGAACCGTTCCCCCCACCCGGCGTGTTGGGGATGGTTGGGGGCAGTACATTGCTCGACCGATGCCGCAGGAAAGTTGTCCAGTACCAGACGCAGGGGACGCAGGACGGCCACCCGACGGGGCGCATGCTCGTTAAGATCACTGCGCAGACAATCCTCCAGCACGCTGTAGTCGATAACGCTGTCCGCCTTGGAAATACCGATACGCTCGCAGAACAGACGGATGGCGGCAGGCGTGTAACCACGCCGGCGCAACCCTACCAAAGTGGGCATCCGGGGGTCATCCCAACCACTGACCCGGCCTTCCTCCACCAATTCGAGCAATTTACGTTTGCTCATCAGAGTGTGACTCAAGTTGAGGCGAGAGAATTCGTACTGATGGGGTTGTCCAGGGACCGGGGTGTTGGCCACCACCCAGTCGTACAGCGGACGGTGATCCTCGAACTCAAGGGTGCAGAGGGAATGGGTGATCCGTTCCTCGGCATCGGAAATGGCATGGGCATAGTCGTACATGGGGTAAATACACCAGGTCGAACCCGTACGCCAATGAGGTACATGGCGGATCCGGTAGAGGGCCGGGTCACGCAGATTGAGATTGGGAGAAGCCATGTCGATGCGCGCGCGCAAAAGATAGCGTCCATCGGGAAATTCTCCGGCACGCATGCGCCGGAACAGATCCAGATTTTCTGCAACCGGGCGATCCCGCCAAGGACTGGGGCGTCCCGCTTCAGTCAGAGAACCCCGGAAAGCGCGAATCTCTTCCGCCGACAACTCGTCCACATAGGCTTTTCCTGCCTCGATCAACCCTTCGGCATAGCGATAGCACCGGTCAAAGTAATCCGATGCGTAATAGAGGTGATCACCCCACTGAAATCCCAGCCAGCGGACCGTGTCCAGAATGGACTGGACGTATTCCATCTCTTCCTTGGCCGGGTTGGTATCGTCGAAACGCAGATGGCAGACTCCCCCAAAATCCCGCGCCAACCCGAAGTTGAGGCAGATGGACTTGGCATGACCAATATGCAGGTAACCATTGGGTTCCGGTGGAAAACGGGTTGCCAAGCGCCCACCGGTACGCCCGGCGGACAAATCCTCAGTAACCAGATTACGAATGAAATTCGTGGGAGTAACAGTGGGTTCGCTCATTCCATGATGATAACCGGGTACCCACTCAAGATCAACCCATTGACAAGCGCCCTGCTTCTTGTCCAGACTCGAAGGCATGACTGTGTATCCTACCTCCCTTCTGCCCCCCCTCTTTCCGACCCTCGTGCCTCTGGAGCCTTTCCTCGACGAGTCTGCCTTGCAGCAAGAGTTTCGGGACCTGCCCTCCGTGCCGGTGCTTTGGCAAGTGCAGTCCATCGACTCCACCAACCGGTGTCTGCTGGAATGGGCCCCCCAGGGGCTTCCCCAACACTTTTGTCTGGTGGCCCGTCAACAAAGCGCCGGACGGGGGCGGCGAGGTCGCGCCTGGATTTCTGATGCCGAAGGTTCCCTGACTTTTTCTCTATGGTGGATTTTCGACCGCTCCCTTCAGGAATTGAGCGGTTTGCCTCTGGCAGTTTCACTGGGGATGGTGGAGGCACTCCATTCCCTGGGAATGACCAGCGTGGGGGTGAAATGGCCCAATGACCTGTGGCGTGAAGGTCGCAAGGTGGCGGGCGTGCTGGTGGAAACCACCCGTCTTTCCAGCGGACAGGTGGGTGCCGTTATTGGGATTGGTCTCAACATCGCCCTTCCTTCCAGCCTTCAGGATACCTGCGTCCTTTCCTTGAATGACCTGAGGGATGAAGCGGGCCAGGCCCCCGCCCGCGCCACGGTCCTCGGACGTCTCCTGAATACCTTGATTCCCCTGCTGGAATCCTTTGCCCAGTCAGGATTTGCTCCCTTTGCAGAAACCTGGATGACCCATTGTGTGCACCGCAACCAGCAAGTGACCCTGCTTCATCCCAATCAGACCCGCAGTCAGGGAGAATGTGTCGGTCTCAGCTCCCTGGGGGGCCTGATCCTGCGTGATCCGGCGGGTGAACCGCACACCTACCACGGGGGCGAACTGTCCCTGCGTTTGGAGGCTCCCTGACATGTGGTTGTACCTCGATCTGGGTAACAGCCAACTGAAATGGGGGCTGCGTCAAGGAGGCCTCTGGATTCAACGGGGTCGTCTGCCGTTGACGCATCTGGACCAACTTCCCATGGAGTGGCACACCTTTCCGCCCCTGCACGCAGCACACGGGGTTTCCGTCGCCCACCCGGATCTGCGAGCCCAAGTGGAAAGCGCCTGCCAGGATTTGGGACTGTCTCCCTGCTGGCATTCCAGCAAACTTTCCGAAGGGGGGGTTCGCAATGGGTATGACCACCCTGCCCAACTGGGTCCGGATCGCTGGATGGCCCTGCAGGGGGCCTGGCA
This sequence comes from Ferrovum myxofaciens, assembly GCF_000735045.1. Classification (GTDB taxonomy): domain Bacteria; phylum Pseudomonadota; class Gammaproteobacteria; order Burkholderiales; family Ferrovaceae; genus Ferrovum; species Ferrovum myxofaciens. The sequence goes on from NZ_JPOQ01000013.1 coordinate 20,959, forward strand.
TCTCCAGCACCAGGCCGCCTTGGTGGTGATGGCAGGAACAGCCACCACGCTGGACAGTCTGGATGAAAAGGGAAATTTTTTGGGGGGGATGATCCTGCCCGGACTGACCCTCATGCGCCATAGCCTCCACCAAGGCACAGCGCACCTTCCGGCCATAGAGCAAGAAGGGACCCACACCCTGCAAGCCCGTTCCACCCAGGATGCCATCCAGAGCGGAGCCTGGGCGGCTACCCTCGGCGCACTCAAACTGGCCAGGGATGCGCTCAGTCAAAAGGGGTCTCGGGTTCCCGTGTTCTTGGGCGGAGGACATCATGCCGAACTCAGTCCGTACCTGGAGGGTCCCCTCCATGTCTACCCGGAATTGGTTCTGGAAGGCTTGGCCCTGCTCCTGGAAGAAAGATCAGGCGCGAATCTGACGCAATAGCGCCGTGGTGGAACGTTCATGTTCGAAGGGAATGGAGAGCACCCTTCCCCCCCGCGCAAGCACGGACGGTGCCCCCACGATAGCTGCCTCCGGCCAGTCCCCCCCCTTCACCAGGACTTCGGGCTGACACTCCAGAATACGGGTCAGAGGGGTATCTTCTTCGAACCAGGTCACCAGACTCACACATTCCAGAGCAGCCACCAGTGCCAATCGATCGGCCAGGGCATTGATGGGGCGATCAACGCCTTTGCCCAGACGACGCACGGAAGCATCGCTATTCAGAGCCACCACCAAAGCGGCACCCTGCGCCCGCGCCCGCGCCAGATAAGTCACATGTCCGCGATGCAGGATGTCGAAGACCCCATTGGTGAACACCAGGGGACGGGGTATTCCCTCCAAACGCGCCTGCCAACTTTCAGGAGCGACGATTTTCTGTTCGAAGGAAGGAGCGTCCTGCACCGGCTCAGGGGGATACCGGTTGGGTCGTGGCAGGCAGTCCCTCCTCCACAGGCGCTGGAGCCTGAACGGGAGCAGGCGGTCCATTCTCGGCCTTGACCGCCGAGGTGGCTTCATTGGCTGGCGTGGCTGTGGAATATTCAAAGACCTTGACGACTTTCTTGACTCCGCTGGTCGTACTGGCCAACTTGGCCGCGGCGTCTCCTTCTCCCTGCGTCACCAGCCCCATCAGATAGACCACTTCACCGCTACTGGTCACACTCACCTGCAGCGGCGAGAATTTACTCCCATTGTCGGTAATGAAGCGGGTATTGACCTTGGTGGTCAGATAGGCATCCTCTGCCCGCTGAGCCAGGGAACTGGGCGGTCCGATCCGGATGTCGTCGATGACCTGCCGCACGTTCGTCAACTTGTGGGCCATGGCGTCCACATTACTCCGCGTCGCTTCATCCGGTACCTGCCCGGTCAACAACAGGTTGCGATTGAAACTGGAAGCGTTGACATTAACATCGCTGCCATATTTTCTTGAAATGACTTCCGACATGTGCAACTGAATATCTTCATCATCCAATTCAGCCCCCGTGGTACGTCGATCCTGCGCCACCAGTCCGGTTCCCACCGCCCCCGTTGCCATCAGGGGCACACACCCCTGGGTCATAGGCAATACGCCCAGCATCAGCCATAGAGACCAATTTTTTCTCATTCATCCGCTCCTACCAGAATACAATCGATGGCATCGCATAAACAATGCAACACCAGAATATGAACTTCCTGAATCCGTGCCGTGTTTTGAGCCTCCACCGAAAGGTGGACATCATCCCCCGTCAGCAACTCGGCTAATTTTCCGCCCCCTTTGCCCGTCAGCGCCACCACCACCATGTCACGCTCATGGGCTGCCCGCACGGCCTCGAGAATATTGGGGGACTGCCCGCTGGTGGAAATGGCCAGCAGAATATCTCCCCTCTGCCCCAGGGCATGCACCTGCTTGGAAAACACCTTGTCGAACTGATAATCATTGGCGATGGAAGTCAGGGTCGAAGCATCTGTGGTCAGCGCAATCGCCGCCAGAGGGGGGCGTTCCACTTCGAAGCGGTTGAGCAACTCGGCGGAAAAATGCTGCGCATCCGCCGCCGACCCCCCATTCCCACAAACCAGAATCTTGCCCTCTGCCAACAGGCACTGCACCATCCGCTCCGCTGCCATGGCAATCGGAGCGGCCAGCACTTGCGCCAGCGTCATCTTCAGTTGGGCACTTTCCTGAAAGTGCCGATTCATACGTGCAATCAGATCCATCGGGCCATTGTAAACCATATCCCCGGTGCAGGTGAACCCCCCGCTTCAGGGCCCTTTGAGACGCAGCGCCTCGGCATAGAGCTGGTTGCGGGGCAACCCCGTGGCCTCTCCCATTAATTGCACAGCTTCCTTGACGGGCAAACGGGTCAATAAAACCGCCAACCAGCGTTCCTGAGAAGGTTCCAGCGCCGTAGCAGCCTGAACGACCACGGGAGCCGGTTCGATGGCCAGCACGAATTCCCCGCGCTGCTGGTTGGGGTCAGCCTGTACCCACAGAACGGCTTCCTCGAGCGTGGAACGGTGCAGGGTTTCGAAGCGCTTGGTCAACTCACGCCCCAGAGTCACCCGGCGGGCACCGCCCCATTCCTGGGCCAATACCGTCAAAGTAGCCAGAATACGGTGCGGTGCCTCATAAAAAACGACCACGGCATCCAGGTTCCCCAGGGATTGGATTTGACGTTGACGTTCGCCTTTCTTGGCCGGCAAAAATCCATGAAAATAAAACTGGGGGCAGGTCATCCCTGCCACCGACAGCAAAGTCGTCACTGCACTGACCCCAGGAATCGGCACCACCTTCCCGCCGGCATTCAGGACTTCATCCACCACCCGCGCACCGGGATCACTGATGGCGGGGGTTCCCGCATCGGAAATCAGGGCTACCGAGTGCCCTTCCTGCAATTTTCGGATCAGAAGTTGCGCTTTTTCACGTTCATTATGCTGATGCAGGGATATCAGGGGAGCCATAATACCGAAGTGATCCAGCAGGGGACGGGAGGTGCGGGTATCCTCCGCCGCAATCAGATCCACTTTGCGCAATACCTCGATGGCGCGCAGGGTCAAATCACCCAAATTGCCAATGGGGGTCGCCACCACATAAAGCGTGCCCTCTGATCCGGGAAGTGCAGAAGCGTGCAGGGGAATATGCGTCAAGGAACTCTCCATGAACCAGAAAGGTAGTGCAGCAGAAGAATGGGCCGCCCAGTTTCTGCAACGTCAGGGACTGACCCTCATCGCCCGCAATTACCACTGTCGATTCGGTGAAATCGACGCCATTGCGCGGGACGATACCACTCTGATTTTTATAGAAGTGCGCTGGCGGCGGCGGGCCAGTTCCCTTCTACTCGAAAGCATCGACCTCCGTAAACAGCGATGCTGGCGGCTGACCGCACAACACTATCTGGCGCACCACGGTTTTTCGGCACACTGTCGCTTCGATGTCCTGTTTCTGGAAGGCCACCACTGCCATCTACTGCATTGGCTCCAGAATGTAGGCCTGGACTCCGTCAGTCGCGGAAATTATTGAACTGCAGGGGAACCTCCAGATCACTGGCGCGTATCAAGGCGATGGCATCCTGCAAAATATCGCGCTTGGCCCCGCTGACCCGCACCGTGTCTCCCTGCAAACTTCCCTGCACCTTGAGTTTACTGTCCTTGAGCAACTTGACGATCTTCTTGCCCAATTCGGTTTCCACCCCCACCTTCACCGTCACAACTTGCTTGACCTTGCCACCGCCAATGGTTTCTTCCTTGCCAAAATCCAGGGTGCGGATATCGATGCCCCGCTTGACCAACCTGGGGCGCAAAATTTCCTTGACCTGTTCCAACTTGAACGGATCGTCGGCGTAGATCGTCAGTTCATACTCGCTTTGTTCCACCCGAGCATCCGATCCCTTGAAATCAAAGCGCGTCCCCACTTCCCGATTGACCTGTTCCACCGCATTGCGGACTTCCTGCTTGTCTACTTCGGAAACGATATCAAAAGAAGGCATCCCGTTACTCCTTACGTTGCAAACGTGCGGCAATGCGCATGCGCAGGGCATTGAGACGAATGAATCCCGCTGCATCGGACTGTTGATATGCCCCCCCATCATCTTCGAAGGTAGCAATGGTTGGATCAAAGAGAGAATCCGTCCGGGACTCCCGACCCACCACCATCACCGTTCCCTTGTATAATTTGAGGCGAACCCATCCATTCACGGTCTGCTGCGTATGGTCGATCAGGGTTTGCAGGGCCCGCCGTTCCGGACTCCACCAGTAGCCGTTATAAATCAGGGCTGCATAGCGAGGCATCAAATCATCCTTGAGGTGCGCCACTTCGCGGTCCAGGGTCAGGGATTCAATGGCCCGGTGCGCCTTGAGCAAAATCGTTCCGCCGGGAGTCTCATAGCACCCACGGGATTTCATTCCCACAAAGCGGTTTTCCACCAGGTCCAGGCGACCAATTCCATGCTGTCCGCCTATGCGATTGAGTTCAGCCAATAAAACCGCTGGCGTCATGGTTACCCCGTTCAAGGAGACGGCGTCGCCTTTCTCGAAGTTCAGTTCCAGGTATTGCGGTTGATCCGGAGCCACTTCGGGGGCCACGGTCCAGCGCCACATGTCTGCCTCGGGCTCCCGCGCCGGGTCTTCAAGGCCTTTGCCTTCATAGGAAATATGCAGCAGATTGGCATCCATGCTGTAGGGACTGCCGCCATTCTTATGTTTCATCTCCACGGGAATCCCGTGGGATTCCGCATAGGCCAGCAATTTTTCCCGGGATAACAAATCCCATTCACGCCAGGGGGCAATTACCTTGATGTTGGGTTCGAGGGCATAATAGCCCAGTTCGAAACGCACCTGATCGTTACCCTTACCCGTGGCTCCGTGAGAAACCGCCTCGGCGCCCACCTGTCGGGCAATCTCGATCTGGCGCTTGGCAATCAAAGGACGGGCAATACTGGTTCCCAGCAGATACTCGCCCTCATAAATCGTGTTGGCGCGAAACATGGGATAGACGAAGTCCCGCACGAATTCCTCGCGCAGGTCCTCGATGAAGATCTGCTGAATACCGAACTGCTGGGCTTTGCGCCGCGCCGGCTCCAATTCTTCTCCCTGTCCGATATCCGCCGTAAAGGTAACCACCTCACATTGGTAGGTATCCTGCAACCACTTAAGGATGACCGAGGTGTCGAGTCCCCCGGAATAGGCCAATACAACTTTCTTGATCTCACTCATCAGCGCTCTTTCCTTGTCAATCATTGCCGTGAATCATGTCGTTTCCAGACGACCCAGAAGCAGATATTCCATCAACGCCTTCTGCACGTGCAGACGATTTTCCGCCTCATCCCACACCACACTCTGCACCCCTTCCAATACCCCGGCGGACACTTCTTCGCCCCGATGGGCCGGCAGGCAATGCATGAACAGAGCTTCGGGATGGGCCTGACCCATCATTTCCTCATCCACCCGGAAATCCGCAAAGACTTCACGCCGCACTTCGCTTTCAGCTTCATAGCCCATGCTGGTCCAAACATCCGTGGTCACCAGATGTGCGCCCCGCACCGCATTCATGGGATCAGCAAAAACACTCAGATGGGCCAATTCTTCGGATGTGGCTGCCTGGGTTTCCAAGGCATAACCGTGGGGGGTCGACACATGCAACTGAAATCCAAACAAGGCCGCCGCCTGTAACCAGGTGGCGCACATGTTGTTGCCATCCCCCACCCAGGCCACGGTCTTGCCTGCCAGAGAACCGCGCTGCTCCATGAAGGTGAAGATATCTGCCATGATCTGGCAGGGATGATATTGATTGGTCAGCCCGTTGATGACGGGAACCCGGGAATGCACCGCAAAGCGTTCGATGATGGACTGATCGAAAGTGCGGATCATGACGATATCCACCATGCGCGACACCACCCGTGCCACATCTTCAATGGGTTCGCCCCGGCCCAACTGGGTTTCCCCTGTGGTCAGGTTGATGGCTGAACCACCCAACTGATGAATCCCTGCTTCGAAGGACACCCGTGTACGCGTGCTGTGCTTCTCGAACACCATGGCCAACATGCGGTCCTTGAGGGGATGATAGATGGTGTAGGACTTGAAAAGTGCCTTGAGGTGGCGGGTACGCTGAAAGAGATAGTCAAATTCTTCTTGGGTAAAATCCTTGAACTGAAGAAAATGCTTCATGCCCCCTCCAAAAACTGCCGTACCAAGGGAATCAAATCCGACAGCAACCGTTCGATTTCTGCTTTCGTGATGATCAGCGGCGGAAGCAGACGGATGACTTTGTCCGAGGTAACATTGATCAATAATCCCTTCTCCAGAGCCAAGGTGACCAAGGCGCCACAGGGCCGATCCAGTTCGATGCCCACCATCAGCCCCTGTCCTCGAATCGCCACAACTCCCGCTACCGAAGCCAGTGCCGTTTCCAGTCCGGCACGCAATTGTTCTCCCCGTTCCCGTGCATTGGCCAGCAATCCTTCGGATTCCATGATCTCCAGGGTCGCCAGGGCAGCAGCGCACACCAGGGGCCCGCCCCCGAAGGTCGTGCCGTGATTTCCGGGTTTGAACACCTCAGCCGCTTTCCCGCGCGCCAGACACGCGCCAATGGGGACGCCGGAACCCAGGCCCTTGGCCAGAATCAGGACATCGGGAGAAACCCCGGCCTGTTGGGTGGCAAACCAATCACCGGTCCGACCGATACCCGTTTGGACCTCATCCACCATATACAGCCACTGGCGTTCTTCACACAGCCGCTTCAAACCCTGCTGGTAGGCGTGATCCGCCACATGGATGCCCCCCTCCCCCTGAATGGGTTCAAGCAAAACGGCCACCACATTGGAATTACGCTCGGCCACTGCCGCCACGGCCTCCAGATCATTGTAAGGAACGCGCACGAAACCGGACACCAACGGTTCAAACCCAGCCTGAGCCTTCCGGCTGCCGGTGGCCGAAAGGGTGGCAATGGTACGTCCATGCCAGGCTTTTTCCATGACGATGAGGGTGGGCAACTCGATACCGCGCTGATGTCCGTACAGACGCGCCAGTTTGATGGCGGCTTCGTTGGCTTCTGCCCCCGAGTTGCAGAAAAAAACCCCGTCCATCCCGGCAATACGGCATAACCGTTCCGCCAACTGCTCTTGGCGCAACACGCGATAAACATTCGAGGTATGGATCAACTGACCGGCCTGATCGGCAATCGCGCGCACCAGATGAGGGTGCCCATGACCCAGTCCATTGACGGCAATGCCTGCCAAAGCATCCAGATAAACGCGCCCTTCTTCATCCCACAGCCAAACTCCCCGACCATGGGTGAAAGCCACGGGCAACCGCGCATAGGTATTAAGCAAATGGTCCATGCACTCTCCCATTCAAGAAAGCGATAAAACAAAAACGGCGGCGATATGCCTACCGCCGCCTTAGGGAGTCAACCCTTCAATCAGAAACCTAAGGAAAATCAGGCACTCATTCCCTTGATCGCGGCGGACAACCGGCTTTTGGTGCGTGCCGCAGAATTCTTGTGAATGATTTTCTTGTCAGCGATACGGTCAATGGTGGAAGTGGCCACTTGAAATACGGTCTGTGCAGCGGTCTTGTCCCCCTCCAAAACGGCCTTGCGTACCTTCTTGATGGCGGTACGTAAAGTAGAACGCAGGGACATGTTGTGCGAGCGCTGGGCTTGGGCCTGACGGGCACGTTTTTCGGCTTGAGCGGAATTGGCCATTTTGAATCACCTCTGGTGGACGGGGAATACCGTCACGCAACATTAACATTAACGGAAACCTTGGATTCTAACCTGTTGACCAAGGATTATCAATCCCATAAAAAGAAAAAAAGCAAGGGAAATTGAAATTGGCAAGGGGATAGGGTATAGTCGAGACAGGATCTAATATAGGGAAGGAGAAGAAAGTGAGTATGGTACCCGATCGCGCTGAATTGGTGGATCGCTTGCGGACTTTCGACATCATCCCCACCCATCAGCGCCTGGTCATTGCCCAGGCACTATTTTCCCGACGCCAGCATGTTTCGGCGGACCAGTTACTCAGCCAGGTCAATCTGACCCATGGGGAAGTTTCCAAGGCCACCATTTACAACACGCTCAACCTGTTCGAAAAGAAAGGTCTGGTCCGGCGGGTGGTAGTCGATCCGGAACGGATTTTCTACGATACGTTCATGGACTCTCACCCCCATCTCTTTGACGTCGAAAAAGGGGAACTGTATGACATCGAAGCGCCTGACCTGCAAATCGTCGGGCTTCCGCCTCTCCCTCCCGGCATGCGCCAGGAAGGACTGGACATCGTCATTCGCATGCGCCCCATTGCTGCGTTCAATTAGAGATTGCTGATTCTCCTGGTGCGCCGCAGACCTCTCGGGAAGAAAGACCGGCTTGAATCATGCCAGAGCCTTGGGTAGAGGAAAAACCACCCGCTCCGGCGTCCCCTCCAGTTCCTGAATTCCCTGCGCCCCCAGTTGCTTCAGTCGATCCACCACTTCCTGGACCAAAACGGCGGGGGCAGAGGCCCCGGCCGTAACTCCCACGCGCTGTTTTCCCACCAGCCAGGCCGGATCCAGATCATCGGCACGGTCTACCATATAGGCTTCGATCCCGCGATGGAGGGCTACTTCGCGCAAGCGATTCGAATTGGAACTGGTGGGGGAACCCACCACGATGACCAGGTCCGCGCTCCGGGTCAAGACCTTGACGGCATCCTGGCGATTCTGCGTGGCATAGCAGATGTCGTCCTTGCGCGGGCCCTGGATGGCTGGATAACGAAGGCGCAGGGCATGGATCACGCGCTGGGCATCATCCACCGATAGGGTGGTCTGGGTGACGTAGGCCAGTCGTTCCGGATGATTAACCTTCAAATTTTCCACATCCTCCGGAGTTTCCACCAGATAGATGTGGTCGGGAGCCTGACCCAGCGTTCCTTCCACCTCGGGGTGCCCACGATGGCCGATCATGACGATTTCCTGACCGGCCGCATGTAAACGGGATACTTCGGTATGTACCTTGGTGACCAACGGACAGGTAGCGTCGAACACATGCAATCCGCGCACCTTTGCTTCCTCCCGCACCGCCATGGAAACGCCATGGGCACTGAAAACCACCGTGGAGCCCGTGGGGACCTGAGCCAACTCATCCACGAAAACCGCCCCTTGGCGACGCAAATTTTCCACCACAAAACGATTATGCACCACCTCATGCCGCACATAGATGGGCGGACCGAAACGTTGGAGGGCCCGCTCCACGATTTCGATGGCCCGATCCACCCCTGCACAAAAACCACGGGGATTGGCCAGGACCACAAAAAACGGTGATTGCTCGCTCATGCCACAGGCCCTCCCGAATTGTCTCCGGATTTGGCAGAAGCATGTTTGCCTCGCCCCTCCAGCAATAGCATGACCACGCCCACCGTAATGGCCGAATCTGCCCCGTTGAACGCCGGCCAGTAATGTTGCCCCACATGCCATTGCACGAAATCAGTAACCTCTCCCGCCCCCAGACGGTCCACCAGATTCCCCAGGGCGCCCCCCATGATCAGCGCCAGTCCGGTACAAAACCAGCGCTCCGTGGCATGGCGCCAGATCAAAATACTGAGGACGACAATGGCAAGCACGGCGATGGCACTGAACAATCCCTTCTGCCACCCCCCTGACGTAGCCAAAAAACTGAACGCCGCACCCTGATTAAAGGCCAGCACCCAGTTGAACCAGTCCGTCACCCGTACCACCTGCCCGGGTACCAGATGTCCGCGCACCCAGGCCTTGCTGACCTGGTCCACCGCCACCACCCCCAGAGCGAGCAGCCAGCCCAATCCCAGACTACGCATGCCGGCGCTCCTCTCCTGCCCCAAACAAGTTGCAGGTACAGCGGTCACAAAGATCCGGATGTTCGGGCAAGGTTCCCCGCACCGAACGATAATGCCAGCAACGGGGACATTTGGTGCCCTGCGTCAAGGCAATCTGCAGTCCCACCTGCCAGGTTCCCTCTGCCCCAGGCACCTCCAGAGAAAGGGTGCCTTCAGGCCGGTCCGACCCTGCATCCACCACCACCCTGGCCTGCGACGTGATGAACAGGAAACGCAGATCGTCGCCCAGGGCCTGCAAAGCCTGCAAAGGGGCACCCTGGGCGTGCAGCGTCACCTCTGCCTGAAGAGAAGAACCCAAGGTGCCGGCAGCACGGAGGGGTTCCAGATGTTTTCTGACCTGTTCGCGCAAAGCGCGCAACTGATCCCAACGGGAACGCAACTCCCTTTCCCCACTCAACTCCGGCAGTACATGCCATTGTTCCAGAAATACGGAAGAGGCCGTTTCCGGAGTCTTGCCCTGCAGGGTCGCCCAGACCTCCTCCGCCGTAAAGGTCAGAATGGGAGCCAGCCAGCGCGTCAGCGCCTGGGTGATATGCCAGAGGGCATTCTGCGCCGCGCGCCGGGAACGGGACTCCTTTCCTGCGGTATAGAGCCGGTCCTTCAGAATATCCAGATAAAAGGCCCCCAGATCCTCAGAACAGAAAGTCAGCAAACGTTGGGTAACCTGATGAAACTCATTCTGTTCATACCCGTTCCGAACGATTCCTTCCACTTCACGGGTCAGAGCCAAGGCATAACGATCGAGGGTGAGCCAGGACTCCGTTGCCAGGGCATCCCGCTGAGGATCGAAATCCGCCAGGTTGGCAAGCAAAAAGCGCAGGGTATTCCGTAAACGGCGGTAGGCTTCCACCACCCGGTCGAGAATCTCCTTGGACAAACACAATTCTCCCGAGTAATCCGTACTGGCCACCCAGAGGCGCAGGTTATCCGCCCCCAACTCTTTCATCACGGTCTGCGGCACCACCACATTGCCCAAGGATTTGCTCATCTTGCGCCCCTGTCCATCCACCACGAAGCCATGGGTCAACAAAGCCCGGTAAGGCGCATGCCCGTTCAGGGCTACGCTGGTCAGGAGCGAAGATTGAAACCAGCCCCGATGCTGGTCCGAGCCCTCGAGGTACAGATCTGCCGGGAAACCCAGTTCGGGGCGTTGGCCCAAGACGGTCCCATGGGTCGAACCAGAATCGAACCAGACATCCAGCGTATCCGTCAAAGGGCGATACGCTTCGGCCTCCGCGCCCAACCATGCTTCGGTTGGCGTACCGAACCAGGCTTCGATTCCCTTCGTCTCCACGGCCAAAGCAACTTTTTCCGCCAAGGCTGAAGTCTCCGGGTGCAAGGCTCCTGTCTGGCGATGGACAAAAAACGGGATGGGGACCCCCCAGGCGCGCTGGCGCGATACACACCAATCCGGCCGATTATCGATCATGGCGGACAAACGGGCACGTCCCCAGGCGGGATAAAAACGAGTTTCCGCCACCGCCTTCTGGCTGAGAGGGCGCAGTGCAGGTTGCTGTGCACCCGGCGTATCCATGACGATAAACCACTGCGGCGTAGCCCGAAAGATGATGGGAGTCTTGTGACGCCAACAATGGGGATAACTGTGTTGAAGGGGGACATGGGCAAGCAGCCGTTCCCGTTCCGCCAAGGCTTCCACCAGCACCGCATTGGCTGCCCAGACCTTGAGTCCGCCCACCAAAGGCACCTCGGGCAGAAAGACGGCGCGGTCATCCATCAAATGATCCACACTCAACTGATAGCGCAAACCCACCTGATGATCTTCCACGCCATGAGCCGGTGCCGTATGAACCAACCCGGTTCCTGCCTCCACGGTTACGTGATCGCCACAGACCAGAGGAACAGTACGTTCCGCCAGGGGGTGTTGCAGCGAAAGATGTTCAAGATGGGCCCCCTTGACCGGCCCCCATACCTGCTGCGCCTCCAGTCCATAGCGCAGGAGTGCGCCCGCCCGCAGACTTTCCTGCAGGAGCAGCAGTCCGCGCGTCGTTTGCACCAGCTCGTAGGCCAGTTCCGGATGCACCGCCACCGCCTGATTGGCCGGCAAAGTCCAGGGGGTAGTGGTCCAGATTACGGCAAAAGCAGGCCCCGGCAAGGAATTCATACCAAAACAGCGGGCCAACCCCTCTTCATCCTGCACCAGAAAAGCCACATCGATGGCCGGTGAAGTGCGTTCCTCATATTCCACTTCAGCTTCCGCCAGGGCCGAACCACATTCCGGGCACCAGTTGACGGGTTTGAGACCGGGTTTCAGATACCCGGCTTCCCAGATCTTGACCAAGGTTCGAAGAATGCCCGCTTCCGTTTCCGGGTTCATGGTGAGATAGGGCTGTTCCCAATCCGCCATTACCCCCAGACGGATGAAATCGGCTTTCTGCTGGTTCACCTGGGTGGTGGCATAGGCCCGGCAAAGTTCGCGAAAACGGGCGGGGGGAAGATGGCGTCCATGCTCCTTTTCCACTTGCAGTTCGATGGGCAGACCATGACAGTCCCAGCCCGGCACGTAGGGTGCATCAAAACCGGACAGCGTGCGACTCTTGACGATCATATCCTTGAGAATCTTGTTGACGGCATGACCGATGTGGATGTTACCGTTGGCATAGGGAGGACCATCATGCAGAATGAAGCGGGGTCTCCCCTGGCAATGGTCCCGCAATTGCCAATAGCGTTTCTGTTGCTGCCATGCTTCCAGCCAGCGCGGCTCCCGTCGAGCCAGATCGGCACGCATGGGAAACGAAGTTTCCGGTAAATTGAGAGTGTCCTTGTAATCGGTCATGACGCATCCTGAATGAGTGACTGAGCAAAGTAGGCACGGGCCGCTGCGGCGTCCGCATGCATCTGTGCCACCAGTTGATTCGTATTTGCAAAATGCCGTTCATCGCGCAATTTATGCAAAAAGCGCACTTCCACCCGTTGCCCGTAGATCGTCTGGTCGAAATCAAACAGGTGGACTTCCAGCAATGGGGCATCCAGGGGATTCACCGTGGGGCGATGCCCCAGACTGGCAACCCCGGACAAAGGGTGAGGGGTGGGACCACATACTTCCACCACGAATACCCCTGCCAAGGGAGGGCGATGTCGCAAGGCCAGATTCAAGGTGGGAAACCCCAGAGTACGCCCCAACTGATGGCCATACCCTACCCGCCCCACCAAAGAAAAGGGACGACCCAGCAAGGTCGCGGCTCGCGCCAGATCGCCCGCCCCCAAACAGGCACGAATGGCACTGCTCGAAATACGCTCGCCCGCCATCTGCACGCTCTGCAATGACGCACATTCAAAACCCAGGGTCTGGCCCAGTTCGCGCAAAAGAGGGAAATCTCCCTGACGGCGGGCTCCAAAGCGGAAATCATCCCCCACCAATACCCAGCGTGCCGAAAATCCCTGCACCAATACACGGCGTACGAAATCGGCAGCAGACAGGGCAGCCAACGCTCCATTGAAGCGCAATACCCGCATCTGGTCCACTCCCATCTGCTTCATCCACAGATACTTGCGGGTCAGGGAAGTCAGGCGAGGCGGGGCTGAAGTCCCCTCAAAAAACTCCCGGGGATAGGGTTCGAAGGTCAATACCATGGGAACCAGCCCACGCACGCCCGCTTCCTTCACCAAATATTCGAGCATGGCCTGATGACCCCGATGAACGCCGTCGAAATTGCCCAGAGTCAGGGCCGTACCCACGGTCCCTACGGGCAAATGATCGATGGCGATACGTTTCATGGGTCAATTCAAAAGGTACGATTCTATCATGAGCCTTCCCACCTCAGGAACTCTCGTCTTCAGGGTTGGGAGCCGGTGCGGCCAGGGCATTCTCGACTCGGGTGCGATCCAGCGCAGGCGCAAAAAGTTGTATGAAGTCATAGACAAAACCTCGCAGGTAGGTTCCTGCCCGCAGGGCGATACGGGTCAAACTGGGCTCAAACAGATGAGCCATATCCCGCGCTCTCAAATCGCGATCCAGGTTCTGGTCGTAGGCCATGGCCGCGATGACTCCCACCCCCATTCCCACGCGCACATAAGTCTTGATCACATCCGCATCCAGAGCCGTCAGCACCACATTGGGCGATAGCCCTTGGCGCTCGAAGGCCTGATTGATTCGAGCGCGTCCCGTGAAGGCATGGTCATACGTGATCATGGGATACTGAGCCAATGCCTCCAGAGTCAAATGTTCCAAGGCCAACAAGGGATGGTCGGGCTTGGCCACCAGGATGCGGTTCCACTGGTAACAGGGCAGGATGCGCAAATCAGGAAACAGGTCCAATCCTTCCGTGGCAATGGCCAGATCCGCCCGTCCCGCCACGACTTCTTGAGCCACATGCAGAGGATTCCCTTGATGAAGCACCAACTTGACCTCGGGATAACGCTGTGCAAACTGCACAATCACGGGAGGTAGCACATACCGCGCCTGAGTATGGGTGGTGGCAACGGTCAGTTGACCCGCCCGTTGACGACTGAACTCCTGCCCTGCCGTCTTGAGGTTGCGGGCCTCCAGCAAGACCCGGCGCGCCAAGGTCAGGATTTCTTGTCCCGCCGGGGTAATGCTCACCACCCGCTTGCCATTGCGCACGAAAATCTCCACGCCCAACTCATCTTCGAGCAAACGAATCTGCTTGCTCACACCGGGTTGGGAAGTGAACAGATTGTCCGCCGCCTGGGACACGTTCAATCCCGCCTCCACCACTTCCACCAGATAGCGTAATTGCTGTAATTTCACGAGACTTCCTCCCACCCCAGGCCCAGAGCTCATTATAATCATTGGTTAGGTACATACAATAACTTATTACTTAGTTTTCTATAACACCTCAGGTATGCTCTGTTTCAGACTCTTCTCACACACTCGGGGAACCCGCTGGCATGCTCGTCAATTTCATCCTGTCCGGCGCTGCGGGGGGGCTACTGATCGGAATGACCGGAATCGGAGGAGGATCTCTCATGACTCCCCTGCTGGTCATGGGCTTTGGCATCCCCCCCGCAACGGCCATTGGAACCGACCTGCTTTATGCAGCGTTGACCAAGGCCGGAGCTGTTGCCTGTCACCAGCGCCATGGAAATGTATCCTGGCGTACGGCGGGTTGGCTGCTGGTGGGCAGTTTGCCGGGCAGCGGACTCACCCTCTGGATTTTACAGCGGATTCCCGCCAGTCCCCTGCTGGATCAAATGTTACGCCAGGGATTGGCCGTGGCCCTGGCTCTCACCACCCTGGCCCTTTGGAAACGGCGCGCCCTGCCCAAACCCACAGACACTCCGTACGCACGAATCTGGACTCCGGTGCTGGGGTTTTTTATCGGTATTCTCGTCACGCTTTCTTCAGTAGGAGGGGGTGCACTGGGGACGGCACTACTGCTGGTTCTCTACCCCAGTTTCAGTTTTTCCACCATTGTCGCTACGGAACTGGCCCATGCGGTACCGCTGACCTTACTGGCCGGCTTGGGACATCTGCGTTTGGGACATGTGGATGGAACCTTGCTGGCTGCGCTCCTGGCAGGATCTCTCCCAGGGCTTTGGGCAGGCACCCGACTCAACCATCATTTACCTGAAAAGGTCACCCGCGCCGGACTCTCCCTGTTACTGCTCGGTTTGGCTCTTGGCCTGTGGCACAGTGTGCCGGGAAAAATCGCGTAACCGAAATCCCAGACCCCACAGGGTCGCAAAATAGCTGCCTCCGGCCCCCATCATCAGTGGGATCAAATGCCTTAACCGGGCACCAAAAGAAGCCGTCAACCAGAAAGATTCCGCTCCCTGTCCGATCCAGAGCACCGCCCCCATCACCCCCAGCGCCACCCCTATTTTCAGCAAAAACCCGGACCAACCCGCCCCCGGAAGATATACGCCGCGCTGGCGCAGCCCCCAATACAACAAACCCGCATTGCCACAGGCACCCAGACTGGTCGCCAAGGCCAGACCGGCATGATGCAGGGGGCCGATGAACAGAGCGTTCATCCCCTGGGTGAGCACCAGGATCAACAGGGCAATCTTGACTGGGGTCTTGATATCCTGACGGGCATAAAACCCGGGGGCCAGAATCTTGATGCTGATCAGCCCCATCAACCCCAGACTGTAGGCCAGCAGCGCCAGATTGACCTGCAGGACGTCGTGCGGACCAAAGGCCCCGCGCATGAACAAGGTTGAAACCAGAGGGACCCCGATCAAAGCCAGTGCCAATGCAGCGGGCAACGTCAACATCAAGGTCAGTCGCAACCCCCAGTCCAGCAAGGCCGAATAACCCACCCGGTCGTCTATCGCATGGGTACGAGCCAAACTGGGCAACAGGATCGTACCCAAGGCTGCCCCCAGCAATCCCGTGGGAAACTCCATGAGGCGATCGGCGTAAAATAACCAGGAAATACTGCCGGTGGGCAAGTAGGATGAAAACAGGGTACTCAACAACAAACTGATCTGCCCCACCGATACCCCGATCACTGCCGGTCCCATTAATTTCAATACCCGCCGTACCCTGGGATCAAAGGGATCCCAACGCCAGCGCGGAACCATCTGCAACTGACGCAGAAAGGGCCACTGAAAGAGAAGTTGCAACACGCCGCCGGCAAGGGCGCCCCAAGCCAGGGCTGCAATGGGTGGGGTAAAGAACCGGGACAGTGCCAGTACAAAAAACAGGAAAGCAATATTCAACCATACGGGGGTAATGGCCGGCACCCAGAAACGATTCCAGGTATTGAGAATCCCGGCGGACAAAGCCACCAGGGCAATGAAAAAGATATAGGGGAAGGTGATGCGCAATAATTGGGTGGTCAGCGCAAATTTGGCCAAATTCTGGCGAAAGCCCGGGGCCGTCACCCATACGATCTGCGGAGCAAAAAGCACACCCAGCAGCGTCGTCACCAACAAGGTCACCACCAGAACGCTCGCCACATGATCCACCAAATGCCGCGCGCCCGCATCCCCATGTTTGGCTCGTTGGGCCGCCAGCAAGGGAACGAAGGCTTGTGAGAAAGCCCCTTCGGCAAACAGGCGACGCAACAGGTTGGGGAGCCGAAAAGCCACCACGAAAGCATCTGTTTCACCCGCCGCGCCAAAGGCGTGCGCCACCACCACATCGCGCAGAAAGCCAAGGATGCGTGAGAGCAACGTCATGCTGCTGGTTTGGGCGAGAGATTTAAGAAGATTCATTACGTACCCAGAATCCGGTATAATACATGGTTTAAGTGCTGATGTAGCTCAGTTGGTAGAGCAACTGATTCGTAATCAGTAGGTCGGGGGTTCGACTCCTCTCATCAGCACCACCGTTCCATCCTGCCCTTGGAAATGACAACAGCCTCATCTTTCTTGAAGTCATTGTGGCGTGATCCTCCTCCCTGCCAATCCCCTCTCCCTGCACACGGCAAAAACCCATAAACCGTGGCGCGAACCTATCCCCCTCAGGAATGTCCTGCGCCTACTGTTTCTTCTCTGCTTCCTCCCTTTCCACTTTCCGGTCCAGGCCGCCGTATCCACGTTAACGCAAGGATACTTCATCTTTTCTTCAGAAAATTCTCCGCCCGCGGAGGAACTCGGGCGTTGGAACCCGGTCACTCTCCCCGATAACTGGAATATAAGCCACCCTGGTCAAGGGGGAACCGGATGGTATCGATTCACCTTTTTTCTTGATCATCCAAGTCACGATCTTTGGGGCATCTACTTACCCCGACTGAGCGCCAATGCTGAAGTTTTTGCCAACGGAGTTTTGGTGGGTAGCGGCGGTCGTCTGATCGAGCCAATTTCTCTCAACAGTTTCCGTCCCCTGCTTTTTTCCATCCCCGGCGGCCTGTTACACCCAGGGAACAACATCATCTCCATCGCCATACTGGGCTACCCCAATGAGATGTCCGGCCTGGAAAACGTGCAAATCGGCCTGGCTACCGAACTTACTCCGCGCTATGAACGACGCTCCATGTTCGAGGTGACAGCCCCCATCACGGTCTGCGTACTGAACATCTCTCTGTCTCTGGGTTTATTTCTCCTCTGGAAACATCATCGCGCAGAACCGCTTTATCTCATGCTTGCCCTGGGAAGTTTATGTAGCGGCATCTATACCTCCTCATTTTTCCTGACGGAAGTGCCCGTACAGCACAGCCTCTGGTTATGGTTCATCTATACCCTTGCCATGGGGTTTTCTTATATCATCCTGCTGATTATCCACCGCTTTGTTCGGGTCGAACACCCCCTCCTGGAACGCTGGGCCGGTGCGTACACCCTGATCATCCCTTTTCTGATCGCCTGGACTGGCCCAGCGTACTATCTAAAACTCTTTGGATACATGGGGGCCAGTTATGCACTCATTTCCCCCTATCTGTTTTATCTGGTCATCCGGCACCGCAACACAGGGCACAGGATCGAATCCCTTCTCCTGCTTCTCGTTTTGTCGGTACTGGCCGGCATAGGCGTTCATGACCTGGACCAGATGATCTTCCCCCACAGGCACCTTCCCAATTACTATGCCTATTGGGCCGCCTCCTCCATGGGACTGGTCATCACCTTTCTGGTCATTCTGCGTTTTGATCGCACCCTTAACCGGTACATCCTGCTGAATTCGAATCTGAATCAACAAATCGAAGAAAAATCCCAGGCCTTGGCCTCCAGTTACGAGGAACGTCACGCCTTACTCACCCATAATGCGCTGCTGGACGAACGGGAACGCATTCTGCGCGACTTGCATGACGGATTGGGAGGCTACCTGATCAGCGCACTGGCGCTCATCGACCGAATGCCCCAAACCACTCATGCCTTGCAAAAAACCCTGCGTACCGCCCTGGATGATTTGCGTCTCATGGTCGACTCCATTGACGATAAAAACGGAGATTTGTCTCTCTTGATCGCCAGCGTGCGTGAACGCCTCGATCTCGCCATGGATGCCTGTAATATCACCCTTCACTGGCAAGTCACTGCCCCTCCTCAACTGCCAAACCCCAGCCCTTCCCGCCACGTACAATTGATCCGAATGATCCAGGAAATATTCAATAACGTGGCCAAACACAGCCAGGCGCATCATGTAAATTTCATTCTCACGGATTCTTTCTTGGAAATCCGGGATGATGGAATCGGTTTCGACCCTCAGTCCCTAAAAACCGGACGAGGCCTGACCAATTTGAGGCGACGCGCTGCAGAATTGGGCTTGATCCTGACCCTTCGATCAGGCAACCATGGCACCCTGATCCGATTGGAATGGGTGGAATGGGTTTGACATCCTCCCCGGCATGAATGCCGGAGATTCCTACGGCGCTACACAAGGGCAAGCCCCTGTGTAGTCGCTTCGGCGGGTTCCTGCTTCACGGAACGGCCTGATTGCGCCAATTCTCCACA
>NZ_JPOQ01000014.1 GCF_000735045.1 Ferrovum myxofaciens
CAGCAAGGTTCAACTAGCAAAAAGACGCGCCAGGGGCTACCGCAATACTGGAAATTTCATCAACATGATTTACTTTTTGTGCGGCAAACTGAAATTCAGTTACCCACTGTATTTCACATAGAGCCAGAAATTTCTGGCTGCATGAATAAAAATCCTGTTCTATTTTTGTGGTTACCGGTAGCGCTTGCGGATTAATTGTAATAATTCCGTCAAGGTTGCCAGATTAAAGACGCGTGTGGGGTATCGATCCGCGTTTCGATGAGGCATGAGCCCCCGTTGTGAACGGAATGACCTCCTTCCTTAATTTTCCGCTCATTTTCTACCCCTTGGGTGAAACCAGGAAACCTTGGAACTCAGATTCTTGCATGGTAATCACATTGAGTTACGGCGTTTGTGCGATACCGTACACTATAAAAACGATAATCTATACTGACTTTATTGTTAATATTATCTAGTATACATATTAATAATATTGTACATCTGTCTATGCTAGATTATTAGTATGCTAAGAGTCCTATTATCAATACGGTATAAAGAGGGGGGAACGATGAGAGGAAAAGAGTTTTTGCGTGTCGATTCATGGGTTATAGAGCCTATCGCTCTCTTGTCCAATGATTCTTTCCCATTTTCTTGATCTGACAAAGAGGAGTCTTTTTGGCCGGTATTTTCCTGGAAGGGGCCCTTTTTTTTCTGCCAATTTTCTTGTCGGGGACATTCAGACCGGTATCATGCCCCTTCTGGCCGTCTATTTGCTCCTGTCCGAGCACTGGAAAGCTGTGGCAGTGGGAGAGGTTTTGGCTTTTGGCGGTCTTGTTACTCTCATTGCCCAGCCAATTGCCGGGATCATGGCCGATCAGATCGTGGCCAAAAGAACGTTCTTCCTTGTGCTTGTATCTCTGTTTGCGGCAGGATGTTTTCTCATTTGCGGTTCTAACCCTTCTTTTGGACGCATTCTTTTTTCTCAGGCTCTTATCGGTGTTGCCCAGGCAGGGATTGTTCCAGTTCTGAGTTCGGTCGCCATGGGACTCGTTGGCAATGGGCGTTTTGCCAGTGTGATGGGAAAAGCCCAGGGGACAACCCATGCCGGGTCAGTTTTTGGTGCAGTGGTGGTGCTTTTTTTGACAAGCCAATTTCTTTCGGTGAATATTTTCGTTTTTTATGGAATCTCGGCTCTTGCTGCAGGATTGGTCCTGCTTGGAGTTCCCGGAGACAAGATCGATCCGCTCAGGGCTCGTGAAGCGGAAGGGGTTGATAGAGTTTGTTCGATTCGTCAACTTTTTACTCCTTCCCTGATCTTTTTTCTCTCCCTTATTTTCCTTTTTTTCATCGCGAATACGGCCATGCTTCCTTTGGCTGGAGAGAAACTCGCGGGAATTTCCTCCCTCTCTTCGGGAAGGGTGATGGGCATTCTGGTGCTTACGACACAGGGGGTCATGATCCCATTTTCCCTGCTGGCCCCATCCATTATCCGGCGATTTGGATCACGGATTCTTCTGAGTGCCTTTTGCGTGCTTTTGTCTCTGAGGGGTGGGATCCTTTTTATGGCCACTTCCATGGGAGGTATTTTGCTCGGGCAGGTTCTGGACGGAATGGTGACGGGGGTCCTGTCGGTTCTTCTCCCCGTTCTTGTGTCCGAGTTCGGAAGGGGAACCGGGCGGTTCAACTTGCTGCAGGGAATTTCAGGAACTGTAGTTTCTGCAGGCGGTTCAGTGAGCCAGCTTCTGTCGGGTGAGTCTGTGGGATTATGGGGAAGAGACAGGACCTTTCTGTTGCTTGGCGGGTTGTCCCTGGGCATCTGGATCTTTCATCTGGCCGGGAATCGGTTTGGAGAATTCGCAAAAAAAGAGGCAGAGTGAGAAAATGACCCCGAACCGGGCTGCTGGTTTTTGGTTTTTATAGTCGGTCTGGAGAATTACCGGGTTTTATTACTCAGGGGGGAACCTCCCAAGGCCACAAATAAACGGGTGATATCGAGATACTGCTGAGTTAACGCTTCCTCAAGTTTCAATTGTGTCTGAGCCAGTGTCCGATGGGCTGTTTCAATTTCCAGATCAGAGGTATTGCCAGCAGCACGACTTTTCATGGAGAGGGCCAGCGCAGACTGGCTCGTGTCCACGACAGATTTCATCGCATTGACGGAATCGGCGTCGTTGACCAATGCGGTCAAGGCATCTGCCACCTGGCTGAAGGCTTGAACCACGGTCTGGTGATATTCCGCCAGGGATGCCTGGTACGCATGGAAGGCCCCCTGTTTTTCTGCTTCGAGCATTCCGCCATTGAATAGGGGCATAGAGACCCCTCCCGCCAATGCCCACGCATTTCCTGCGCCCAGAAACAAGTTTGCGGGGGTTAATGCTTCCTGAAGCATGTTGGCCGTCAGGGTCAGTGCGGGATATTGATTGGCCGTCGCCACGCCCAGGGATGCACTGGCCACCTGCAAACTGGCTTCCGCCGCCAGAATATCCGGTCGTTTGCGCAGCAATTCTGAAGGCAGGGCTACCGGCAATGATAGGGGTATTTTCAGGTCGTCAAAAATCAGGGAGGGGGGTTTCCAGTCCGCCGGAGCCTTCCCCACCAAGACCGAAAGTGTGTGCAGATTCGAACTGTACTGCTGTTTGAGCGGGGGCAACAGCGCACGATCCACCGCTAAACGATGCTGGGCATTCAGAATATCGGTTGGTGTGGCCATCCCTGCCTGATGGGAAGACCGAATCAGGCGCAAAGTTTTTTCATCTGCATCCAATATGCGCTGGACCGTGGCAATTTCCGCTTTCGTCGCGGCTATCTGGACCGATTGTGCGACTACATTGGCGGTCAGTTCCACATACAGGGCGTCGAGTTGGCGATGCTGATAGGTGGCCAGTGCTTGCTGACGTTCTACGCTGCGTTTTCCTCCGCCAAAAAAATCCGGACTCCAACTCAGGAATGGACCGACTTCATAGTAACTGAAGGGAGGAATCACAAAATTTGAGGGGCCGAACAATGCGACCCCATATTTTTGTCGGCCAGCCAGGGCATTCATGGAGCCTTGGGGCATCAGGCTACCCTGTTGCGCCTTGACGGCTTCTTCTGCCTGCGCCAGAGTTTCTCGGGCTGCCGTCAGATCGTAGTTGTCTTCAAGGGCGCGATGGATCAGGGCACTGAGCGGTTCATAGGAAAATACGCTTCCCCACTCGGATTCGATCTGTTTGCCAAGGATCCTGTCTTGTGTCGGTTCTTCCCGTTCTTCGGGAGAAGTATAGTGATCGGAGGGAGCAAGTTTGGGCGGGACAAAATCAGGACCTACGGTGCAGGCCGACAGACCAACGGTTAGAGCCAGGGAAAGGCGTCGGATGGGAAACTTCATGGCCATTAATCCACGATGACCCGTTCACTGCCCTGGGGCGCTCTGGAGGCTGGGCGCAACAAGATCAACAGGGGCATGACTGCCAAGGTTACGACCATCATTAGTTCAAAGTCGTTATTGTAGGCAATCATGGCAGCCTGACGGGTGATTTGACCATTCAGGGCCAGAATACTTGCAGGGTGGGCCGGATCCAGTGCCCCGATAGCCGGTGAATGCAGCGTATATGGCGTGATATGTTCAGCCAGGGTGGCATGGTTGATCTGAGTATTTCGGGTCAGCAGAGTTTGCACGATGGAAATTCCAATGGAACTTCCGATATTGCGCAGCAGGTTGAAAAAGGCCGTTCCCTCATTGCGCAGAGTCTGGGGCAAGGAACTGAATGCCACCGTGGATAAGGGCACATAGGACAGTCCGACACCAAATCCCTGCAATAGCCCGGTATAAATGATGGGAGTTTCATCCATCAACAGATCGAAGTGCATCATTTTCCACAGCGAGAGGACGGTCATCCCCAATCCCACCGCCATGATCAGCCGAACATCATATTTTCCGATCAATCTTCCCACCACCATCATGGCCATCATGGTTCCCATGCCCCGAGGTGCCGTCACGAATCCGGTAAGCATGACGGGGTAATTCATTTCATTCTGGAGCAAGGGAGGCACCAGGGCCAAGGTGGCAAACAGGACGACACCAATGATGAAGATGAAGATATTGGAGGTGAGAAAGTTTTTATCCTTGAATAGGGACACGCTCAGGAAGGGTCGTTCGGCGGTTAGCGTGTGCAGGATGAACAAATAGAAGGAAATGCCGATGATCAGTGCGTACACGACAATTTCCGAGGAATGGAACCAATCTTTCAACTCTCCACGATCCAGGAATAACTGTAAGGCACCGATGCCCAGACTCAGGGTCAGAAATCCGAAAAAGTCAAAGGACCCCGCGATTTTTTTGGTATTGGGCATGAAACCCGACAAACCCAGATAAGCCAGAATGCCGATGGGTACATTGATATAGAACACCCAGCGCCAACTGTACTGATCGGTCAACCATCCTCCCAATGCTGGACCCAAAATGGGACCCATGGTGACGCCTACACCCCAGAGGGCCATGGCTTTGCCATGATTTTCCCGGGGATTGATATCAAACAGGACAGCTTGGGATAACGGTACCAGGGCCGCGCCCGATATGCCTTGCAACAGCCGGAAGAAAACCATTTCAGGCAGGGTGGTAGCCAGCCCACAAAGTGCCGAAGCGAAGGTAAATCCGGCCACTGAAATCAAAAACACCGGTTTGCGTCCAAATCGCTGGGCCAACCAGCCCGTCAGGGGGATCATGATGGCTGCGGCCACGATGTATGAGGTCAGTACCCAGGCCATTTCGTCCTGGGTGGCTGCCAGGGTTCCCTGCATTTTCGGCAGTGCTACATTGGCAATGGTGGAGTCCAGCGCCTGCATGATGGTGGCGGCCATCACCGAGGCCGTAATCAGTGGCCGATTGAGCGAAGTTGTCTCAGGGGCCATGACTGATGTCCACCGCCACCACAGCACTCAGACCTGCCTGAATGGGTTGGTCAGAGTCCGTATTTTCGAGGCTGATGCGAACGGGCAGACGTTGTACGACCTTGACCCAATTACCAGTGGCATTTTCCGGAGGCAATAGTGAAAAACTGGACCCGGTGCCCGGGCTCAGACTTTGAACGTGCCCATGAAAGGTCCGGCCAGGATACGCATCGATTTCCACGGTTCCGGGTTGACCCGGATGCAGGTGGGTCAGATCTGTTTCCTTGAAATTAGCCTCGATCCACCGATTTTGTCTGGAGACCAGAGCGAACAGCGGGGTCGCCACATTCACATAGTCGCCGACCTGCAACTGTTCCACCTTGGAAACGATCCCCGCCTGAGGGGCCTTTACCACCGTGTAGGATAGATTGAGTAGGGCCCTGTCCAGCACGGCTTGCGCTTGTTGTACCGCTGGGTGATTCTCGATATTCTGGTTGGGATGATAGTTCAGGGCAGCCAGAATATTCTCTCGTTCCTGTTGCGTCCCTTGCAATTTCTGTGTGGCCTGAAGGTAGGCATGTCGGGCCTGGTCCAGTTGCGCCTGAGAAGAAACCCCTTGGGCGACCAGACGCTTTTGTCGATCAAGTTCGTTTTCCTGATAGGCCAGGGTTTCCTGTGCGGCAGTGACCTCTGCTTGATGTTGCCGATAGGATGCTTTCAACGAACTCACCTGAAGTTTTGCATTGGCCAGTCGTGCTCTGGCCTCGGCCACGTTCAGCGCAAAATCCCGTTCATCGAGTTTGAATAAAACTTCCCCGGTGTGCACGAACTGATTGTCTTTGACCAGAACTTCGACGACCCGACCGGCCACATTGGCGCTGATGTCTGTGCGCGCAGCAACGACATAAGCGTCATCGGTGGATACCCGGTTCAGATTTTTGAAATACAGGAATCCGGCAACGGCCAAGAGAAGCAAGGGGCCTGCCACCAATAAGGGTCGTCGGTACCGCTTGAGCCTGTTCTGACCCATGCTGTCATCGTTCATGAAAAACTCCCGGATATGCTTTACCTGAACCACCGCGTAACAGGCACAGGTTCTGTGCGCGGAGTTTTAGTGACTTTTTTCTGCCTGTTGGGCCGCTTGAACCGCGGGGCGGGACTGAATCCGCGTCCTATAGGCCTGGAGTTCAGGCCACCCTTCCAGGGAAATGCCCATGGGATGTGCCCATCCCAGGACGGTAAACAAATAGGCATCGGCCACGGTGAATCCGCTGGGCATGAGGTATTCCTGGGTTTTCAGGGTATCGTTGAGTTGATCGAAGCGCAGCGCCAGACGCTTTTTCTGGAAGTCCTTGACGGTGTCAGGAAAGGTAGGATTGAACAGCGGACTGAATTGCTTGTGCAGTTCCGTGGAAATGAAGTTGAGCCAGGACTGCAGTTGATAGCGCGGCAGGGTTCCATTGGCGGGGGCCAGGTCCGATTCGGGTTTGAGATCCGCCAGATATTGAACGATGGCCGGACCTTCGGTGAGTTTCGTTCCATCGTCGAGAATCAGAAGTGGGACGTAGCCTTTGGGGTTGATCGCACAGAAATCGGAACCATCACTCAGTTGCTTGGTGCCCAGATTGACCTTGACCAGATCGAAGGGCAGGCCGAGTTCGCGCAATACGATATGCGGGGAAAGAGAACAGGCACCGGGGCTGAAATAGAGTTTCATGGATCATCCTTGTGAGATCGGGGTAAAATCGGAAGCACTTGGGGGTACATTGTATGCGCTCGTACGAAATTGACAAGTCCCTGTGAGGTTCCTTCAAGGGCGCGAGTGATGGGGAGATGGGAACTTTTGGCATTCTATTGAGTCCATGGGTTCCGTAAGCTTTGGGTTTATTTGGGAGAGTTTCCATGACAAGTTTGAAACCGATGCGATGGATCCTTCTGGGATTGGGAGTCTGGGGGGCTTTCATGACGATGCCTGCACAGGCTGATCGTGGCTGGGGTTGGGGCTGGGGAATGATGGGGTTGGCAACCGGAGCCATGGTGGGGGCGGAGTTGGCGAACCCTTATCGCGTTTATCCGTATCCCTATTATCCCGCTCCGGTGGTTTATGCGGCTCCGCCCGTAGTGGTTCAGCAGCAACCCGTGGTTTATTCTTCTCCCCCTCAAGGGCAGCCCCCTCAACGGCAATATTCCCAGTCCATGGCACCGCCCCCTCCAGGGGCGAGTCAGCACACGGCCGCCAACAGTTGGTATTACTGCGCTTCTGCCAAGGGCTACTACCCCTATGTGCAGAACTGTCCAGAGCCATGGCGCAGTGTACCTGCCGCGCCTCCAGGGGCTCCGCACTGATCAGTCGGGGGGATGCAAATCAAATCCCCTTGGTTTGAAAAGTCGGGGACCAGGGATCAGGCAGAGGGGGAGAACTGGTAGTGATTGGCATGGGCCTGAAACCATTGTTCCAGCATGAGGAGAATCCACACCATTTCCCCATAAAAACCCGGATGGCGGGGTAGGTATTGCTGGAACAATTGATTCACGAAGGGATGTCGAATCAGTCCACGTTCGGCCAGTTGATGCAGGGAGGATTCGGCCAACTGATGCAGGGATGGATGACGCAGCACCCATATGCCGAAGGGAAGACCGAAACCATGCTTTTGCTTGGTGATGATTTCCTCCGGCAGAAAACCTCGTAACGCTTCCTTGAAAAACCAACGCAGTTTGAGACCATTGACCTTGTAATGGGGTGGGAGTTTCAGGGAAAAATCCACCAGCCGTTCGTCCAGCAGGGGAAAACCTACCTCGATACCCGCCAAGGTCGTGGTTCCGCAAACTTTGGGTAAATCATTTTCAGCCAGGGTGAAGCGCCAGTCGTAGGCCAGCATCTGATTGACAAAATCCGCCCCATCGGTTTCGTGCCAAACTGCCCGTTCCAAGGTGCCGGGAACGGCCGGTGAAAACAAGGAAAGAATCTGTGCGGGAAAAATATTCTCTGCCCCGATCTGCTCTAGAAGCCCGTAGGCAGTGATCCGGTCCGGCATGGGGACTTTGGCTTGGTCGATATAACTGCCCAGTTTGCGCACCAGGGGAAGTCGGTTGAAAAGGGGTGCCAGAGGTTCGAGGATTCCCTGGCGTAGAATGGAAGGTACGTGGGTGTAGGCGTGAAACAACTTTTGCTTGGCGTATCGACTGTTTCCACCAAATAATTCATCCCCCCCGTCTCCTGCCAGCAAGCGTTGCAAACCGTCTTGTTGGGCCAGTTGGGCACAGTAAAACCCGGGCAGGGCAGAAGAATTGCCGAAGGGTTGGTCGTAGTAGGCTGCGACGCGCGGAATTCCCTGAACCAAATCCTCCGGGGTGACATAGTATTCATGGTGCCGGGTTTTGAAATGACGGGAGGCAATGCGTGCGTACTCCATTTCATCATAGCCTTCCGCATCGAAGCCGATGGAGTAGGTGGGCACGCCTTCTCCGAATTGCTGGCTCAATAGGCCGGTCACGGTGGAACTGTCGGTGCCTCCACTCAGGAAACAACCGGTGCGACCGCCCTCATGACGCTGGCTTTGAACCGAACTCCTTAAAATGTCCAGAAACTCTTCCTTCAAAGAGGAAAAGTCAGCGGGAGTGACGGAGGTAAACCGTGGTCGCCAGTAGGGGGCTACCGTCAGTTCCCCCCCTTGGAACAGTCCGTAATGCGCGGCAGGGAGACGCAGCACCTGCTGAAAGATCGTCCGTGGCGCGGGAATGACATGAAAATGGAAGTAGTCGTAAATGGCCTGCATATCCAGCGATGAAGAAGATGCAGCGACTTCATCGGCGCGGGCGGCAACCTGGAGGATTGAAGCATTCTCCACGCGATAACATAATGAATGACGCGCAAAGCGATCCACGGCCATGAAAGTCTTGCCTGGCTCTGGCGAAAAAGCCACGGCAAAGTCTCCTTGAACCTGATTGGGGGCTTGAGGGCCATGACGGCGATAGGCTTCGCGCCATGCGCTCTCCACCCCCTGGATACGGGAAATTTCGCTCAGGTCTGGTTCCTGAAAGCGCGGATGGCCGAAAAATAATGCCAATGCGGTCATGGCTCCAGGTCTCCGATCAATACTTCACGGGCCGGAGGGTGTCCCAGAAAAGCCGCAGGGCTGGCGCTCAGGCCATAGGCACCGGACTGGTAAATCACCACCAGATCCCCTACCTCAGCACGGGGCAGGAGCATTTTGTCCGCCAGGAGGTCGAGGGGGGTACACAGGGGACCCACCACGGAGACTTCTTCCAAGGGCGGGGATTTCTTCCGGGTGACGATGGTCACTGGATAATTCTTGCGGATGACCTGTCCAAAATTGCCGGATGCCGCCAGGTGGTGGTGTAATCCCCCATCGGTGATGAGAAAAGTCTGGCCCCGGGAAACCTTGCGGTCGAGGATGCGGCACACATACACACCCGCTTCACCGACGAGGTAGCGGCCCAATTCGATGACGGGTTGGGTATCGGGCAACTGCTGGTGCAGGTGAGGTAACAGGTGCTGCAAGGCATCTCCTACCCGCTCGAGCTCCAGAGGTGATTCGCCAGGAAAATAGGGAATCCCGAAGCCCCCTCCCAAATTCAGGGTGGGGAGGGGCGCCCCACTCTCCTGAACCAGTCGAATGGCCAGATCCACGGTGTTTTTCTGGGCCTCGATGAGTGCGTCCGCCTTGAGGCTCTGTGATCCACTGAAAATATGAAACCCCTGAAAAACCAGGTCAGAGGCCAGGATGCGGCGGACCAGGGCGGGAACCCGTTCCACATCCACCCCGAAGGGTTTGGCCCCTCCGCCCATGCGCATACCGGAGCCCCGCAATTCAAAATCCGGGTTGACCCGGATGGCCACTTTGGGACGATAGCCATGTAGTTCACTCAGCGAGAAGACCGTCTCCAGTTCTCCTTCGGACTCCAGATTGAGTACAACGCCAGCAGCCATGGCCATCAGAAGATCGTGGGAAGATTTGCCGGGACCGGCAAAACTGATATGGGCGCGCGGAATCAGGGTATCCAGCGCTATTCCCAGTTCTCCTCCGGAAGCCACATCCAGACCATCCACCTGAGTGGCAAGAAACTGGACCACGGCGGGCATGGGGTTGGCCTTGATGGCATAGTGCAGATGAATGCCCTTGGGGAGCAGGAAGCGTAACATCTGAACACGTTTGAAAATACCTGTGCGGTCATAGGCAAAGAAGGGAGTTTGGCCGACTTGATGGGCCAGGCGCGGGAGATCGATGCCGCCGATGGACAAGGGATCGCCCGTTCCCATGGCAAAACAGGCAGGGTGATGAATGGGTTTACTCATAAGGTGCCTGTAGAAACGAACTCACAGATTGTGCGTGTACCAGTCCGCAGCCTTTTCCAGTCCTTCCTTGACCGAGAAACGGGGCTCGTAACCCAGAAGTTGTCGGGCTTTGTGAATGTCTGCCAGGGAGTGGCGGACATCGCCCGCCCGAAAATCCCGGTAACGGGGGCCGGGGATCTCCCGGTTTGGCGCACGCTGCTTCAGTTGAGCGCAGATCAGCGCATACAACTGGTTGAGGGTGGTGGATTCGGAGTAAGCAATGTTATAGACCTGTCCCAGGGCCTCGGGCCGTTCCGTACAGGCCGCCAGAATATTGGCTTGGATGACATTGTCGATATAACAGAAATCACGGCTGGTTTCACCGTCGCCATTGATATCGATCGGATTCCCCTTCAATAACCCACCAAACCACTTGGGAATCACGGCTGCATAGGCACCTTCCGGATTTTGGCGGGGGCCGAAGACGTTAAAATAGCGCAGACCGGTGGCCTTGAACTGATAGACCCGGTCAAAGACCTGCGCGTAGAGTTCATTGACCAGTTTCGTGACGGCATAGGGAGAGAGGGGGTTGCCGATGATCTCTTCCTTTTTGGGAAGCCCAGGATGGTCCCCATAAGTGGAACTCGAGGCGGCATAGATGAAGCGTTCGATCCCCATGAGTTGAGCTGTTCTCAGCATGTTGAGGAATCCATCGATGTTGCTGGCATGGGTGGTCAGAGGGTCCTCGATGGAACGGGGAACACTGCCCAGGGCCGCCTGATGCAACACGATATCCGCCCTGTCACAGACGCGCTGGCAATCGTCCAGGTGGCGGATATCTCCTTTGAAAAAAGTGAAGTTTTTCCAACGGGGTTCTCCAACCAGTTTCTGAACCTGCTTCAGGTTACGGTCGTCGATGGTGGAAAAATTATCCAATCCCACGACGGTCTGATCCAGTCGAAGCAAGGTCTCGAGCAGGTTGGAACCGATGAACCCTGCCACTCCGGTAATGGCCCAACGGCGTGGTGCGGCCTGGATCTTGTTTTGAATGAGGTCATAGTGCGTGGTCATAGCCGCCAGAGACGCAGATTGGATTGAGAGAAATCGTCGCGGGAAAAAAGTCCCTTGACATCGATCAGGACGGGGCAATCGCCCATCAGGGATAATATTCCCTCGGTTTGAAGGGTTCGATATTCATCATGGGCCACCGCCAGAATCACGGCTGCTGCGGGTTTCAAGGCAACGGTGGGGGTGAGGGAAACGCCGTATTCCTCCTCGGCCTCGTGGGGGTCCGCCAGGGGATCGTGGATCTGTACCTCGATTCCGTAATCCTGTAGTTCATGAATGATATCGATGACCTTGGAATTACGCAGGTCCGGACAGTTTTCCTTGAAGGTGAGTCCCAGGACGGTGACGCGACTGCCCGAGATGACATGTCCGGCATGGACCATTTCCTTGACACAGCGTTGGGCCACAAATTTCCCCATGCCATTGTTGATACGTCGCCCGGAAAGGATGACCTGGGGAATGTATCCCAATTTTTCGGCCTTATGGGTGAGATAATAGGGGTCTACGCCGATGCAGTGACCACCCACCAGTCCCGGTTTGAACTTGAGAAAGTTCCATTTGGTGCCGGCGGCTTCCAGCACGGCATTGGTATCGATATTCATCAGGTCAAAAATCAGGGCCAGTTCATTCATCAGGGCGATATTCAGGTCCCGTTGGGTATTCTCGATGACCTTGGCGGCCTCGGCCACCTTGATGGAGGGAGCACGGTGAACGCCTGCTGTGACCACGGATTCATAGACCTGAGCAACGATTTCGCAGGTTTCCGCATCCTGTCCCGATACCACCTTCTTGATCTTGGTAAAGGTGTGTTCCTTGTCTCCGGGGTTGATGCGCTCAGGACTATAGCCCACCTTGAAATCGACGCCACATTTGAGGCCGGATTTCGCTTCCAGAATAGGGACGCATTCCTCTTCCGTTACTCCGGGGTAGACCGTGGATTCATAAACCACGATATCCCCCTTCTTCAGGGCACTTCCCACGGTTCCCGAGGCCTTCAACATGGGGGTGAGGTCGGGTTGATTGGCATCGTTGACAGGGGTTGGGACAGCGACGATATGAAAATTTGCCAACTGGAGATCGCTGATCTGATCCGTGTACAGGATATCCGCTTTTTCGAGGCCTCCCTCTTCCACTTCTCCTGTCCGGTCATGCCCGGCGCGCAACTCCCGGATTCGTACCGGATTGATGTCAAAGCCAATGGTTCGACGCACTTTGCCAAAGGCTACAGCCACGGGCAATCCCACATAACCCAAACCGACTACGGAAATGATCCTCTCTTCGCCCACCACAGACATGATGCCTCCTGACCTGAACAGTGATTTACCGATTAAGTCGTGAGGATAACCCATAGAAGGATATTTATGCTACCCAAAATTTGGAACAGGTTGAGAAAGTTGATCACTGCCAGGGAAGACGTCCTCAAATGCTCATTACTTTGTGTTAACGTGGCACTTTGACATTTCGGGATGATCGGTGGAATCATGCCTGAATTTTAGTAATTGCCTGGCGTGATATGGAGATTTGTTTGAATGGCGGCTTCCCCGATGGGTGCGTTTTCTCCCCCCCGTAATTTTCGTGGAGATCTGATCAGCCCGTGGTGGGTGGCCGTAACCGTGGCTTTGACCACCTTTATGGAGGTCCTGGATATTTCCATTGCCAATGTGGCGTTGCGTCACATTGCCGGGGATATGTCCGTGAGCGAAGACGAAGCCGTGTGGGTATTGACTTCTTATATGGTGTCCAACGCCATCGTCTTGCCCATGAGCGGTTGGTTATCCACGCTCTTCGGGCGCCGCCGATTTTACCTGTTCTGTGTGGCCATGTTTTCCGTCAGTTCGTTACTGTGTGGCCTGGCCCCCAACCTGACTACCCTGATCCTGTTTCGTACCCTGCAAGGCATCGGTGGCGGGGGATTGCAGCCCTGTTCTCAAGCCATCTTGACGGACAGTTTTCCTCCTTCGAAACGGGGCATGGCTTTTGCGGTGTATGGCATCACGACCGTTTTGGCACCGGCCATTGGCCCGACCATCGGCGGTTGGATTACGGATACCTTTTCCTGGCGCTGGATCTTCCTGATCAATGTCCCTGTGGGATTTCTGTCCTTGTATCTGTCCCGGCGGCTGTTGTCGGATCCTCCTGCTTTGATTGAACAGAGCGCCGAGTTTAGGCGCCGGGGATTCACGGTGGATTGGAAAGGGTTCGTGTTATTGTCGGTGGGATTTGGCTGTTTGCAGGTGGTGCTGGACCGAGGGCAGCAAGACGACTGGTTTTCATCGCCCTTTATCATGCTGATGTCAGCGCTGTCGACCCTGTCACTGCTTATTCTACCCTTTTGGGAAACCCGTCAACATTACCCCATGGTGGATTTCAATCTGCTCAAGGAAAGAAACTTTCTGTTCAGCAATATCTTGATGTTTCTGGTGGGATTTATCCTGTTTGGCAGTACGGTGCTCCTTCCCATGTGGGTCCAGGCCCTGATGGGGTATTCGGCCACTCAGGCAGGAATGTTGTTGTCTCCTGGCGCATTGACCGTGTTATTGGTATTGCCCTTCGTGGGATGGGCCATCAACAAGGTGGATGTGCGCCACATGATTGCCTTTGGGTTGTTGTGTAACGGGGTGGCCTTGTATCTTTTTTCCCATATGAATTTGCAGGCGGATTACTGGTCTTTGGCGACTTTGAGAATCCTGCAGGGGATCGGGTTGGGGTTTCTCTTCGTGCCCGTCAATGCGGCAGCTTACTCGTGGGTGCCTCCGAACAAAAGCAGTAACGCTTCGGCCATCATCAACTTGTCGCGCAATCTGGGGGGCAGTTTCGGCATATCCCTGGTTCAAACTTGGCTGACACGCGGGACACAACGTCATCAAAGCGTTCTGACGACTCATTTGACCGATTCCTCCACGGCGACCCAGGCGTGGCTGGCGGGCGTGATCCACCAGTTGGCAGGGGTTGGCAGTCATGGGGTGGCGGTGGCGCACGCCTTGTTGTATGCCACCGTGCAAAGACAGGCCAGTCTGCTTTCCTTTATGGATGACTTTCGCTTGCTGGGCACCTTGGCCCTGGTATTCATCCCCGTGGTATATGCCCTGAAACGACCGGTGCGAGAGAAACATTGATACTCAGGAATGGGTCCACAGGTTTTGACTGAGGCGCAGGGAGAAACGCAGGAGTGAGCGGTCCCAGGGAGTGAAACGCGGCAAATGAAAGAGATCGCTTTCTCCCCGGGCAATGCCTGGTTCGGTGGAAAGTGCTGCCGAGTATCCCATTTCCCGCACCATATCGGCATGTTCCTGACGGTAATCCTGACCGAATTTTCCGTTGGGATAGGCGAACAGGACAGGAGGACTGCCCAGCAATCGGGTCAGGCAGGCATGGTTCTGCTCGATTTCCCGGCGCGCAATGGCGGGCGGAAGGGAGGTCAAAATGGGGTGATTGACCGTATGTCCCCCAATACTCATCCCCGCCTGGTGCAGAGATACTACTTGGGCATCATTCATCATGAGGTGGGAAGGGGGGGTGACCCCCAACTGCGTTTCAAGATGGTGGAGATGGTCGCAACGCACTTCCGGCGCCTCGTATTTGAGGCGTTGCAGCAGGATCGCGAGGGCGGATTTCCGCTCTGCCAAGGTCGTCAGAGGGAGTGATCCCAATTCGAGAAAGCGAAGATCGATGGATTCTGCGGGATGCTGGCGGACCAACTCGATGGCGCGATCATTGAACATGCACCCTCCATTCAAGTAGCCCGAGGCTACGAAAAAAGTGGCGCAGACCCCGTGCTTTTTCAGCAGTGGGAGTGCAATGGAAGCGTTATCGGCATACCCGTCATCGAAGGTGAGGCAGGCAGCGCGCGGGGGCAAGACATGGTTTTTCAATCTTTCCACCGCTTCGGGCAAGGGGAGGATGTGAAAGACATTCTTGAGCAGATTCAACTGCGCATCAAAACGTTGAGCATCCACCTCGTCCGGAAAAAGGGGGTCAGGTTTGGGCAGCACGCGGTGGTAGATCAGGATGGACAGGGAGCCCGTACTGCCCCCAGGAGAGAGCCAGGAATTCAGGCAGCGAAATAAAGGGTAAGTGGTGGAGGCGAGGAGGACCATAAAGGGATCATCAGGTAGGTAGCATGTCTCAGTCGACCTTCATGGGCAGGATCACCATGGTCATGCCCTGGAGATGAAGGATACGTTGCATTTGCAGGGCGGTTTGGTTATGGAGAATGCGCGTCAGCCAGTTATCGTGGACGAAAATCAATTTGCTGGCAAAAAAGATGCTGTTGGGAAATTCTTCGTGGACCTGCTCGGACAGACGGGTGAGTTCGGCGATTCGGTCCGTGCCATAGGCTTCGTAGGACTTGGCGGCAATGCCATTCCGATGGCAGAAATTGACATAGTAGTCGCAGGCGGAATGAACGGATTCCTTGAGTCCTTCAATCGATCCTTCTCCGCCATAACTTTGAGTGTCCACGGCACCCACACTGAGGAACACAAAATTGCGGTAGACGTTGGGAAAGAGTCGCTGGACCCACAGGAGGGTATGCATGCCCGTGCCTTTGGCCTGACTGATCAGAAAGACGGCGGTGGGCGCATCGGGATCGAGGGCAGGGGGGGTGACTACCGGGGTGGCCGGGAGCTGGGACAGCAGATGGTCGGCCTTGGCCATCTGGGCGGCTGTTTCGCGGTAATGCTGGCGAATCAGCAGGCACAGGCCAATGACGGCGCTGGTGATGAGGAGGGTCATCCACCCGCCTTCAAAAAACTTTTCCGCCAGGGTGACCATGAGGATGCTCGAAGTTACGATCAATCCTACCACGGAGACCCCGAGGCGAAGGGCCCATTGGGGATGTTCGCGGTGCTTCCACCAGTACAGGGTCAGTCCCGTGAGCGAGAGACTGAAGGTGAGAAAGACATTGATGCTGTAGAGCACCGCCAGCAGGTCCACGATGCCACCACTCCAGAGCAGGATGAAGAGGGCTGCTATGCCCATCAGAAGGATTCCGTACTTGGTGACCAGACGACTGGACAGGGAACTGAACTGGGAGGGTGTCCAACCGTCATTGGCCATGTTGGCCAGTACGGCGGGGCCGCCCAGCAAGCCGGTATTGGCGGCTACATACAAAAGCGCCCCTTCGAGGACCAGCACGGTGGTGAGAAGCACATAGGAAAGGCCGGGACTGAAACCTAGGGATGCGATGACCGAACGGAAAGCAACGGCGTTCAGGGTCTCGCCATTGCTGGAGGGGACGGCATTCCACAACAGGTAGATCAGGATGATGCCCCCCGCCGTGAAGGCCAGGGAAGTGGCCATGTAGAACATGGTCAGTTTTCCGGTATGTACACGGGGTTCCTGGAGAACATTGACATTGTTGGAGACCGCTTCGATCCCCGTATAGGTTCCGCCCCCCATGGAATAGGCGCGCAGGAACAGGGAGGCCACAAAGACCCAACCCATCTGGCCCGCCAGAGAAGAGGTTTCATGCAGCGTCTGATGGACGATGGAGGGGATCTCGTTTCCGCGGATGGCCACCCCATACACGATGATCAGCACATGGGTGATGACGAAGCCCATGAAGATGGGGGTCAGGATCTTGATGCTCTCCTTCATCCCGCGCAGGTTCAGGAACATCAGAAACAGGGTGAGGAACAGTTCGACGGTCAGTTTGTGACTTTGCCAGGCCGTGGGCAGGGAACTGAAGACGGCGTCCACCCCGCTGGCCACGGAAATAGCAATGGTCAGGACATAATCCACGATCAGGGCAGCACCGCTGATCAGACCGGCGTGAGGCCCGATCAGTTGGGTGGCAACCTTATAGCCTCCACCGCCTGTGGGAAACAGTTCGATGACCTGGTTATAGGCAGTGGAGATGAGGAAAACCGTGAAGGCCGTGGCAATGGCCAGATAAAGGCTGAGGTGGACATGGGTACCCAGGGCCTTGAAGGCTTCTTCCGGCCCATAGGCCGAGGAGGATAGTCCATCGGCACCCAGTCCCACCCATGCAAAAAAGGCCATGAGGGCGATGTGCTGACGGGTTTCCGGCGCAAAGGGGTCGCGCGCCGGACCAAAAAGCAACTCTTTGATCTGTTTAAATAAGTTGCTTTTTAGTGCCATGGGGTCAGACCTTCAGCGGATTCGGTTTGGCGGGGTCGAGAGCATATTTTCGTTGCGCTTCGGCCACCTGGGACAGGGGGATTACGCCCTCGTCAGCCAAGGCATGGAGTGCGGCTTCCACCACATAGTAACGATCTACTTCGAAAAAATGGCGCAATTGGGCGCGCGTGTCGGAACGGCCAAATCCATCGGTACCCAGGGTTACGAAACGACGGGGTACGAAGGCACGGATTTGTTCCGTGAAGGTTTTGATGTAGTCGGTGGCCGCAATCACCGGCCCACGGGTGTCTTTCAGACACTGGGTGACGTAGGGAATCTGAGCCGGTTCTGTGGGGTGATGACGGTTGTGGCGCAGGACATTTTGACCTTCTCTGGCCAATTCATTGAAACTGGGGCAACTCCACACGTTGCTCGACACGCCCCAGTCCGTGGCCAACAGTTGGGCAGCTGCCTCCACTTCGCGCAGGATGGTGCCCGATCCCAGCAACTGGACGCAAGGGCCCCTGGATGCCGCCCGTTCATGCAATAGGTACATGCCTTTGAGAATGCCTTCCCGTGCCCCCTCGGGAAGCGCAGGGTGGGCATAGTTTTCATTCATGGTGGTGAGGTAGTAAAAGACGTTTTCCTGAGCGTGGAACATGCGATGCAGGCCGTCTTGAATGATGACCGCCAGTTCATAGGCATAGGTAGGGTCGTAGGAGATACAGTTGGGAATGAAGGAGGCATGAACCTGACTGTGTCCGTCCTGGTGCTGCAACCCTTCGCCATTCAGGGTGGTCCGTCCCGCCGTCCCGCCGATGAGGAAGCCGCGACACTGCATGTCCCCTGCCGCCCAGGCCAGATCACCGACGCGCTGAAAACCGAACATGGAATAAAAAATATAGAACGGGAGAGTGGTGACGCCATGGGTGGAATAAGACGTGGCGGCGGCGATCCAGGAAGAGAAAGCGCCGGCTTCATTGATCCCTTCCTGAAGGATCTGACCATTCACGCTTTCGCGGTAGTACATCAGTTGATCATGATCCTGGGGTTCGTACAATTGCCCCACGGAAGAATAGATGCCCAGGCTACGGAACATGCCCTCCATGCCGAAGGTACGGGATTCGTCGGGAACAATGGGGACGATGCGCTGACTCAGTGTCTCATCGCGGATGAGTAGATTAAGGAGACGCACGAAGGCCATGGTGGTGGATAGATGACGTTCGCCACTGGCTTCCAGCAAGGGTGCAAAATATTCCAGGGGGGGGATGTCCAGAGGCGCACTGGCACTGTGCCGCACCGGCAGATAGCCGCCCAGAGCCTGGCGCCGTTCCTGCAGATAACGGATCTCCGGGCTGTCATCGGCAGGGCGGTAGAAGGGGGCAGCGGCGATTACGGCATCGTCGATGGGGATCTTGAAGCGGTTACGGAACTGCTTGAGGGCGCTTTCGCCCATCTTCTTTTGTTGGTGGGTGATGTTTTGCCCTTCGCCCGCTTCGCCCATGCCATAGCCTTTGATGGTCTTGGCCAGAATCACCGTGGGTTGGTCACTGTGACGCACCGCCGCCAGGTAGGCATTATAGACCTTGAAGGCGTCGTGTCCGCCGCGCGACAGATGCCAGATCTCGTCATCGGACATGTTGGCCACCAGGCGCAGCAACTCGGGATACTTGCCGAAAAAATGCTGACGCACGTAGGCGCCATCGTGTGCCTTGAAACTTTGGTATTCCCCATCCACGGCTTCCATCATGCGCTGCAGCAGCAAGCCACTGGTGTCCTTGGCAATGAGGGCATCCCAGGGGCTTCCCCAGATCACTTTGATGACGTTCCAGCCAGCCCCGCGAAAATCCGCTTCCAGTTCCTGAATGATTTTGCCATTTCCGCGCACGGGACCGTCGAGACGTTGCAGGTTACAATTCACCACGAAGATCAGGTTGTCAAGATTTTCTCGGGCGGCCAAGGAAATGGCGCCCAGAGATTCGGGTTCGTCCATCTCTCCATCGCCCATGAAAGCCCACACCTTGCGTCCTTCGGTCTGGGCCAACCCGCGGTTTTGCAGGTATTTCATGAAACGGGCCTGATAAATGGACATGAGGGGACCAAGTCCCATGGAGACGGTGGGCATTTGCCAAAAATCGGGCATGAGCCAGGGATGGGGGTAACTGGATAACCCCTTGCCCTCCACTTCGCGGCGGAAGTGGGCCAGTTGTTCTTCGCTCAGGCGTCCTTCCAGAAAGGCGCGGGCATAAATGCCCGGGGCCGAGTGACCTTGGGTGTAGAGCACATCCCCCCCATGCTCCGGGGTAGGTGCACGAAAAAAGTAGTCGAAGCCCACATCATACAGAGTGGCCGCCGACTGAAAACTGGCGATATGCCCACCCAGTTCTTCCCCACCCTTGTTGGCCCGTACCACCATGGCCAAGGCATTCCAGCGAATCAGGGAACGGATGCGGTATTCCATTTCCGGGTTCCCGGGCATGGGTTCTTCGAGCGCTGGAGGAATGGTATTGAGGTAGGCCGTATTGGCACTATAGGGCAGGAAGGCCCCCGAACGACGAGCCTTGTCCACCAATCGTTCAAGCAGGAAATGGGCCCGTTCCGGTCCCACCGCACAGAGCACGCCATTCAGCGCATCCAGCCATTCCTGCGTTTCCTGGGGATCTGAATCGTGATCCTTGGGGGGTGATGCCATCATGCTCTAGCCTCGTTTATTACTCAAAAGTCGCTAG
Source organism: Ferrovum myxofaciens (assembly GCF_000735045.1). GTDB lineage: Bacteria > Pseudomonadota > Gammaproteobacteria > Burkholderiales > Ferrovaceae > Ferrovum > Ferrovum myxofaciens. Next base: position 20,023 of record NZ_JPOQ01000014.1, read on the forward strand.
ATTCTATAGCGAAACTGGTTTGAGTGAAACCCGCAGTCGGAACTGCCCGCAGAAAAGTGCCCCTAGGACACAGCGCCGTTTCCCTGCTTCTTGATAGAATAGAGGACTATCGGGTTCAGAGGACATCATGCTCTTCAGTCGGCTCTTACGCAAGGAGTTTGCGCGCACGGCATTGATGGCTATGGTCATTTTGCTGGCCATCCTGCTGACCGTCAGTTTGGTCAAATTGCTGGGATTGGCGGCGGGAGGGACCTTGTCGGGCAGCGCAGTGATGGCCATGTTGGCTTTTGGTTCCTTGACTTACCTGCCGGTCTTGTTGTCCGCTTCTATTTTTACGGCCCTGCTGCTGGCCATGACCCGTTTCTACCGCGACTCGGAAATGATCATCTGGCAGAGTGCCGGGGTCAGCCTGAACCGTTTTCTCGGTCCGGTACTGCGCTTCACGGTGCCCATGGCTCTGGTGGTGGCGCTTCTCAGTCTGGTCATTGCGCCCTGGGCCATTGGGCAGAAGGCACAGTATCAGAAACAATTGGATGTGCAGGACGACACCTCCCAGATCACGCCCGGCGTGTTCCGGGAGTCGCATCAGTCAGATCAGGTATTCTTCGTGGATGCCCTGTCCCAAAGCAAGGAGAAGGTTTCCAATGTCTTCGTTCAGTCTGTTCAGGGCCATCAGGTGGGCGTGATCGCAGCGGACAGTGGTTATATTGCGACGGAACCCAATGGAGATCGCTTTGTGGTGTTGCAACATGGACGCCGTTATGAGGGGGAACCGGGCACGCTCAACTATCGTCTGGTGGATTTTGAGCAAGCGCGCCTGCGCATCGATCAGCATGGGGTGACGGCGGCGGCCCTTTCGGTAAAATCCATGTCGGCTCAGAACCTGCTCCGCAACCCCACTCTGGAAGGGTGGGGGGAATTGCACTGGCGTCTGGGGTTGCCGTTGAGCCTGCTGGTGCTGTCCGTGTTTTCTGTACCCCTGTCCTACATTAACGTGCGGGGTGGACGTTCCACCAACATGATTTTTGCCCTGCTGGCCTACATGGTGTATTACAACTGCATGAGTATTGCACAGGCTTGGGTGGCGCAGGGTAAACTGCCCTTCTGGATTGGCTTGTGGCCCGTGCATCTGCTCTTTTTGACCGTGGCATGGATCTGGTTGCAGCAACGCCAGCGTGTCTGGTCCTGGCGCTGGTGGATGGGCCAGCGTCGTTCCCGGGAGATCCGGGAGCGCAGGGAAGATCTATGAAATTCGTTGGGACCGGCGGAAACTCCGGCCTGCTTTTTGACTTCAATCCGGGATGGCGGGATAATCTCCTGCTTTATCTCAGGTCATGACCCTTTAGGGAGAAACCCCGTGGAATTTACACTCAAAGTAGCACATCCGGCTTCAACCAAGACCGCCTGTGTTGTCGTTCCAGTGACGGGAGGCCGTTGTTTGACCCCCGCTGCCCAGGCCCTTGATCAGGCGAGTGAAGGTCAGTTGACGCAGATTCTCAAACGAGGAGATCTGGCTGCAGAGGCGGGCAAAACACTCCTGTTATCCGGACTTCAAGGGGTGACGGCGAGCCGTGTGCTGCTGGTGGAAACGGGCAGCGATCCCCTCAAGGACAGCACTTACCGTACCTTGGTATGTTCCATGGAGCAGGCTCTGGCGAACACCGCCGTCAAGGAAGTGCTGTGTACTCTGACCGAGTTGGATATGGCGGGTCGGGACAGTGTCTGGGTGCTGGAACAGACCGTTTTGACCTTGAGGGAACAGCGTTACCGTATCCCAAAGCAGACTCAGACCCCAAAACCGTCTTCTCACTGGCAAAAAACCGTCCTCCTGCTGCCTTCCTCCCTATCGCTCAAAAAAGCCCAGGGTTTCGTGGAACACGCTCAGGCAGTGGCTAACGGAACCGATTTGACGCGGGATCTGGGTAATTTGCCGCCCAATCTGTGTACACCTACCCACCTGGCGGAAACGGCGCAGGCTGTGGGCAAGGACTGGGGGCTTAAGGTGCGCGTGCTGGACCGTGCCGACATGGAAAAGTTGGGTATGGGCGCGTTGTTGGCGGTGGCGGCGGGCAGTCATCTTCCTCCCCGGTTCATCATCATGGAATACGCCGGAGGCAAGGCCAGAGCCAAGCCGGTGGTGCTGGTGGGCAAGGGCATCACCTTCGACACCGGCGGGATATCCTTGAAACCCGCGCCAGAAATGGATGAAATGAAATTTGACATGTGTGGTGCAGCCAGTGTCTTGGGGACGATGCGTGCCTTGGCTGAAATGAAATTGCCCCTGAATGTCGTGGCGCTCATTCCCACCTGCGAGAACATGCCGGGGGGCGGGGCCACCCGTCCTGGGGATGTGGTCAAGAGTTTATCTGGCCAAACCATCGAGATTCTCAATACTGATGCGGAAGGGCGTCTGATTTTGTGCGATGCCCTGACCTACGCTGAACGTTTTGAACCTGCCGTGGTGGTGGATGTGGCGACCTTGACCGGGGCCTGTGTCATTGCTCTGGGGCACGAAGCCGCAGGGTTAATGGCGAATGACGAGGTTCTGCGCAATGAATTGCAGGCAGCAGGGGATTACAGTGGTGATCGCGCCTGGCCTTTGCCCTTGTGGGAAGAGTACCAGGAAGGGCTGAAGAGCAACTTTGCGGACATGGCCAACGTGGCGGGTCGTCCTGCCGGAACCATTACGGCAGCGAGTTTTTTGGCGAATTACACCAAACGGTACCGTTGGGCTCATTTGGATATCGCTGGCGTGGCATGGCGCAGTGGCAAGGAAAAGGGAGCCACAGGCCGTCCTGTTCGGTTGTTTTGCCGTTTTCTGCAACAGCGCTGTCAGGGGTAAGGGTGACACGCATCGACTTTTACACCCATGTGGCGGACAAGGTGCCGGTGGCCCTGCAGTTGACCTGCAAGGCATGGGCGCAAGGACTGCCCGTGTGGTTGCGGGTGCCGGACGAAGTCATGGCTCAGCAACTGGACCAGAGGTTGTGGACCCATCCGCAGGCCGAATTCGTGCCCCATTGTCGGTCCGATCACGCATTGGCGGCGGAAACCCCCATCGTCATCGATGCCCTGGAAATGGAACCGCGCTCCCACCGGGTGTTGATCAACCTGCGTTCAGACCCGCCGTTGTACTTTGCCCGTTTCGAACGTCTGGCGGAAATCGTCAGTCAGATCGATCAGGATGCAGCGCAGGCACGGGAGCGTTTCCGTTTCTATCGTCAGCGGGGTTTTGAAGTGCAGGCCCATAATCTGGCGAACCATCGTTTTTGAGCCTTGGGCTCCACCCTTAATTACTGGATTGTTTTCCATGAGTCTTGCCAAAATTTTTGACCCTCAGGCCATTGAGGCGCACTGGTACCCTGTTTGGGAAGCGCGTGGTGATTTCAAGCCTTCCCTTGATCCCCAGACGCCTGCGTACTGTATCCTGCTGCCGCCGCCCAATGTAACGGGGACGCTGCATATGGGGCATGCCTTTCAGCATACCCTCATGGATGCCCTGATTCGCTACCATCGAATGAAGGGCGAGAATGTGCTGTGGCAAGCAGGGACGGATCATGCCGGGATTGCCACCCAGATGCTGGTGGAACGTCAACTGGAAGCCAAGGGCGAAGGGCGCGCCACTTTGGGACGGGAGGCCTTTCTGGAGCGGGTGTGGCAGTGGAAGGAACAGTCGGGTTCCACCATTACCCGGCAGATGCGGCGTTTGGGCAGTTCCTGTGACTGGACCCGCGAGCGTTTTACTCTGGATGAGGACCTCAGTCAGGCCGTCACTCAGGTGTTCGTCCGCCTCTATCGGGAAGGATTGATCTATCGCGGCCAGCGTCTGGTGAACTGGGATCCTCACCTGCAGACGGCGGTGTCTGACCTGGAAGTGGAGGCCCACGAAGAATCGGGGCATCTTTGGCATATCCGGTATCCTCGCGTGGATGGTCAGGGCTATCTGGTGGTGGCCACCACCCGTCCCGAAACCTTGCTGGGCGATGTGGCAGTGGCAGTGCACCCTGCCGATGAGCGTTATTGCAACCTCATCGGGCACGCACTTCATTTGCCTCTGACGGACCGCACTATTCCGGTGATTGCCGATGAGTCGGTGGATCCTGCCTTCGGCACGGGCTGTGTCAAGATCACCCCGGCCCATGATTTCAACGATTATCAGATGGGCAAGCGGCATGGATTGACGCCCATCAACATCTTTACCCCGGATGCCCACTTGAACGATCAGGTACCCCCTGAATATCGTGGACTGGAGCGTTTTCGTGCCCGTCAACGTCTTATCGACGACCTGGCGGCCCGGAACCTGCTGGCCGAAGTAAAACCGCATACCCTGATGATTCCGCGCGGTGACCGCAGTGGCGCAGTGATCGAACCCATGCTTTCAGATCAATGGTTTCTCGATACCGAGCGCATGGGCCAAGAGGCCTTGCGCGTGGTGCACGAGGGACAGATCCGGTTTGTGCCGGGTAATTGGATTCATACCTACGAGCATTGGCTGGGCAATTTGCAACATTGGTGTATTTCCCGACAATTGTGGTGGGGGCACCGGATTCCCGCCTGGTACGATGATGCGGGACAAGTTTATGTGGCCGAGAACCAGCAGGAGGCGGAACGACAGGCCGGGAAACCCCTGCGTCAGGATGACGATGTGCTCGATACCTGGTTCTCCTCGGCACTCTGGCCCTTTTCTACCCTGGGTTGGCCGACGGATACCCCGGAACTGCACCAGTTCCTGCCCAGTAGTGTGTTGGTGACGGGCTTCGACATCATTTTCTTCTGGGTGGCTCGCATGGTCATGATGACCACGCATTTCACCGGTCAGGTGCCTTTCCGGGAGGTTTTTGTTACCGGTCTGGTGCGCGATGCCCAGGGCCACAAGATGAGCAAGTCCCGTGGCAACGTGCTAGATCCTCTGGATCTGATCGATGGAATCGATCTGGAATCCCTGGTGACCAAGCGCACCGCTCACCTTATGGACCCTCGTCAGGCTGAAAAGATCGAGAAGGCCACCCGTGCTGAATTTCCTCAGGGTATTCCAGCCTTTGGTACTGATGCCCTGCGTTTTACTTTTGCCAGTCTCGCCACTCATGGAAGAGATATCAAGTTTGATCTGCAACGATGTGATGGCTACCGGAATTTTTGCAACAAGTTGTGGAATGCCACGCGCTTCGTCCTGATGCAGGAAACCCCGGAGGGACTGGCTCAGTCGCCGACGGTGGCAGACCGCTGGATTGGACAGCGTCTCGATGCCACCATTCGGGCGGTGCATGAGCATTTTGCCCAATATCGGTTTGATTTGGTGGCCCGTACCCTGTACGAATTCATCTGGGAAGACTTCTGTGACTGGTATGTGGAATTGGCCAAGACCCAGTTGGCCAACCCCGATACGGCGGTCACCACCCATGCTACATTGCGCTCGATCCTGGAAACGGCTCTGCGCCTGACTCACCCCCTGATGCCCTTCATCACCGAGGAGTTGTGGCAGCAGGTGGCTCCCCTGGATGCCATGGGTTCCAGCATTGCCCTGCAACCCTTTCCTCAACCTGCGTTGGTCCCCGATCCTGCCGCCAACGAGGCGATGGAACGTCTCAAGGCATGGGTCAACGGTTGCCGTACCTTGCGTGGAGAAATGAACATCAGCCCGGCAGAGCGACTGCCTCTCAAAGTGGCGGGTGCCACGCAGGCGCTTTTGGGTATGGAACACTATCTGATGCATCTGGCACGCCTCACGGGGGTGGATACCAGTGCTACGCCTTTGCTGTCGGTGGAGGCGCCGGTGGTAACGGTGGATCACCTTCAGATGCAATTGCAGGTGCAGGTGGATGTCCCCGCGGAAATTGAACGTCTGACCAAACAACGGGATAAGACCAGAATCGAAGTAGAGCGCTGTTGCGCCAAACTGGATAACCCCGGTTTCGTGGATCGTGCGCCTGCCACTGTGGTTACTCAGGAACGGGAACGTTTGGCTCGCTTTCGTCAGTCTCTGGCCGAGGTGGAAGTCCAGTTGGCGCGTCTGACTACCCTTTGAAGCAGGGGGGCAGGCCATAGTCCCGAGGGGTTTCCGCGAAAACTTCCGCGGGTAAGGTATCATGAGCACCATGAAACGATGGTTACTTTTTCTTTATGTCAGCATGCTGTCCGTTCACTTGACGGCCTACGAGTTACCCGACCTGGGCGACAGTTCTTCCATGACATTGTCGAGCAAGGACGAGATGGCTCTGGGACGCCAGGTGATGCAGGAGATCCGCGCGGATCCCGCCTATTTCAACGATCCGGAGAGCGTGGATTTTGTCAGTTCCGTGGGGCACCGTTTGTTGGCCGTGAGTGATGATCTGGGCGATCAGCATCACTTCGAATTTTTTATTCTGGAAGATCCCACACTCAATGCCTTCGCCTTGCCCGGTGGGTTCATCGGGGTACATACGGCGCTGATCGAAGCGGCGGACAATGAGTCTGAACTGGCCTCGGTACTGGCCCACGAAATCTCCCACGTCACCCAGCATCATATTGCCCGTGCCATGGAGGATCAGAACAAGAATTTGCCCCTCTCCCTGGCGGCCATGGCGGCGGCCATTCTGGCGGCGCGCAGCAGTCCTGATGGGGCCATGGGTGGGGTGGTGGGGGCACAGGCCGGGATGGTCCAGGCCCAACTGAACTTTTCTCGGGGGAATGAACGGGAAGCCGATCGGCTGGGCATTCGTCGCCTTCTCAAGACTGACTACGATCCCCGTGCCATGGCGACTTTTTTTACCAAGTTGGGGCGTTATGGTCGCTTTTATGAAGGGGCACCTGCCTTTCTCCAGACTCACCCCTTGACCACCGAACGTTTGGCGGAAATACAGGACAGGTTGCAGAACGTTCCTTACCGGCAAGTTCAGGATGGTCCAGATTTCGCGCTTATCAAGGCCCGTATTCAGGCTCTGGTGGGAACCCCCCATGAAGCACTGGAAAGTTTTCAGAATCACGACTACGATATCCATCGTTCCGAGGACGTTCCTCTGCTCTATGGAAAGGCGGTTGCGCTGTGGCGTAGTCGCGCTTATGGAGAGGCTCAGTCCCTGCTCGAACAGGTGCGCGCCGTTTCTCCGCCCAATGCTTTATTTGACAGTCTGCGCGCTCAGATCACATTGGACTCGGGGCATGTGCATCAGGCCATTCTACAGTTTCAACATGGATTGCAGCGCTTTCCCGATGAGCGTGCGCTCAATTACGGTTATATCACGGCTTTGCTGACCGCAGGGTTACCTGAACAGGCGCTCAAGATCATCAACGAACGGATTTCACTCACCAGTAGCGATGAGCAACTCTACGAATTCCAGTCCCAGGCTTATTCTGCACTGAATCAGCAGATGATGAGTCATGAAGCCCTGGCCCATGCCTACCTGTTGCTGGACAATCCCAGTGCCGCCATGGACCAACTCCAGATCGCCCTGGGAGCAGGCGATGGAAACTTCTACCAGAAATCCCAGGTGGAAGCCACGATGCGCGAAATCAAGGCAGAACTGGCGGCACGCAAGGGCAATAAAAAGTAACCTGAGATCACCGATGAAAATACTTCTTACAGGTTGCGCCGGATTTATCGGCATGCAGGTTTCCCAACATCTCCTGGAGCGGGGGGATGAGGTGATTGGGGTGGACAATCTCAATGACTACTATGATGTTTCCCTCAAGGAAGCGCGTCTGGCCCGTCTCACACCCTATGGAAACTTCGATTTTCATCGGCTCGATATCGCTGATGGGACGGCGCTCCAAGCACTCTTTGCTCAGGAAAAGCCCCGGAGAGTCGTGAACCTGGCTGCCCAGGCGGGGGTGCGCTACTCACTGCAGCATCCTCAGGCGTACATTGATGCCAATATCCAAGGTTTCCTGAATATTCTGGAAGGTTGTCGCCACCATTCCGTCGAACATCTGGTCTATGCCAGCAGTTCCAGTGTCTATGGGGGCAATACTCAACTGCCTTTTTCCGAGCACCATGCCGTCGATCACCCCGTCAGTCTGTACGCTGCCACCAAAAAGTCCAATGAACTGATGGCCCATACCTACAGTCATTTATTCAATCTGCCCACTACGGGTCTCCGTTTCTTCACCGTCTATGGTCCCTGGGGGCGCCCGGACATGGCCCTGTTCAAATTCACCCAGGCCATCCTGGCAGGATCTCCCATCGATGTCTATAACGAAGGGAAGATGGTGCGTGATTTTACCTACATCGATGATATCGTGGAGGGCACCGTGAGAATCCTGGACAAACCCGCCACCCCCAACGAAGGCTTTCAGAAAGAACATCCTGACCCCGCCACCAGTTGGGCTCCCTACCGCCTCTTCAATCTGGGCAACCAGCATCCCACCCCTCTGATGGATTATATTCACGCCATCGAAGTGGCTACGGGAAAAAAAGCCACCCTGAACTTTCTTCCCATGCAGCCAGGCGATGTGATGGCTACAGCAGCCAACACCGAAGAACTGGAAAAGTATTGCCAATTCACCTCCTATACTCCGGTGGAGGAGGGCGTAAAACGGTTCGTTGATTGGTATCGGACGTATACTGCGGCCAAGGGATAGGATTTTTGCTCCACTCAAGGGCCGCATCCCGTTATAACTCGTCATCCATGGGCAGCAAAGATAAAATATTGGCCTTGATTCTTTGCCAGTCACTCCTTGCCGGCTCCGTCGTATACTCGACAGTTTTACCGTTTTTCCGAGTGCGCCACACCAGGCTCTGTCCCACATCGTTTGGCCGCAATGCCAGCTGGTAGGCATTGGCCGGCTGCACCATAGCATCAAAACGCGTAGCAATCTGTTGCGCGAGCACGGGCGAGTCGATGATCAGACCGATCTCGGTATTGAGATGCATCGATCGTTGATCAAAGTTCATTGAGCCTATGAACAACTTTTGACGGTCAAATACGAACAGTTTCGCGTGCAGCGAATAATTTCCGTAGCGCGATATTGCCTTCGTTTCACCACTGCCGCGTGTGTTGCCCAGCAGCGAACGGATTTCATAAAGTTCCACGCCCTCTTCGAGCAATGGTATCCGATAATGCATATAACCAGCCTGCGCCGGCAATATCATGGATGAATCAAGTGAGTTGGTCAAAATGCGAACTCGTACGTTGCGTTTACGCAAGTCTTCGATCAGTTGCATCCCTTCCTTTCCCGGTATCAAAAAGGGCGTCACCATCAGTAATTCGGACTTTACCTCGAGGGCTGCATTGGCCACTGCGCGGTGCATCAATTTGCCCACCATTTCTCCATCTTCAACTTTTTTCTTGTCGGGGCTATCATAAATCAACTGTGCATGCGCCCAAATCAGGGGCAAGCGACCGGAGGTAATCCCGTCAAATGGCTCGCCACTCGCAACCCGCTTCAAATAATCAACCCCGGTCGCTTTTATCTCTCGATTCTGTTGCTTCAATTCCACGCGACGTTCCCTCAAGGCGGCATGGGACGATTTTTCACCTGAAAGCGCCTCAGCAGGAATTGACAGATCGGAGTTCCAAAATTCGTCGAAACTTGACGAGAGTTTTTTAGTGATGGGGCCAGCTACAAAGACATCATCATCGGCAAATTGGGAATCAGGATCGATCTGAAAGTATTGATCCCCGATATTCCGCCCTCCTATCAGCGCGATGGCATTGTCCACGACGAATAATTTATTGTGCATCCTGTAGTCGAGCCGGGAGGCATTGAATGTGAATTCTGTGGCTCTGAGCAACTCACTGTGGCCACGATATGCGAAAGGATTGAATATTCGAACCTCGATAGAAGGATGTGCCGCCAGTTTGGTAATCTGCTCATCGCCAGCCACGGTGTCTCCATCGTCGAGCAGTACGCGCACACGCACCCCACGATCAGCTGCGCGCAATACGGCACTGGTCAGCAACTGTCCTGTATCGTCGTCGCGAAAAATGTAATATTGAAGGTCGAGTGTTCGTTCTGCCGCGTTGATCATTTGCATTCTGATCAGAAAACCGTTGGCTCCTGCCGGTATGATGCGAAATCCTGAGTTGTCGCCATGCTCCCGGCCAGCATTTTCGAACTGACGGCCGAGCCTTGTTTCCTCAGGATTGGCGAGTGCTGAGGATTTTGTTTTTGCGAAATTTGAACCAGGAGGAAGCGACGCACATCCACTCAAGACTGCGAGGATCATCATTACAACAAAGGAAAAACGTCCGGTCATTTTGGTAATCATGGCAGATAGGCCCTTTTCAACGAACTTGAATTGCGGTGTCAAGTTTTTGTTTCTCGACCGATTTTTGCCTACCGCTTACCTTCATGGGGTTGCGAGTGTAATGTCCTCATGGCGTCACCAATGACCTGAAACAACCCTTGCCTTCCCGCTTTGCCTCATAAAGCGCAAGATCGGCATGTTTGAGAAGATCCTGCGGATTCGTTCCGTGGTCCGGATAAAATGCAATGCCGATGCTCGCGCTCAGCATGATAGGATGGCCCTGCAGTTCCATCTCCTCCGAAAGTTTCTGCAGTATGGTTTCTGCGAGACAGTAGACTGGATCCTTTCTTTCCAGTCCATCGAATAAAATGATGAATTCGTCCCCTCCAGGCCTTGCCAGCAGATCCGATGCGCGGACTAAACCTCCCCATGCCTAAAGGCAGGGGGTTCTAAGGGCGAATCCACCGGGGTCTCCTGGCTCTCGCGTCGCCGCTACAGCATCCAGGCCATGACCGATGGCAAACCCTCTATCACAAACGACC
>NZ_JPOQ01000015.1 GCF_000735045.1 Ferrovum myxofaciens
GAGGAACGAAAAAACTGATCAGTTAAACCAAAATTACGAGCATGTAGTGCCACTCCGATTTTTTTGTGGTCGTAACAAACTGATAGTTAAAGAAATTAAATTCTCTGCGTTAAACATGGGTTAACACCGAGTCCGTCCGCAAGCTTGTAGTCCCAGCTTTAGAACAAACGGCCGGTTTTGCGAACATTTTTCGGACTGAAATGGCAGCCATTTTCGCCCGGTTTGATGCTGCCGACTGGTAGCCAGTCGCCCTCCGAGGTTCGGGCGTTGCGCAGGCTAGAAAAGCGCCTTCTAGACAAAATGCGTCATTTGTACTAACATTGAGCCTACTGTACATCTGAAGGGGATTTGCCATGACTGCCACTACTACCGCTCGTTCGGCCCGGCTCGGGCTGCGCGCGACACCTGAACAGGAAACCGTTCTGCGTCGCGCCGCCGAGGTCGCACACAAATCGTTGACTGATTTCATTCTCGATGCCGCTTACCAAGCGGCCGAGCACACCTTGCTCGATCAGAGATTGTTTATGGTTTCCGGCAGTCAGTACCAAGCGCTCCTGGAAATGCTGGATCGACCGGAGTCTGATAATCCTGGTCTGGCCAATTTGTTTTCCCGGCGTCCGGTGTGGGCAGAAAAATGAGTCTATCGGCACCACAGTCACTGGATGCGAATCATCGGCTGGAAGAATTTGACTGCGGAAAGCCGGCCCTCACCGACTGGCTGCTGCGTCACGCACGCCAAGCTCAAGGTAGCGGTTCAGCGAAAACATTCGTCGCCTGTGATGGAAGTCGCGTTGCCGGGTACTTCAGTTTGACCGTTGGGCAAATCGACACGCTCGAGGCTCCCGAGCGGATTCGTCGCGGGATGGGCCAGTACCCGATTCCGCTGGTCATTCTGGCGCGGCTTGCTGTCGATCTCGATTACCAAAAACAAGGTCTTGGTTTCAGCCTGCTGCAAGACGCTATTCGCCGAACGGTTGCAATTGCAGAGCATGCAGGTATTCGGGCTCTGCTGACGCACCCTATTGATGCCGAGGCAGAGACGTTTTATCGGCGATTCGGTTTCGCGTCGACGCCGGTGCGCGAGCAGCAACTGATCCTGCTGCTCAAGGATGCGCGGCGTTTTGTTTGAGTCGGCTGCGTATTCTGGTGAATATCCACGCCATACCCGATGAAATCGCAATGCCCCATGAAGCCAAGTTGTGGGGCAGTTGTCCCATGGGACACTAGCGGGACATTCACAGAAAAATAACCACGATAAACGACAAAAGGGTATGATAATTGCTTGCCTTGGAACTGATTGAATACTTTGCTTTAGTTTGTTGCTTATTGTTGTAAGTCATTGATTATAAAGGAATCATAATCCGCAGGTCCGGGGTTCGAATCCCTGATTCGCCACCATATGCCACTTCTTGTTGCCCATCTCCAGTCCTGATCAAATTTTTATAATGGTGTCGCTATAGACTGCCACCAGAGGGTCGTGAGTCATCAGGCGCATGGGTTCGACAAGCGCTTGGGCCACAAGGATGCGGTCAAACGGGTCTTGATGGTGAGCGGGTAACTCTTCAACGGCTAACGCGTGTTCTGCTTCGACCGGCAGGAATCGATAACCCGAATCTTGAAAATAACCCAGGGCAGTGCGACCAGAAACCGGCATATCTCCACGAGCCAAAGAATGCTTGATCGCAATCTCCCAGACACTCGCAACACTGACCCAAACGATTGTTTTGGGCGATTTGATCAAGTCCCGCGCTTTCTGTGACAGTTTTGGGCTGTCCGTGATTGCCCACAGGGCAACATGGGTATCCAGGAGCAGGTTCAAGACTTACCCACATCACCCGTGAATAATCGGGCCACTTCATCGTTGTGCGCGTCGATACTGTCAGGTACCTCAAACAAACCCCTAGCCACACCAAGGCGCTGACCCATCGGTGCCATACCCATCGGTACTAACCTGGCAGCAGGACGACCATTGCGGGCAATGATGATTTCACGTTCCCGGCCTTGCTCGATGTCTTCTACCAGACGAGACAGGGAAGATTTGGCTTGCAGCATGTTAATGGTTTGCATGATTTCTTCCTGTTAAATACGCTGTTAGTCTAGTCTGGCTAATTACGGGAGTCAAATTTTTCCCGCGATTTTTGCCTCTATGATAAAACTCCAGGTAAATTTTTTTGACAGAAATATTTCGCCGTCCAGTTAACGATTACAATGCTGCAACGTGGTGGCTAAATTTTTTTTGCAAGAGATTCAAAGGAGAAGAATTCTTTGAAAACTACTTCTAAAATAGCGGTCTGGTTTGGCAGTGCAGGTCTGTTGATTGTGCTGGTGGCGCTGCTGTCGTTTTGGTTGTTCAGACAGAGCGAAGATGCGGATCAATGGCAGAGACACACTTTTCTGGTATTGGACAAGGCGAACGTGTTGCTTTCCAGCCTGAAAGATACGGAGGCGGGTCAGCGCGGCTACCTGCTGACGGGGGATAAAGCCTTTCTGGCACCTTATCTGGCAGTGCGTGACCGTATCCCCTCCCAGTTGGCGGAATTGCGCCGACTCGCTCAGGATAATCCGGCCCAGGAACGCCGGTTGGATGTGCTGGCCCCCCTGGTCGAGGCAAAGTTGCGGGAGTTGAGGCAAGTTTTGGCGTTATATGCCGACCAACACGTCGAAGACGCACTAAAAATATTGCGTAGCGGTTCGGGCAAGCAGTTGATGGACGAAATTCGCGCCGGGTTGAGCGACTTCAACCAGCAGGAAAATGAATTGCTGGAACAGCGCACGATTCGATTTCACAGGTATCTGAGTCTGTTGTTGGTGTCGATTTCTCTTGCCAGTCTGTTGGCGATGGGGTTGGCCTTGCTCTCCGCCTACATCGTGTCTCGCGAAACGCGCTTGCGACTTCAGGTCAAGGAAGAGGCAAACCAGGCATTGAGCGAGGCTCATGAGGTTTTACGCGTCAGCGAAGAAAATCTGTCCGTCACGCTCAACTCCATCGGCGACGGGGTGCTGGCCACGGACGCCGAAGGTCGGGTGACGCGCCTGAATACCGTTGCAGAGCGGCTGATCGGCTGGTCTCAAGCGGAAGCCGCCGGTCGACCGGCGGAAGACGTTTTTCACATCCTCAACCAGAAGACCCGTCAGCCTGCCTTTCTTCCGGTGGCGGAAACCTTGGCGCAAGGCGTCATTTATGGTTTGGCCAACGATACCCTGTTGATTGCCCGCGATGGCAGCGAGTGCGCCATTGCCGATAGTTGTGCCCCCATTCGCAATCGTGCGGGTGAGGTGATTGGAACGGTGCTGGTGTTTCGCGATGTGAGCAGGGAATACGCAACCCAGACCGCACTGAGCGACAGCGCCACGCGCATTCGGACAATTCTGAATACGGTGGTGGATGCCATCATTACCATCGATGAGCGGGGTATCATCGAGACGGTGAACCTGGCGGCAAAATTCCTGTTCGGCTATGAGGTCGACGAAATTGTCGGACAGAACATCAGCATGTTGATGCCGGAACCCTATCGCAGTCACCATGATGGCTACATCGAACACTATCTGGCCACAGGGGAGACGCACATCATTGGCACCGGGCGCGAAGTCGAGGGGCAGCGCAAGGATGGCAGTGTTTTTCCGATGTATCTGGCCGTGAGCGAGATGCAACTGGAAGGTGAGCGCCACTTCATCGGCGTCGTTCATGACATCACCGAGCGCAAACAGGCCGAACAAAAACTTTTCGTTGCGAAAGAGGTCGCAGAACTGGCCAATCGCGCGAAGGATTCGTTCCTTGCCACCATGAGCCATGAAATCCGCACGCCGCTCACGGGAATGTTGGGCATGCTGGAGGTGCTTTCACTGACCCCCCTCGATCACGATCAGGACCAGACTTTGAGGGCGGTGTGGGATTCTGGGCGGAGTTTGCTGCGCATCGTCAATGATATCCTGGACTGGTCGAAGATCGAGGCGGGAAAATTGACGCTCTCACCTCAATCCATCTCGATCCCCCGGTTGCTGCAAGAGGTTGTCAACACTTACCCCCGGTTGCTGCAAGAGGTTGTCAACACTTATTCACGGGTGGCCAGTTCCAAGTCCCTGCTGCTGTGGCAACATGCCGATGCCCGGCTTGCTGCGGCGCATATCGTCGACTCGTTGCGCCTCTCCCAGGTGCTCAACAACTTCGTCAGCAATGCGCTCAGATTCACCCAGTCTGGAGAGATCGAACTGCGTGCCGAACTTCTCGAGCAACTTGACAGCGGTGAGCGCATACGCTTTTCGGTCAAGGACACCGGCATCGGTATCGCCCAGGAAGTCCAGCAGCACCTGTTTCAACGCTATCGTCAGGAGAGTGCCGATACTGCCCGTATGTACGGCGGGACGGGATTGGGGTTGTCGATTTGCCGCCGTCTGACGGATTTGATGGACGGTCAACTGGAACTGGTGAGCGAACCGGGTCGGGGTTCCACCTTCAGCGTGACCTTCAGCCTGCCGGTTTCTGCGACGCCGGGGGATATGGGGGTGATTGCCTTGTCCGAGGTGACACGAAAGCAGGTTCAACCGCTTCTGCAGGGCGGCGCGGATGCGCCGCTGGTGTTGGCGGTGGATGATCATCCGATCAACCGCGATCTGTTGGCGCGTCAGATCAAGTTGCTCGGTTTGCGCGCTGAAACCGCAGAGAATGGGCAAGTCGCACTGTCTCTGTGGCAAGAGGGGCGCTTTGCGTTGGTGATCACCGACTGTCACATGCCGGAGATGGACGGGTATGCGCTTACGCAGGAAATACGTCGGATCGAGACCAGGAAAAGACTGCCGCATACGCCCATTATCGCCTGGACGGCCAATGCCCTTGCCGAAGAAAAGGAACACTGCCAGAACGCTGGCATGGATGCGTTGCTGGTTAAACCTGCAGATCTGTCGCAATTGAAAGAGATGCTGAAAAAATGGTTACACATCGCTGAGACGGACAATCCTCAAACTACAACTTCGCCGCAAACCGGGAACGGCAAAGAGACGACTTCCTGCCCCATCGATTATGCAGCGTTCAGTAAAGTGGTGCCGGAGCATGCCGATCAAATCCGGGTGCTGCGCGATTTTCAGGCACATCTTTGCGTCGACCGTGTCCATTTGGGCGAAATTCTGGAACGGGGGGATCACGTCAACGGTGAGCGCACGGCCCATCGCATGAAAGGGTCGAGCCGGATGGTGGGGGCAACGGATATCGCCACCGCTTGCGCTGTTATCGAGCAAGCGATGCGGGATGGAAAACTGGCCGATGCGCGCTCGGCCATGACCGGACTGGATGCGGCCATCAAAGGACTGAAAGAACATTGCATGGAATTGAAGGATTCGAACGGGGAAAGCGAATGACTGCGAGTGAATTGAATTTTCTGGTGGTGGAAGACGATGATTTTCAGCGCCGAATGGTCGTTACCATGCTGCACTCTCTGGGGGCCGCCGAGGTGCGTGAAGCCGGTAATGGCAGGCAGGCGCTCGAGATGCTGCATGCGGTGCACACCCGGCCAGTGGACATCGTGCTTTGCGACATGGACATGCCGGAAATGGATGGTATGGCATTCCTGCGCCATTTGGGGCAGGAAAATAATGCGGCTGCGGTCATCATCCTCAGCATGTTGGACCGGGTATTGCTGGTTTCGGTGGAAAAGATGTCCGAAGCCTACGGGGTCAAATTGCTGGGGGCGGTGGAAAAACCCCTCACGCGGGTTCAACTCGAGGCGTTGATCCTCCGTTACGAGCGGGGCAGCAGGGCGCAACGACCCCATGGCACCGTACAGGTGTTTACTCTGGAGGAAATCCGGCAGGGAATGAAGGCGAAACAGTTCGAACCCTATTTCCAGCCCAAAGTGGACATGAAAACAGGACGGTTGATGGGAGCAGAGGCGCTGGCGCGCTGGATTCATCCCGAGTATGGCGTGATCACTCCCTATGCCTTTATCCCGCTTCTGGAGAAGGCAAAGGAGATGGACGAACTGACTTTCATGATGTTGGAAAAGTCGGTGGCTGCCTGCCGTTCCCTACAGGATAAAGGCCATTCATTGGTCATTTCGATCAATTTATCCCTGACCTCCCTCACCGACATTACCCTGGCCGACCGGATTACGCAAGGGGTGCTCGATGCGGGGGTGGATCCTCGCGCCATTGTTCTTGAAATTACCGAGTCGGCTGCCATGACCGATGTGGCCCACGCCCTGGAAAATCTGGCGCGTTTGCGCATGCACGGCTTTGGTCTTTCCATCGATGATTTTGGTACGGGTTATTCCAGCATGCAGCAACTGATGCGGATTGCCTTCAGCGAATTGAAAATCGACCAGTCTTTTGTGAAGGACATTGCCAGCAACGAATCATTGCGCATTGTGGTGGAATCCAGCATTGGCATGGCGCGCAAACTGCGGGTCAAGAGCGTTGCCGAGGGCGTGGAGACCCAACAGGATTGGGAAATATTGAAAACTCTGAATTGCGATATCGCACAGGGCTATTTCATCGCCAACCCAATGAATCTCGACGCGTTTATGGACCATTGCGCAGTGGGTGACCAGTAATCATCCTGTCCTTGAAGTGTCTTAAAAGGGCGACAAACAGGGATAAATGCCTCAGTGATCGATCGGTAATGGCTTGCCGGCGGCATGAAGCGCAACCCATTTCTCCAGTTCAGCTACATGTTGAGATTCCTCCTTGGCAAACTCTCGCGCAAGCATCAGAATTTCAGGGTCCGTGGTCGTCTCCACGATGCTGGTGTAGTACTCCAGTCCTGCCCGTTCGGCGTCTAGCGCAATTTCCAGGGCTTGTCCCCGACCTATTTGCGGATCCGTGGCCCAAATTGCTGCGGTCTCCGGGCTTTCGATGTCGGGCCAGTGAAAACTTCCCGGAACAATGGTGGGGATATCGCGAAATCCTGCCCGTGCCCGTGCGTCGCTCAAGTGCAAACGGGAGTACCCGGCCAGTCGTCGAAACAGCATCCCGACTTCCTTGTTGCCGACGGATGCCATGGCGTCCGCCAGTTGGTCAAAACGAAGAACGGCTTCTTCTTCGAGCTTGATGGAGTAAGCTAAAAATTCTTCAACGGAATTCACGGGTGATGTTCTCTCTTTGATAGGGGTCCATGGACAAATAAGGCATTGCTTGGATTTGGGAGATTGAAGGGGGTATCACAACCTTGTAGGGTTATCGACAAAATTGATTCATTGGAAGTGACCCCCCTGATTTTTTTCATCCTGCAGGGAATAAAGCAATTATCATGCCATGAACAGGCGGTCATCAAGGGGCATTATCGTGTTGCAGAAGGATTTTCCCATACTTCTCCCGGATATTGACGAGGAAAAACCAGAAGGTATTTCTCTGGGGGAAGTAAACCTGGGTTAGACTCCAGCCATGCCGTTATTCCTTCATCTGAAGCGCTCCCTCAACCCATGGCGTCGGGCGCGCTGGCGTTTGCGTCTCGTTCTGTGGGGCTTTGCGGCCCTGTCGGGTTTGGCGGTGGCGGGGTTTGCCAAGGGAGCTGACCTGGCCCTGGCGTTCTTTTTTGCTCTGGATCGACACTGGTTCTGGTTACCCTTGATCTGGACCCCTTTCATCGGCATGGTGTCCGTGGCTCTGACTCAAAAAGTATTTCCGGGCATACAGGGAAGTGGCATTCCGCAAGTGATCGCTGCCACCCGTTTGGTTGCCCAGGGGAAACCCGTTCAGCATCTGGTGTCTCTGCGAATTGCCGTAGGCAAGGTATTGGTGGGATTACTGGCCTTGACCGGCGGTTTTTCCGCAGGGCGCGAGGGGCCTTCCGTGCAGGTATCGGCGTCGCTGGTCTTTCTGGCGCGTCGCTATCTGCCCCGTTCCCGAGTTCTGCGCCCCAGCGATCTGATTCTGGCAGGCGGTGCTGCCGGGGTGGCGGCGGCTTTCAACACGCCTCTGGCCGGGGTGGTTTTTGCCATCGAAGAGTTGGGGCGTCGACTGGAAACCCGCACCAGTGGTGTATTGCTCGGAGTGATTATCGTTTCCGGATTGACTTCCATTGCCCTCTTGGGAAACTACAATTATTTCGGGCGCATTACTCTTCACGGTCTGGATTACCATATCATGGGTCCCGTGCTGGTGAGTGGAGTGGTTTGCGGCTTGCTGGGCGGGCTTTTCAGCCGCCTGTTGTTGTGGCCGCAACAGGGGCAGGCCTGGGGGCTATGGCGCTGGCGTCAGGAAAATCCCATTGTGTTTGCCGGGATCTGTGGGGTGTTGATCGCCGTGCTGGGTCTGCTGACTCATGGGCTTTCCTTCGGGAGTGGTTATACCCTTGCCCTGCCTCTGGTGAATGGAGGGGTTCAGAGCGTGCCCTGGTACGCTTCGCCCGCCCGTTTTCTGGCCACCGTGATCAGTTACTATTCGGGGATTCCCGGCGGGATCTTTGCGCCTGCCCTGGCGGTGGGCAGCACCCTGGGGGCAACCCTGGCCCCCGCCCTGGGCAGCCACGACCTGGTTCCCTGGGTGACCCTGTGCATGGCCGGTTTTCTGGCGGCCGTCACCCAAGCACCGATCACGGCAGCCCTGATCGTGATCGAGATGGTGGACGGGCATCGCATGGCCCTGCCTCTCCTGGCGGTGACCTTTCTGGCGCGCGCTATCAGTGCTTATTTCGGACCGGAACTCTACCAACAACTGGCCCTGCGCTTTGCCGAGGATCGGCGCGACAGCGGGATTCGTCCTGCGGATTCCCGGAAGGAGGCCTAGGTGCGCTGGTTACGTTTCAGACGGTTGGTGTCCCATGCCCCGTTTCCTTTCTCGTTCAAACAGTTGTTGGGGGCTTCCTTTGCCGGGATCCTGATCCTGCTGGGGGGGGCGCTGGTGCGTGCCCTGGTGGCGGTGGATACGTTGAGTCGAGACAGTCGGGACTTTCCAGCCAAGGCCTTGCAACGTTCCGGGCAGGTGCGCGAGTTACAGGAAACCACCGTTGCCCTGGAACGTCAGGTACGCCAATACCTGGTGTTGCATGATCCTTCCCTGCGTCTGGATATCCGTCATAGCTGGATGCAAAGTCTGGCTGTACTGAAGGAACTGGATCATGCAGGTCCGGCGGATCTCGTTCCCCTGACTCAGCAATGGCGCGTACTGGCGGATGCCAATATTCCTCCCTTGCTTGAAGAACACAGTGAACGAATGAGTATCCCCACCGCACACCTGGATGCGGTATTTCATCAGTTGGGACAACTGGACCAACAACTGGATAGTGTGCTGCAAACCCGTCTGGCCGAACAGGATCAAACCTTGTTGCAGGAGTTTGAACGCCAAAGGCAAGTCTTGATCAACATGGGGGTCACGGCATCTTCACTGGCCCTGGTACTGGCTCTGGGTTTGGGGGCATGGTTGTCACGGTCCTTTGCCCAGTTGGACCGTGCCATTCGCCAGTTGGGACGGTCTCAGAAGGTTCCCCTGAAACCGCTGGGAGGGCCGACGGATATTCGTCAATTGGGGGAACGGGTGCGTTGGGTGCAACAACGACTGGCGGATCTGGAATCGGATAAACTTCAGTTCATGCGGCATATTTCTCATGAGTTGAAGACGCCCCTGGCCAATCTTCGGGAAGGCGTGGCCCTGCTCGAAGAGCAGGTGCCCGGTCCGGTCAATGAAGCACAACGGGAAATCCTGGTGATCTTGCGGGAAAACTCTCTGGCGCTGCAACACCAGATCGAAGGTCTCCTGCAGTACAATGCGGCAGCATCGGGCGCTCAGTATCTGCAAAAGCGCTGGGTGGATGTGCGCGCTCTCCTGGACCATCTGGTAACACGCCAGCGTTTGCAGATTCAGGCCAAGTCACTGCAGGTTCGAATCGAGGGAACCTTGGCGCGGGTCTGGCTGGATCCGGATAAATGGGAAACCGTGGCGGGGAACCTGCTGATCAATGCGATTCGTTTCTCTCCGGTGTCCGGGTTGATCCGCTTGACCCTTTCGGAAGGGAGCGAGGGGTGGAAGATGATGATCCAGGATCAGGGCCCCGGCGTCGATCCTCAGGATGCACTGCACATCTTTGATCCATTTTATCAAGGTAAACGTCAACCTGCAGGCGCGCGCAAGGGCAGTGGGGTGGGACTTTCCATTGTCCGTGCATTGGTTCAGGCCCATGGCGGAGGAGTCTCGCTCATTCCTCAGGATAACGGAGTCGGCGGGGCTGTTTTTTGTGTGGAAATGCCTCGTGATACCGGCGAAACCGGTGGTCAACGAAGCAAAGGAAGCAAGGATCGGGCATGAAAATGGAATTTTTGGTCAAAAGACAGGAGAAAAAGATTCCTGTGGTGTTGGGAATGATGGGGGTAACGTTTCTGGTGGGTTGTGCGACGCCTGCGCCCCATCCCGTGATTTCACCCCCCCCTGCGCCCTCCCTGTCTTCCGGGGTGGATGAGGTGAAGCACCTCCCTGATGTGATCCCTGCCGACGGCGAGGATATGGTCATGGCTCTGGATCAACTGGATCAGGATATGACCCTGTCTCCCGAGGTACGCAGTGAAATCCTGTCCAGTCTGGTGGCGCAACCCGCCCCGGAAACGTCCCAGGACCGGTTACGGCGGGCTCAATTGCTGCTGTTGCAACATCAGGCAGGAACGACCCAGCAGGCCGTGATCCTGTTGCAGACCTTGGTGGGTGAAGAGGAAAAAGGGGATCATGCGGAACTGCTTCCTTTGACACATTGGTTGAAGCAATGGGCGGACACCCAGGCGCTTCTGGAACTCCAGACGGATCAACTGACCCGTCAGTCCCAGGAGTTGCAGGGAAGGGCCGATAATCTAGCGCGACAGATTCAGGAACTGCGCGCGATCGAGCGCAATTTGAGTTCCCGTCCCGGACCGGACAAAGCGGGCACTCACCCCTGAAGGAAGCGGTTGCAGGCCTGCATAGTGCCATGCGCGACGAAGAACCGAGGGAATGCGACGTTCTTCCGGGATATCCAGCAAGGAAAGCCCGCGCATCTTGAGAAAACGGGTGGAATGACTGGTGGCAATGGCCAGAGGGGCTGCCAGCAACCAGGGCAGGGCAATGGGGAGCAGGTCCACCATCAGGGTCGGTCCGCGCAGCGAGGCCAATGCCAGGCCGCCGGTCGCAATCAGGAACAGGCCACGGTAATGTTGCCAGGTGCTGCGCCAGGCCAGGGTAGAGGCTTCCCGTGCGGGGGATTTCCATTCCAGTCTGAATCCGGTCAGGGCGGTAAGCACGAAGAGTGTATGAGCAACCATGCGCAGGGGGGCTTGCAACAGGGAGAGGGTGGCTTCGGTGAAGGCGCTGGCCAGGAGGGTGGAAGTTCCCCCGAATTTGGCCTGTTCGCCCCGTTTGAAAAGGGCCAGCAGGGCCAGCAGGCGTGGAATGAAAAGCATGCTCAAGGTCACGGGCCAGAGTGCGGGCAGGAGAGGAGTATGGGGGTTGAGCGCGGTCAGACTCAGACTGACCAGAATGTACGCCATCCAGAGGGGAGCCGAGGCGTAGGCCAGCACGCCGGTGAGGAGCATGGCGCGATGCACCGCATGAAATCCGGGTTCCCAGAGCAGGCGGAAGTTTTTGAGATTGCCCTGGCACCAGCGTCGATCCCGTTGCAGCTCTTCCAGAAGGTGGGCGGGTTGCTGTTCGTAACTGCCTTCGAGGCCGGGGACGATCCAGGTGTGGTAGCCTGCACGGCGCAGAAGTGCCGCCTCCACAAAATCATGGGAGAGAATTTCTCCGCTCAAATTGCCCTTGCCGGGCAACAGGGCCAGTCCGCAGTGACGCATGAAAGGTGCGATCCGCAGGATGGCATTGTGTCCCCAGTAATGGGATTCCCCCAGTTGCCAGTATTGCATGCCTGCCGTAAATAATTGACCGGTGACTCGCCCCGCAAATTGTTGGCTACGCGCGTGAACCGTGTCCAGTCCCACGGAGCGAGGCAAGGTCTGAATGATGCCGGCGCTCGGGTTCCGTTCCATCAGGCCCACCAGGGTGGTGAGAGCGCTTCCGGTCATCACGCTGTCGGCGTCCAATACGACCATGTACCGATAATCCTTGCCCCAACGCCGGCAAAAGTCCGCCACATTGCCGGCTTTCTTCCGTCCCCGCCGTGCGCGGACCCGGTAAAACAGGTTGAGGCGATGACCCAGTTGGTCGTGCAATTCCCTCCAGGCGGCTTGTTCTTCGGCCAGAATAGCAGGATCGCTACTGTCGGACAGGACGAACACATCGAACAGCGTGGTGTCCCGGGTAGCTGCCAGAGATTCGCAGGTGGCACGCAACCCGGCAAAGACGCTACGTACCTGTTCGTGACAGATGGGCATGATGAGCGCGGTGCGGGCACCGGGGTCCAGGGGCAGGTCAGCATGGGAGGAGGGCACGGCCAGGGCGTGGGGATCGGGGTGCAACTGCACCCAGAATCCCAGCACAGCCGTCAGGAAACCGGCGCTAACCCAGGCAAATAACAGGACGAAGAGGGTCCATTGGGTCCAGCCGAGCAAGGCTCCCAGACCCTGGAGGTTCTGGGGCCATTGGCTCCATCCGGCCAGTACTGAAGAAAAAAGAATCCCTGCGCCCAGAGCGCGGCGCCGAAGAGTCGCTGCCGTTTCCCAGGCCTGCAGGGGGGCCTCTGCGCGGTTCCTGCGGGGGGGGTGCAGAAGTGCGCGGAGGGACTGCAGAAACCCGTTCCAGAACCCGGACCACGGTCGGGAGATCATGGATCCCCGGTTGAGTGGGGGGGCCTGAAGATCAGGACGTGTCAGCGGTATGAGGTCGTAAGGATTCATGCTGGTAACTGAAGCAATGATTGTGCCAATATCTTTAAGTATTTCTCAATCATATGAAATAAAACAATATTTATTATTTTTAAGGAAGAGTGGAGGGGGTTTTTCTGGGGTATTTGGCGCTGGCTTCGGGTTTCCTCCCGGAAGTTGTCGTCGTTAGCCGACAGGTTCCAGGGGGATTTATTTAACCTGTTGATAGTTAAGCATTTGATCCTGTCGCTATCAAGAGACAGGGCGAAAGCTGTCGGGCGTCAGTCCGTACTTTTGCAGCAGGCGATAGAACTCAGTTCGGTTGCGTTGCGCCAGTCGTGCAGCATCGGCCACCTGACCCTCGGTTAGTTTGAGCAGTCCGATCAGATATTCCCGTTCAAAGCGTTCACGGGCTTCGGTCAAGCTGAGGATTTCCACCGTGGGCAGGCGCAGGGCCCGATGAACCAGAGACAGGGGGATGATGGGAGTGGTGGAGAGCGCGCAGACCTGTTCGATGACATTATGCAGTTGACGGATATTGCCCGGCCAGGGCGCTGCGGACAAGGCGGTCAGCGCCTCGGAAGAAAATCCGTTGAGGTGCTTGCCGTATTTTTTCCCAAGCCGGGTCAGAAAATGCTTGGCCAGCAGGGGAATGTCTTCCCGTCTTTCGCGCAGGGCCGGGAGGATGAGTTCGACGACATTCAAACGGTAGTAGAGGTCTTCCCGGAACTGATCGGCGGCGATGGATGCCTCCAGGTTCTGGTGGGTGGCAGAGAGAACCCGCACATCCACGGCATGATGGACATTCGATCCCACGGGGCGGACCATGCGTTCTTCCAGAACCCGCAACAATTTGGCCTGCAGGTTGAGGGGCATGTCGCCGATTTCATCAAGGAAAAGGGTGCCGCCCTGGGCAGCGCGAAAGAGGCCTTGGTGGGCCTGGACGGCACCGGTAAAGGCCCCTTTTTCGTGCCCGAACAATTCGGATTCGAGCAAGGCTTCCGGAATTGCGCTGCAGTTCAATGCGATGAACGGGTGCGCCGCACGTACACTGGCACGGTGCAGGGCACGGGCCAGCAATTCTTTCCCCGTCCCGCTTTCGCCCCGAATCAATACGCTGGCATCGGAGCGGGCCACCAGTTGAGCCTCGTTCAGAAGTTCGGCCATGCGCTGCGAACGGCTGAGGATTTCCGCGCGCCAATCTTCGCCCGGGCGATGGGGTTCCGGGGGTGGAGTGGACAGGTCCAGGGCAGATTGCACTTTGGCCAGCAGAAGCGCTGCGTCGAAGGGCTTGGTGAGATAGCCGAAAACGCCCTTGGCGGTGGCCTCCACTGCATCCGGAATCGTGCCGTGCGCGGTGAGCAGGATCACCGGCAGGGTAGGATCCCGGCCATGGATTTCATCGAACAGGCGGAGTCCATCCATGCCAGGAAGCTGGACATCGCTCAGGACGACCCCGGGGCGTTCCGTGGCCAGTCGTGTCAGGGCTTCTTCGGCACTGGCCGCACTGACGACCCGGTAACCCGCCGCACGCAGGCGCAAAGAGAGCAAATGGAGGAGATCCGCGTCGTCGTCCACCAGCAGGATGGTCGGATTGCTCATAGACAGTCATCCAGGGTTTTGGCCAGGCGAACCCCCGCTTCTTCCAGTTGCAAGGCGATCATTGCCATGGCCTGATGGGCATAGGCATCGGTCAGTGCGTAATGGCCCTTTTCATCCGGGGCCGGCAAGGGGTCGTAGGCCTGGCTGCGGGCGGTGGCGAAGGATTCCATTGCCCAGGCGCGGGGCGTTCCCCGTTGCCATTCCTGCAGGTTATCCGGGGTGATCCGGGCGCTCAAGCGTTGGGCCAGACGGGCAGGATCAGGATTCATCTGTTCAATGAACACCGTATCCCAGTAATGATGCAGGCTCCCTGCGTGGAGGTGATCCCACTTGACCCTGATTTCATTGCCGCCACGGTCATGGTCATCGATGGCATGCAAGGGTTGATGCAGGTCTCCAATCAAATGAATCAGAAATTTGAGGGCCAACACGGCCTCGGGACGATCGGCAGGCTGAAATCCGCTCCGTTTGTAGCGGGCCAGTTCGGCGCTGAATTGTTCGATTTTAGCCACGACGCAGGCCCGTTCAGGGCCTGCAGAGGCCAGGGTATTCTGGCTCGGCAGCGGAAAATCCTGGCAGGCCTGCATCAGGTCAGGATGGTGGCGATCGATATCCACGAAGTGCCATGCGCGGGAATGCTGAAACGTGACGGTGCGCCCGGAGCCGGGGGCTTCTCGCAAACGATCGGCCCAACTGGCCACGGAAACGGGATCATGGGCGGTGAGTGGATCCTCGTCGCTGGCCAGCAGTGCCTGTAGTCGGGCCTTTTGGGCGGGTGCCATGAAGTTCAGGGCAATGGAAGCCACCACTTCATGACCCTCCTCGCCCCAGGCCCAGGCGGAGGAAGAAACCCCCAGACAAAGCAGGATTGGAATCATTCCAATATAATAGGAGAAGCCAGGCCCGGAACGGTTCGTCCACCGGGTATTCATTCCTACAGGAGTCATCATGTCCATTCAAGAAATCATCGATCAACAGGTCAAAGGTCACACCGTCGTATTGTATATGAAGGGCAGTCCCGATTTTCCACAATGTGGGTTTTCCGCCAAGGCCGTCAGTCTGCTCCGCCAATCTGGGGTGCAGGACTTTTTCTCGGTGGACGTACTGCAAAACCCCGAGATTCGTCAGGGCATCAAATCCTATGCCAACTGGCCGACCATTCCCCAATTATATGTAAAGGGTGAGTTCGTCGGGGGATCGGACATCATGGACGAGTTGTTCCAGAGCGGAGAACTGAAGTCCCTTATGGCAGGTTGATCGTTGGGGGAAACTCAGTCGGGAACGGTCAGCGGGACCAGCAGACCCGGGCAGGTGCCGCTTTGGCGGAAGGCCTCCAGGCGCCGGATGAAGGATTGGGTAGTTTTTGGCATGGGCGTGCGGGCACGTGAAATGTCGTTCAAAATTGCCCAACCTTGCGCCACCAGTTGCAATCCGTGCTCCTGGTGGCGCACCCGTTCGATATCCTCTGCAGAGGCCGAGGGCGGACGATAATGAATGAGGTTTTCTCCTGCAACCACGAATTCCGGCCAGACCGTGAAGATCAGATCGTCGGTTTGAAGGGTTTCCACCTTGCGGTGGGCAGTTTCGATGGCGCACCGGATGAGGGGTACAATCGCCGCAAAATCCCCATCCTCTTCAAAGCAACAGGTCAAGGCAGCGCCGATATGATCCACATCGCGCAGGGTGGACGCAATTTTGAGATAACGGCTTTCAAAAAAGTCTTCCACCGGAATGGAGAATGCATGCAGGGGTTCGCCCCAGAGTTCGTCGATGCCTTCCTCGCCACTCCGATGCAGTACCAGACGGCCCAGGGTCAAGGCTTCCTGCAAACAGTTCCCGCATTCCCGCAGCAGGGCATTGTCTGAACGAATTTCCACGCCCAGCTCCTGGATTTCCACCAATTTGGCGATGATGTCCGAGGCTCGATTGAACAGGGCGCCCGCCAGCATGGCGCCATTGACTCGTTTGAGGGCGGGATCCAGGGCCGTTTCATAGGCATGGCGGGCCTGCTGCAGACGTACGCCGGAGATATTGATGCCATGCTCGACGTGGTTGAAAAGGCGCCGGGTCAACGCGGTGATCAGGTGGCGCTTGGCACTCAGCGTATTGGCCGGGGGTTGGTAGTAACGGATCCAGTAACCTTCGTAATATACCCGTTCCACGCCCTCGATGATTTTGCGCGTGCCCGGGAGCAGGGAAACCCGGCGGGTATCCGGAGAGGAGTTCGCTGGCCTGTCCATGAAAGTACCTTTCCTGAGGGTGATGAGGGAAGTCGGCATTCTAACGCTGGCCGTATCAAAAAGGGAATGACCTTCCCGTTCTCATGACCTTTGGCCTCCGGTCAGGCGCTCCAACCCGGCCAGATCGGTTCGGGTTGTGACCTGTGTAAACCCGGCCCGAAGGAAACAGGACCGGCAAAACTCGCCTTGATCGAAGCCATGCTCCACCCGCAATTTTCCTCCTGGTTTTAGCCAGAGAGGGGCCTGGGCAATGATGTGCGCCAGATCTTCCGTGCCGCTGGGGCCGGCGGTCAGGGCCTGACGGGGTTCAAAGCGCAGGTCTCCCCGGTCCAGGTGGGGGTCGGCGGCGGCAATGTAAGGCGGATTGGACAGGATCAGGTCAAAGGTTTCTCCCTTGGGCAAGGCCTCAAACCAATTTCCAAGATACCAGTTCAGAACCGGACCCGAAGAAGGAAGCAGACGGGCGGCATTTTCTTTGGCCAGGGCCAGGGCAGCAGCGGAATGGTCTGTGGCGCTGACTTGCCAGTGTGGGCGGTGGTATTGCAAGGACAGGGCGAGTGCGCCACTCCCGGTGCCCAGGTCGAGGCAGTGCAGGGATGCCGGGGGGGCGGAGGTTTCCAGTGCCCAGTCCACCAATTCTTCGGTTTCGGGCCGGGGAATCAGGACGGCGGGGGTGGTCAGGAAAGAGAGGCCATAAAACTCCCGTTCTCCCAGCAGGTAGGCCATGGGTTCCCCCCGTTGGCGGCGTGCCTGCAGGGCCTGGAAATGGGCGATTTCTTCTTCGCCGAGACAGCGTTCGGGCGCACTGATCAGAGTGGTGAGGGAGCATTGCAACACCGCCTGGAGGAGCAGACGCACCTCGAGACGGGGCAGGGATCCTTCGAGTAGCAGGCTGGCCACGCTGACCATGGATTATTCGGAGGGTTCTGCCAAACCGGCCAGTAAATCTGCCTGATGTTCGGTCATCAGGGTTTCGGTCAACTCAAACAGGTCGCCGTCCATCAGGGCTTCGATTTTGTAGAGGGTCAGATTGATGCGGTGATCGGTAATGCGCCCCTGGGGAAAGTTGTAGGTACGGATGCGTTCGGACCGGTCGCCACTGCCGATCAGGGAGCGGCGAGTGGCAGCGACCTGGGCATGCTGTTCCCGTTCCTGTTTGTCCCGCAACCGTGCGGCCAGCACGGCCAGAGCCTGAGCCTTGTTCTTGTGCTGGCTGCGGCCGTCCTGGCATTCCACCACCAACCCGGTGGGCAGATGGGTGATGCGCACCGCCGAATCGGTCTTGTTGATGTGTTGCCCCCCTGCTCCGCTGGCCCGGAACGTGTCGATGCGCAAGTCTGCGGGATTGAGGGCGATTTCCCCCACTTCATCGGCTTCCGGCAGAACGGCAACGGTACAGGCCGAGGTATGGATGCGTCCCTGGGTTTCGGTGGCAGGGACCCGTTGAACGCGGTGCCCTCCCGACTCGAATTTGAAGCGCGAATAGGCGCCCGCTCCCTCGATGCGAAAGATGATTTCCTTGAACCCTCCCATTTCTCCGGGATTGTGGGAAATGATCTCGGTGCGCCAGCCCAGTCGTTCGGAAAATCGGGAATACATGCGAAACAGATCACCGGCAAACAGTGCAGATTCATCGCCGCCGGTGCCGGCCCGGATTTCCAGAAAAATATTTCGCCCATCGTTGGGGTCGCGGGGCAACAGGGCTGTTTGAATGGCTGCTTCCAACTGTTCGAGACGGCGTTTGCCCTGTTCGGTTTCTTCGTCGGCAAAATGACGCCATTCGGGATCTTCCTGTCCCAGCGTGGCGGCAGCTTCCATATCCGCGAGGGTATGCCGGTAGGCATCGTACAGTTCCACCACCGGTACCAGTTCGGCGCGTTCGCGCGTCAATTTTCGGTACTGGTCCAGTTGTTGTGTGACATCCGGGGCCTGGAGGCAGTGATCCAGTTCGATCAGGCGCGTGCGCAGGGTTTCCAGGCGGTGCAGCAATGAATCTTTCACGCGGGGTTCTCGGGAAATAAATGGCGAATGGCATCCACCAGTGACTGGCGGGTAGAGCCGCGCGTCTGGTTGAGGGCTTGAACCGGATGATGGAGCCACTTGTTCATCAAACTTTGGGATAACTGTTCCATGACCTTGGTGGGTTCGTCTCCCCGGTTCAGGGCGCGCAGTGCCTTTTCCAGTTCCAGTTGGCGGTAGTGCTCCGCCTGTTCGCGCAGGGAACGGATGGTGGGTACCACGCTGCGGGCCGCAATCCAGCCCAGAAAGTCTTCCACATGCCGGGTAATGATGGATTCGGCCTCCTCCACGGCCAACTGGCGCGAATCCTTGTTTTCCTGGGTGACCTTGCCCAGATCATCCACCGTATACAGGAAGACATCCTCCAGGCGCGCGACTTCAGGTTCGATGTCGCGGGGGACGGCCAGATCGATCATGACCATGGGGCGATGTTTGCGTTCCCGCAGCGCCCGTTCCACCATGCCCTTGCCGATCAGGGGCAGGTGACTGGCAGTGGAAGACACGATCACATCGTGCTGGGCGAGGGCCAGGGGAAGTTCGCTCAGGGGGAGGTAACGCCCTCCGAGTTGTTGGGCCAGGGCCTGACCCCGTTCGGGGGAACGGTTGGCGATGGTGACGGCACGGGGATGGCGTGCCAGAAAATAGGTCGCCACCAGTTCGATCATCTCCCCCGCACCGATGAACAGAACCTGTTGCTCGTTCATGGGACCCAGTACGTCGGCGCTCAATTTGAGCGCCGCTGCAGCCAGGGAGACGGTCCGTTCCCCAATGCCGGTTTGACTGCGCACCGCCTTGGCCACGGAGAAGGTGCTTTGAAACATTTTATTGAGCAGAGGGCCCAGGGTTCCGGCCTCATCGGCCAGGCGGACCGCCTGTTTAACCTGTCCCAAAATCTGGGTTTCACCCAATACCATGGAATCCAGGCCGGAAGCCACACGAAAAGCATGATGGGCAGCGGCACTGCCGTCGAGGTGGTACAAATATTGGGACAGGTCGAAACCCGTCAACTCATGATGATCCGCCAGCCAGTCGGCCACCGTTTCCGGATGGGGGGTTTTGCAATAAATTTCCGTGCGGTTGCAGGTGGACAGGATTACCGCTTCCTCGGCGGGGGTGGCATAGAGCAAGGCACTCAGGGCCGGTTGCAGGCGTTCCCGCGGGAAGGCTACTCGTTCGCGTACTGCCACCGGTGCGGTCTGGTGGTTCAGGCCGAAGGCATGGAGTTGATGAGCAGAGGAATCAGACAAGGGCGTTCCCGGAATCCTGATAGTAACCGTGCATTATAACTGTTCCCGACTTTCTGGTCAGTGCGCCGCAGGCGGTTGCACGCCGTGCGGATAAAGTAACCAAAGTTGCCCTGCCTGTTTCATGTGTCCGGCCGCTTCTTCGGCCTCGACTCCAAAGCCCCAGAAAAAATCTGCGCGGACCGCACCACGAATGGCGCCTCCTGTGTCCTGGGCCATCATCAGTCGATCCAGGGGCTGGTTTCGGCCTGGCCAGGTGGTGCTCAGAAAGACGGGCGCGCCTAGGGGAATAACCTGGGTATCCACCGCCAGGCTGGCCTGACCGGTCAGAGGAACGCCCAGGGTTCCCAGGGGGCCGGGCAGGTCCGGCGGAAGCAGACGAAAAAAAACGAAACTGGGGTTTTGGTTCAGCACGGCCTGGAGATCCTGGGGGTGTGACCGCGCCCAGGCTTCGATGCCCTGCATCGAAGCCTGGGCCAGGGATAATTGTCCCTGTTCCATCAGATAGCGGGCAATGGAACGAAACGGATGGCCATTTTGATCCGCATACCCCACATGCAGCCGTCGTCCGTCTCGCAACTGGACCACCCCGGACCCCTGAATCTGGAGGAAGAACAATTTGACCGGGTTGTCGACCCAGAGAAGTTCGTGACCGGTCAGGGGCCCATCCTCGAGGTCGATCTCGGCGCGGGAGAAATACGGGACCACCCGGTTGCCCACCAGTCGTCCGCGCAGGTGCCGTCCCTTGAGGTCGGGGGCCAGGTCGCCCAGATCGATGGTCAGCAGATCTGGCGGTGGGCCATAGAGAGGAAAACGGTAGACTGCGGTACGCGTCAGACTGCCCTGCAGAAGGGGTTCGTAATAACCGGTGATCAGACCCTGAGGGGATTCGTCCGGGTTGAGGATCTGCCAGGGGTCAAAGGAATGTTCGAAGAACCGACGCATGGTGAGGGCATCAAAGGGGCCCAGGGCAGTGGCCTGTTGGCAGAGGGAGGTCCAGGGTGCATCCTGGGACAGGCGGGTGCAACTTTCCAGAAAGGCATTCCAGGTGGCCGGACTGAGCCCACTGTCCCAGTGGGGTAACTGGCTGAAATCCGTACGGACCAGGTGTCCTGGCGGGGGCAGCGCAAGGTTTTCCGCCGGGGTTGAGACGGTTTTTACCGGTTGGGGGCAGGCTGGAGAGACGGGCGCGCAGACACCGGGCCGGGGCGCGGAGGCGGCAGATTGTGGGGCAGGAGGCGGGGTGGCACAGCCTGCCAGCAGGAACGGAACCAGAATACAGGCAGAAATCAGAAGGCGCGTCATGCGCATAGCGTACCATTACCGGGCTTCGGCCTGTTAGAATGTCATCACTTTAATCCGTTTCCGTGAATCAAATTCCAAGGAGTTCCGTCATGACCTTTCGCATTGCCCCCAGTATTCTCTCCGCCGACTTTGCCCGTTTGGGGGAGGAGATATCCCAGGTGATGGCCGCCGGTGCAGACATCGTTCATTTTGATGTCATGGATAACCACTATGTACCCAACCTGACCATCGGCCCCCTGGTGTGTTCGGCCATCCGACCCTATACCCAGGCGCCCATCGATGTCCATCTGATGGTCAAGCCGGTGGACCGCATCATTCCGGACTTTGCCAAAGCGGGGGCCAATATCATCAGTTTTCATCCGGAGGCTTCGGAGCATGTGGACCGCACCCTGCAATTGATTCGTGATCAGGGGTGCAAGGCGGGTCTGGTGTTCAATCCGGCGACTCCGCTCAATTATCTGGATCATGTCATGGACAAGGTGGATCTGATTCTGATCATGTCGGTCAACCCAGGTTTTGGCGGGCAATCCTTCATTCCTTCGGCGCTCGATAAATTGCGCGAAGCGCGTCAGCGCATTACCGCCAGCGGACGGGATATCTGGCTCGAAGTCGACGGCGGGGTCAAGGTGGACAACATTCGCGCCGTGGCCGAGGCAGGCGCGGACACCTTTGTGGCGGGTTCGGCCATTTTCAACACCAAAGATTACAAGGCCACCATCGATGCGATGCGTGCCGAACTGGCCCGATGACTGAAACGGCATTTGCGGAAGGAGGGGAAGCCGGATTTAACCTGATTCCCCTGGTACGGACGGTTCCTGCCGATCTCGAAACCCCGCTGGCGGTTTACGCCAAATTGGCAAACCGTCCTTTTTCGTTCCTGCTGGAGTCGGTACAGGGGGGGGAACGTTTCGGTCGTTTCTCCTTCGTGGGATTGCCCGCCCGAACCCGTTTGCAGGTAACCGGTTACCGGGTGGAAGTGATCACGGAGGGGGTCGTGGTGGAAACCGTGGAATGTCCGGATCCGCTGGTTTTCATTCAGGACTTCATCGATCGGTACAAGGCCGCGCCTGCGCCGGATCTGCCCCGCTTCCACGGGGGCGTGGCCGGATATTTTGGTTACGATATCGTGCGTTATATCGAACCTCGCCTGTCCGGCGGCTGGAAACCCGATGACGTTGGCGTGCCCGACATTCTGCTGTTATTGACCACGGAACTGGCAGTCATCGATAACCTGTCCGGACTCCTGCATCTCATCGTGTATGTGGATCCCGGTCTCCCGGAGGCACGGGCGCGGGGAGAAGCACGTTTGGCGGAATTGCAGGAAGCCTTGCGGGCGGGGGTCCGTTTGCCGGAACCTGCGCCGGATAACCTGATGACTCCCTTGTCGGATATGTCTCCGGACCAGCATCGGCACATGGTGGAGCGGGCCAAGGCTTATATCGAGGCGGGGGATGTCATGCAGGTGGTACTCAGCCGGCGGATGTGCCAATCCTTCGAGACTTCGGCGCTGTCCCTGTATCGCTCATTGCGTCGATTGAATCCCTCACCTTACCTGTTCTACTACGATTTTGGAGAGTTTCAGGTGGTGGGTGCCTCGCCTGAAATTCTGGTCCGCCTGTGTGCCGGCGAGGTGACGGTTCGTCCCATTGCAGGGACGCGTCCGCGCGGTAAAGATTCCGTGGAAGATGAAGTTCTGGCCCGGGAACTCCTGCAGGACCCCAAGGAAATTGCTGAACATCTCATGCTCATGGATCTGGGGCGCAACGATGTGGGTCGGATTGCCCAGACGGGTTCGGTGAAGGTGACCGAAAACATGACCATTGAACGTTACTCCCATGTCATGCACATCGTTTCCAACGTGGTGGGACGTCTGCGTCCGGGAATGCGGGCGCTGGATGTGTTACGCGCCACCTTCCCGGCGGGCACCCTGTCCGGTGCCCCCAAGGTTCGGGCCATGGAAATCATCGACGAACTGGAATCCACGCGCCGGGGGATTTATGGCGGTGCAGTGGGGTATCTGGGGTTTGATGGCAACATGGACATGGCTATTGCCATTCGCACGGCAGTCATTGCCCGGGGGCAACTCTGGGTTCAATCTGGCGGCGGCATCGTGGCGGATTCGGACCCCGCGGCGGAGTGGCAGGAAACGGTCAACAAGGCCCGTGCCGTGGTGCGGGCGGCTGAACTGGTACAGTCGGGAGAATTTGACTCTCACCGTTGATCTATAACCCTCAGGAGACCCTGGATGAAACGCCCTTATCCGCATATTCCCACCCCTCCCGATCCCCTGCGCCGCAAGCAACCCCTGCCCTGGTCCCACCCCAAAAGAGATCCTGGGGATCTTCAACTGGAACAACGTCTGAAAGCGATCCTCGAACATTCTTCCTATCGGGAACCGGACGAGGACACGGACTTCATCCAGTCCGAATCTGCGCGCGGTGTGCGGCTTCAACTGGATTACGCCAAGGCAGAACAGGGCATGCACGACCAGGGCATCGAGCGGTGTATCGTGGTGTTTGGCAGCACCCGTCTGCGTGAACCCGCCGTGGCGGGAGACGAGTTGAAACGGATCATGGCGCAATGCCTGCAGGCGCCGGACGATCCCCAATTGGAACGGGAACGGCGTTTGGCCGAAAATCGTCTGTCCCTGGCGCGCTATTACGAGGTAGGGCGGGAATTGGGGCGGCTGGTGGGGAAGGTTGGAAACGATGCGGGGGGGGGCCGTCTGGTGGTGATGACCGGGGGAGGGCCCGGCGCCATGGAAGCGGCCAATCGCGGTGCCTTTGAGGAGGGGGCGCCTTCCATCGGGTTGAACATAACGCTGCCGCGTGAACAATTTCCCAATCCGTATATCACGCCGGGATTGTGTTTTCAGTTCCATTATTTTTCCATGCGGAAACTTCATTTCATGAAACGTGCGGTGGCTATTGTGGCGCTGCCCGGCGGTTACGGTACGTTGGACGAGTTATTTGGCGCTCTGACCCTGATTCAGACCCGCAAGGTGGCGCCGATTCCGGTCGTCCTCGTGGGCGAAGCCTACTGGCGTCGGGTGTTCGACGCAGAATACATGCTGGATCAGGGGCATATCGATGCGGAAGATCTGGACCTGTATTGGTACGCAGAAACTGCTGCCGAGGCATGGGAAGGCATTCAACTTTGGCATCGGGAAAATGGCAGTGCATTGATTTGAAAAAATATGCTAAATTTAAAGGAAATTTTTCCGATAAGGAATTAGAGATGGGAGTTTTACAAATTTTTTTTGCTTTATGACAATATAAAACAGCAGTTTTTGATTACCATGCGTCTTGGTATTTCGGAACGGACGGCTGTTTCTTAGAAAAATATCATGAGCAATTCATGATGGGGGAGAAGTAGGGGGAGTAGGGTTGAATAACAAGAAAAATGTGCTTGTAGCAGGTGGTGCGGGTTATATCGGTAGTCATGTAGTGACGGTGCTCCTTCAGGCGGGTTTTTCCGTGGTGGTGCTGGATAACTTTTCAAACAGCGATCCTTCGGTATTGCAACGCCTGGAAAAAATCACTGGTCAGACCGTTCCCTTCGTTCATGCGGATCTGCGTACCTGCGATACGGTGGTCTCCACGTTGCGCAACTACCGCATCAACTCGGTGATTCATCTGGCGGGGCTCAAGGCCGTGGGCGAATCGGTGGCCAAACCCATTGAGTACTATGGTTGCAACATTCAAGGTACCCTCAGTTTGCTGGAGGCGATGCAGACCTGCGGGGTGCATGAGTTGGTTTTTAGTTCCAGTGCCACTGTTTATGGGGATCCTCAAACTCTGCCCCTCGATGAAACTCATCCAACGAGCGCCACCAACCCCTATGGACGCAGCAAATCACACATCGAGGAAATGTTGCACGATGTGGCCCGGGCGTCAGAGAAATGGAAAATCGTCTGTTTGCGCTATTTCAATCCGGTGGGAGCTCATCCCTCGGCATTGATCGGAGAAGACCCGGCGGGAATTCCCAATAACCTGATGCCTTTTGTGGCGCAGGTGGCCTCCGGCAAACGTCCTCTTCTGAGAATCTTTGGCAATGACTATCCAACGCCGGACGGTACGGGGGTGAGGGACTATATCCATGTCATGGATCTGGCGGAGGGGCACCGGTCTGCACTGGATTTCGTGGCGACCCAGCCCGGTTGGCAGGCCATCAATCTGGGGAGCGGACAGGGGCATAGCGTGCTGGAAATGGTTGCCGCCTTTGAAAAGGCCAGCGGCCGGTCGATTCCCTACCAGATCGTGGACCGTCGCCCTGGGGATATTGCCTCCTGCATCGCTGATCCCGCACGGGCCCTGCGCGTATTGCACTGGAAGACGACGCGGAGTCTGGAGGACATGTGCACCAGTACCTGGGCCTGGCAACGATATCGGGAAGTCGGGGTGTGACTTTGGTAAGGGTTTGGGGACTATGGGCCTGCCTGTGGGCAGGCTCGATGCTTGGGGGGGGGGTTCTCGCCGCCGAGGGGGAGGCATCGCCCAATGTGGCGTTTTATCTGGGGACCGATGCGCCTCTGGATCTGCTCCAGGCCTTCGATGAGGTAATCGTCGATCCGGCGGTATTTGCCTTGCCCTCGTCAGAACGGTATCCTCATACCCGCTGGGCGGCCCGTGTGGAAATCACGCAGAAAGACTATCAGGGCACCCCTGCCGCCTGGTTGGAAAAAACGCTTGCGCCGTTATGGGGGAAAGGGTTTCGTGACTTCTATCTGACCGATAAGGAAAGGGGCGGAGACTCGTTTTTTTCTGCTCCGCCCAGTACCGAAGACCGCTGGCTTTCCCTGGCCCTGACCGAAGTTCATGGCGAATTCAAGGGTGCGCGGATATTCTTGCGGAATCATTTGCCGGTGGCCGACGCCCGTGGGGATCTTTTGGCCGGATGGGTGGTGGAATCGATCTTTCAGCCCTATGATGCCCTGCAGGGTTGGTTTCTAACCGTG
Organism: Ferrovum myxofaciens; assembly: GCF_000735045.1. Taxonomy (GTDB): domain Bacteria; phylum Pseudomonadota; class Gammaproteobacteria; order Burkholderiales; family Ferrovaceae; genus Ferrovum; species Ferrovum myxofaciens. The sequence continues at coordinate 26,072 of NZ_JPOQ01000015.1, forward strand.
GATCCCCACCGTCTGGATGAGCAGTTGAGCCAGTTGCATCATTGGCAGGAAAAATACCCTGGGGTCCCGTTGATCGACCTTGAACTGGCTCAGACGTATGACAGGGAAGGTCAGCAGGCCCTGGCCCGGAAGTCTGCCCAGGCCGGTTTGATTCCTTATGTGACCAGCCCGGACGAAAACATCGTGGGCATCGGGAAACTGAGGGTGATGCCCAGAAAGATTCTGGTGGTTCAATCGCTGGATCCGGGGACGGCCATCGAGGAAGGAACGGGGTCCAAGATCCTGTCTCTGCCCTTGGACTATCTGGGCTATGACGTTCGGTATGTAAACGTCAACGAGGGGCTGCCGGAAGACATTACGCCCGATCGTTACGCCGGCATCGCAGTTTTTCTGGATAAGGATGTGGCGGATCAGGACAAATGGCGCCTATGGTTTCTGAAGGAGGTACACCGTCACGTTCCGGTGGCGGTATTTGATCGCTTCGGTTTCGACATCGATATTGAGACCGCACAGGTTCTGGATCTCAAGGTACTGCCCAGCGGGTATCTGCCCGGGGCCACCGCCAGGATTCTTCATACTGCCCCCATGATCGGTTTCGAACACGCGCCGCAGGTCGAGATACAGGATGCCGTGGGGCTGGCCATCGGCCCCACAGGGCAATCCCTGGCACAGATCCAGGTGGGCGACACGATCATGGATATGGCGGCCACCCTGCCTTGGGGAGGCTATGCCCTGGCTCCGTTTTCCCTGGAGTATGTGGGAGAGTTGAATCGGAACTATTGGGTCATTGATCCCCTTAAATTCCTGCGCCAATCCTTGTCGTTGCCGGCGATGCCGGTACCCGATACCACTTCGGAGAATGGGCGACGCCTGTTTTTCGTCCAGGTGGACGGGGATGGATTTCCTTCCCGGGCAGAATTTCCTGGTTATGATTATGGGGCGGAAGCCCTGTATGACCAGATTTTCAAAAAATATCCCATTCCCATGACGGTTTCCGTTGTGGAGGGGGAAATTGGTCCCACGGGGAAATATCCTGCCCTGTCCCCCAGACTGGAATCCATTGCGCGCAAGATTTTTGCCCTGCCCAATATTGAAATCGGTTCTCACACCTATAGCCATCCTCTCGACTGGATTTTGGCCGATCCCAAGTATGGGCAGCAGAAGGAACAGTTATCCATGCAGATTCCGGGCTATACCTTCGATCTCAAACGAGAGATCGAGGGTTCCATCGAGTATATCAATGGCCGGTTGGCTCCACCGGGGAAAAAAGTCCGGGTTCTACAATGGTCGGGGGCGGCAAACCCCACAGCGGCCGCTTTGGAAGAGGCATGGAAGGCGGGCGTGTATAACATCAACGGGGGGGGACACCCTGCCTGTCAAGCCCGATGGTTCCTGGACAGACATCAGTGGGGCCGGAATCGCGAAGGGGAAGGGCGATCAGAATTACCAGATCTATGCGGCGGAAATGAACGAGAACATCTACACGAACGATTGGACGCGACCCTTCTATGGCATGGTGCGGGTTCTGGAAACCTACGAAATCACCGAGTTTCCGCTGAGAATCAAACCGGTGGATATCTATTTCCACTTTTATTCCGGCACCAAGTTGGCTTCCTTGAAAGCACTTCAGAATGTGTACGATGTGACGTTGAAACAACCGGTGTTCCCGGTGTATACCTCGGATTTCATTCAAAAAGTTCTGGATGCGCGGCATGCGTCGGTGGCCATGCAGGAGGGGCAGTGGCAGATTCGAACGGGCAGGAGTCTCCGGGAATTTCGCTTGCCGGTGGGAGAAATTCCTGATTTGACCCATTCCTCCGGAGTCGTTGGGTACTTGTCCGTTCCCGGTGGAACCTATGTGCATCTGGGGGATGACCAGGCCAGCGTATCGTTGCTGCCGGTGAATCATCCGGCGGATCCGCTGCCCTATGTGTCGGCCGCTACGGCGTATATCACCCATTTCAAGCGGCAAGGTCGAGGGATTCGTTTCGATGCCCGGGGCTATTACCAACCCTATGTGCTGTTGAGCCATGCGGATCATGCCTGCGGGTTCAAGGTAGATGGTCGGGAGGTTCAGTCCACGGAGGATGGGAAGGGACGGTTGAAGGTCTCCTTCCCGCCTTCCGTGGGAGAGCAAGGTCCCGTGCATGACATTGAGGTTCATTGTCATGATTGAACGGGAACAAATCATTCGTCCCTGGTTGACGTTGATTCTCGGGGCCGGGATTCTGTTGTCCATGGCTGCCGCCTATCAAGGCAATGAAGCTTTTCTGAAAACCGTGGATCCCTTCAAGCCCACCGGCATTTCCATCGCCTATCTCGAAAGCCGGTTGGCCGGGCATCCGGATCAACCCGCCATGCTGGAAACCCTGGCCTGGCAATACATGACCCTCGGACACTGGGATGCGGCGCTCAAGACGGCACAACGCCTGGAGGACCTGGGGGGGAAACAGGATCGGGCACGGGCCCTGTTCATTCGTGTCCGGGTCGCGGAACAGCGGGCTTTTGAATATCCTCTGCAGAGTATTCAACGGGCGCATTATCTGGGGGAGACGCGCCAGTTGTTGAATCGTACGCTCGACTATCACTGGGATGTGCCGACCCTGGAATATCTGGTCAGGATGGCTCGAGATTCCTCCAACTTCGACGTGATGTCCCAGGACTATCAGGCCCTCGCCGTTCAGGATCCCGAACGCGCACGCCTGTGGTACGCACGTTATGGCAAAGCTGCGCTGGACAGTCAGCATTACACCCTTGCCGCAGAAGCTTTTTTCCAGGTCGAGGGGTTATCCCGGAGTGTTTCGGACAAAAGACGTGCCTGGGCTGCCGGGATCGGCGCTCTGGAGGCAGGAAACCAGGTGGCCGCAGCCTGTGTTGCGGCCGATGCGCATATGGCGGGGATGGAAATGGATCCGGAAGCCGTGGCGACCATGCTCAAGTTGGCAAGAAGCGCACAACGGCATGATCTTGAAGTGAAATACGCAAAACTCCTGCTACAACTCAGCCGGCGTGAAGAAAGTATCGGCCCTGCGGTGCGCTGGGTTCATTGGGATGGGCCAACGTCAGGTTCGGCCCGGCGATATTTTCACAGGCATGGGTCCAGGTTTTCCGATGGGGTTCCCGGTGCTGTACTCTGGGCGAAGTCGCCTGCCCGTTTTCATCGTAGCGCGGATCAGGAACCGGCCATCAATGGGTTGGGGGTGGGTGCAGAATCCGGAGTTAATGATGAGGATGCCACCTTTGCCAGGGATGTCACGCCGGAAATCGAGCAATCTTCCACGCAGGGCGCGCGCGCGCCGAAAAATGGTGGATGGGCAGCACCGGCGGGGGCACACCCAAAAAACCTCGAAGATTTCGAGTTGATGTACAGTGCCTTTGTGGGGAATGGCCAGTTGAAGGAAGCGGAAGCAGTTTGTCTCAAGGCGCTGGAGCGCCATCTTGACCCTGCGGTCTGGACCAAACGCCTGGCCCAGGTGGCGCTGTGGAATGGGCAGCCCAAGGTAGCTCTGGAAAACTGGATGATTTATGCCCAGGCTACCCACAATGAGGAGGCCTGGCAAAATGTCCTGAGGATTGCCCGCCAAACCAATGATGATCGAAGTTATCTGACGGCCTTGCTGCATGAATCCGAGCGCAATCCCGAGGACCTCGAATTGATCGGAAAGATCATCGCCGCCCATGAGCGGCTGGCTGAACCGGAGGCCAGTCTGGATTTTCTGAAGGCCCGTGCGGTTGGGTCAATGCGGGTTCCCATGCTGGAACGGTATGCTCAACTGGCCGAAGATCTGGGGGATGAAGACAAGGCGCTGTGGGCGCTTCATCGCTTGCAGGCAGACTATGGACCTTCGCCCCGCTATGCCATCGACATTGCGGATATCGATCTGCAAAAAAAGAACCCCCAGGCGGCTTTTGACGAGTTGACCCAGGTTAAATCCAGAGTGGGTGTGGACAAGGTGAATGCCCCCTTCTGGCGAGCCTACGCCGAAGTCGCGGATTTGTCCCACCATGATCAGGCGGCCAGTGAAGGACACAAGAAATTGCTGGAGACCGGGGGGTACGATGATGATGACCTCCTGGACATGGAGAACTACTACGCGGGGTATCCCCTGGATGCCGGCAGGCTTTTTGAATTGCAATTTCGTTTGACGGGCAAACTGCAATCCTTGTTGAATGCCATGGGCAGTTATTCCACCGCCAGGGCCTGGGGTCGAGTGTATGCCTTGTTGCAAGGACTTACTGCCAAACAGCGCGCCGAGTTTGAAACCAATGCCGATTTTTTGATGGCACGGGGAGATTATTTTTTGCGCAGTGGGCATTGGAAACTGGCCTTGGCCGATATGCACCAGGCAATGATGTTGCCTCAGATCGGTGATACCCAGCGCGTGGCTTATCTATGGGCATTGGTGGACTTTGGTGCGGATGACGAATTGAAAACCGTGCTCTACGGTTGGCGTCATCGGATCGAAGCCGACTCGATTTACTGGGGGGTCGCAGGAGCGGCTTACGTCCGCTTGAACCAGCCTGAAAGAGCCTTGGGATACCTGTCCCGGGAGGCCAAGGAGATGAAAGACGATCCCCAGTGGTTGCTGATTCTTTCCTATGCCCAGGAGGATTCCGGGGATGAGGCGTCGGCGTGGCGTTCGCGCCGGGCCGCATGGAGTCGTCTCAATGCCTTGATTTCTGCGCCACTTCAGCCTTCCTCCTCGATCCGGAATCTGGTATCCAGAGGCAATGCACTGCAACCCGTAACGCCGGTGCTGGACATGGGCGGTGTGGAATCACCCCTGGCGCTCAGAGTATCCTTGAGTCAACTTTTCGTGAATGGGGATGCTTCCCTGGATTACCTCACCCAACTTCTGCAACGACGGCGTTGGCGGAAGCGGTCGGGAGATTCTCCTGAGGCAGCGGAATCGCTGCTGGGAAACCTCCGGGCTTTTCAGGATGTTCCCTTGACAACCGGGGATGATTGCCTGGAGGAACTGGATGCGGAAGGTCTATCCCCCGAAGCCAAGAAAAAAGTGGTTCTGAGCGAGCGTTGCCGGGTTTCCAACGCGGCCAAGGATGTGGCGACTTCCTGGGCCCTGGGCGGGGAACATAACGATCTGGCGCGGGCCTGGCTGGCACAGGAGTATGGCAATCGTTTGCTGCATTCCACCGATGCCCGGATCACGCTGGCCCTGGCAGAGAATGACCAGGAAACTCTGGCCCGCCTGGTGGATGATCAGGAGAGCAAGATCCAGGTGGATCAAAGGGTTGAAAGTCTTGAACGCCTGGGTCGGAGAGCAGATGCACAAACCACCGCCTTTGAAGGGGGCGAAAATGCCCCTAACAATACCACCCGTCATGAAATCGAACGGGAGGTGCTGCTGACACCCAGCGACAATATCAGCCAGAACCAGGATCCCTCTCCCGGGCCCTATTGGAGCCCCCAAGGCTATATCACCCCCTCCGTGGTGGCGGGCATGAACGTCAGTACCTGGAGTCCCCTGTCCTATGTGGAAAAATCTGCGGGAGTGGGGTTTGCGCTGAACAATGAGTATACGTTGGATGCGGAAGCCATTCAGCGCACCCAAACCGATCTGAATACCCGTCAGGTTGCTTATGTTCCGGCTCAGGACAACAGCATGGTCGTTACTCTCGGCGATCATACCGATGCCCGGGATTATGCCGTGACGGTGGGCCATCGTTCGGCTTGGTATGCCTTCGACACCTACAGTGGCAGTGCCCAATACAATTGGTCGCCCACGCTCAAGGCGCGGGTGATGGCGGGCTGGAACCAGTTTACGGATCTTTCTCCGGTCATTCAGGTGATGGGAATGAAGAACATGGTGGACATGTCCCTGGAATGGCTGTTTGCTCCCCGGTGGTTTCTCAAAACCTCCGTGGAAGGGGACCGGTTCAATGCGCAGAATGGAGAATATCTCGGCAACGGGCTACTGTATTCCATGGAAATGGGCTATCAGTTGATGAGCAGCATGCCCAACTGGAACCTGCGCTTCGTGACCTATGAAGGCCGGTTCAATTCGGCAGGGAACGTGGTACTCCCCCAACTGGCCACGCTGGTACCCAGGGGACAGGCAGTCAATACGGCTTTTTTCATGCCCGGCAACATTTCCCAGTATGGGCTGATGACGGGGTATGGAACCGACTATGAGAATAATTATCTGCGTCCCGGTTGGCAACCCTATGTGGACGCAGGGGTCGTGAATGACACGATTCTGGGATTGCTGCCCCAGATCAGCGCGGGACTGGCAGGACCGATCTTTGGCGGGGATTATGCCCGGATCTATTATTTCCACGAAACGGCACCCGGCAGTACGGAATCCATGACCCAGACAGGGGTCAGTTATCGGTACTTTTATTGAGTGGGTAGAGAAGTCTGCGGCAGAATTTTTTAACTTTAAAGATACGTCAGGAGACAGGACATCATGAAACCGAATAGAACCATTGCTTGGGCGCTGACCGCAGCAACCGTTGGGTTGGCGGCTTGTTCAACGCTCGATGTGGGGCAACCGCCTGCCCTGGACAAGAACGCCTCCTGGGCACTTCTGCCCATGGCCAATTATACGGAAACCCCCGATGCCGGGGACCGAGTGGCCAGCATCACGGAAAGTATCCTGCATCAGAAGGGGGGAATGGACCTCAAGCGTTACCCCATCAAGGATGAAAAGGATACATTCATTCTGGGGAACAATGCCAAGTTGCAACAGGCCGCCATGGACTGGGCCAGTCAAAACAGGATTCAATACGCTCTGACCGGATCTGTCCAGGAATGGCGTTACAAGACCGGGGTGGATGGCGAGCCTGCCGTCAGTGTGACCTTCAATCTGGTGGACATGACCACCGGAAAGACGGTCTGGAGCGCGACGGGTAGCCGGACGGGTTGGAGTCGTTCAAGCGTGGGATCCGTGGGACAGACCTTGATCGATCAGTTACTGATCCCCATCGAATACCCCCGTTGAGTTTGGACGACCGTGGAAAACGCTATCCAGGCAGCCAAAAAAGCCCGTTTCAGCGATGCCCTGGACGGGGTGACGCTGTACAGTCGTTTCTTTGTGAAAACGGCCATTCGTCCGGTGGCGGTGCTCGAGGTCGTGGGGTACATGGGTGCGACCATCGGGGTGTTTTATTGGATCAACCCGCAAGATCCGCTATTACTCATGCTGACCTTCCCCTGGATCTGGTTGGTGGCCACGGCCCTGGCATTGCGTTATGGTGCCCTGATGGGCGTCCTGGCCGGGTTGATGATCGTTCTGGCCTGGGAGATCCTGTACCGGGGTTATCAGGGCAATGGGGCGTTGGGTTTCCCGGTGATGTTCATGTCCGGAGGGTTGGTTCAGGTGATTCTGGCAGGCCATGTTCGCGATGTCTGGTCGAATCTGTCGGTTCGGGCCAACGGGATCAACGGTTACCTCAACGATCACCTGGCGTCTCTGACTACGGCTCACTACCTCCTGCGGGTTTCACACGATCGACTGGAACGGGATTTGTTTACGAGACCGGCAACCTTGCGCAGCGCTCTGGAACATATGCGCGAAATCACCGCCCTGTCCACCGCTTCCGAAGAACCTCATTCTCCCTTCAAAGGGGCGCAGGCGGCACTGGACCTCATCTCGATGATTTGCCAACTGGGTTCCGCAACCCTTTATTCGGTGGCTTCCAATGGTCAGGTCGTGGACGTATCCTACGCCGGGGTGGGCACGCCGATTCCCCTGAATCAAGAGGATCCGGTTCTGAAGGACTGTTTGGCGCGTCAGTCCCTGTCCCACCTCAAGGCGGTGGATGCGGAGAAATTGGGCTCCTACTATGTGGCGGCTCCCATCGTCCAGGTCACGGGCGAATTGATTGGGGTCCTGTTGGTCCATCAGATTCATTTCATGGCGCTCAACCACGACAATATGCAATTGATGCGGGTATTGCTGGATTACTACGGCGACGGCCTGGCCGAATACCAGTTGGTGGGGCAGGTCCATCGTCTCATGCCCCAGTGCCCCTATGGATTTGCTGCGGAGGTGGAGCGGATCTCTCATCTCAAGAAACTTTATGACATCGAATCTTCCTTGGTGGCGCTGAGTTTTCCCCGCTCGGGTCCAGGGGATTTGCAGTTTCAGCAAGTGATTCGCCAGTTGCGTTCGCTGGACATGCTCTGGACAGATCAGAACGATGAACGGCAATTTGCCCTGTTCCTGATGCCGTTGACCGAAGGAGACGGGGTCCTGGGGTATATGAACCGGGTCGAGGCGGGTTTGAAACAGACCTTCCAGACGACCCTGGCTGAGGCGAAAATCCGTTTTTATTCGATTTCCGTCAAAGCACGGGATGCCGAAATGGATTTGAAAACGATTTACGATCAGGTGCGTGCCCCATGATTCCTGTGACGATCATTCTGGGGTTCCTGGCTTTCCTTTTTCAGGGGATGGCCATCCATGCCTTGATGGGTCCCCAGGCCGGAGTGGAGGTGTTGCTGGGTTTTTTCTTCTGGCAAGCCTGTGCATCCCTGCTGACGACATTATTTTATGCAGTGCTCTGGCCTGCATTTTTTGCCCTCCCCAGTCGCGCTTCCCTGTTGCATGTCTTTTTGACCTGCCAGTTTTTGCCGGTGGCCGGCGCCCTGCTTTTTTTGACTGAAATGGCCGTTCACCGGTTTTTGAAACCACTCCCGGATCACGGTTACCTGGGGGCCGCCGACACCCCTGAATTCAATCATCACCTGTTGAACCGCATTACCCATGGCGTGGGTTCTCGCCTGCTGGCCAAACTCACCACCACCGAGGCACCCCTGGCCAGCAAACTGTCTGCGGTGGTGACGTTGCGTTCCATGCCCTTGCGCTATTCCGGCCAGATGCTCTCCGATCTCCTGGCAGACTCCAGCGATGAGGTACGCCTGTTGGCTTATGGAACCATGGATAAGGCTGAAAAGGAGGTGATGAAACAGGTCTATGAGATTCATCATCAACTGGCGGCTTTGCCGGCGGGACAACATCCCCTTCAACTGTGGATGCGCATGGCTCAGTTGTATTGGGAATTGATCTATCAGAATCTGGTGACGGGGGAGGTGCGCCAACATACGCTGACCCAGATTGCACATTTTGCGCATCAAGTCCTGGATTTGTCCCCCGAAGAGGCGGAAATGTGGTTTCTGCTGGGACGGTGTGCGCTGTTGCATCAAGACTATGGGTTGGCGGAAAACCATTTTCTGCGCGCGCAGCAATTGAACTATCCGCAGGATCGTCTTTTGCCCTGGCTCGCCGAAGTGGCTTTTCTAAAGGGGGAACTGCATCGGGTTCCCTTGTTGCTCAAGGGGTTGCGTAATAGTGCGCGCATGCCCCAACTCCAGCCCTTGTTGAGGTATTGGTTGCCATGAAGAACAAAAGGAGTTTTAAAAGAGCAGAAAAAGCGGACGTTTGTCTCTTGCTGGAAGGAACCTACCCCTATGTATCGGGCGGTGTTTCAGCCTGGGTCAGTCATCTTCTGACCGAGTTTCCCGATGTGTCTTTTGCGCTGGTATTTATGGGAAGCAGTCCCCAGGATTATGGAGATCCCGTTTATACCTTGCCGGACCATGTGGTCTATTACGAAGAGTTTTTCATTCATGATGTCGTACCCAAGAAAGCGGTAAGGGAAGTACGCAAGGGGGATCCCCAGGCTTTTGAAAAAATGGAACACTTCCATCAGGCATTGCGAGATCCCCTGCATCCGGACCTGAGCGGGCATCTCCTGCGTCAGATCCTTCCTCAGATGGAAAATGGAAAAGCTCTGGATGACGCACAGTTCCTGTACGGCAAGATGTCCTGGGACATGATCACCGAGTACTATGAACGATACTCCACGGATCCCTCCTTTACCGATTATTTCTGGACGGTGCGCATGATGCATAAACCGATCTGGGAGATCGTCAATGTCAGTCACCAGATCATTCCCGCCCAGGTATATCACACGGTCTCCACGGGCTATGCCGGATTTCTGGGCGCTTTGCTTCATTACCGGACGGGACGTCCCTTGTTGCTCTCCGAGCATGGAATCTACACGAAGGAACGCAAGATCGATTTGCTGCAAAGTTCCTGGTTGCGGGATAACCGGCGCTTTCTCGAGGAAGATTCCACCCAGGTCGGATATCTTCAGGACCTGTGGGTACGTTTCTTTGAGTCCATCGGTCAGATGTGTTATTCCGCATCGACGTCCATCATCTCTCTTTTTGAGCAGAATCGGCAGCGTCAGATTGATGACGGGGCTCCGGCGGAACGTACGCAGGTCATCCCCAATGGCATAGATTTACAACGTTTCTCGGCTTTGCGGGGGCAACGTCCGGAATCTGTCCCGCTGGTGGTTGCCCTGATCGGACGGGTGGTGCCCATCAAGGATATTCGGACGTTCATTCGAGCCATTTTTATTGCGACGCGCCGAGTACCCGAGTTACAGGGCTGGATCATTGGGGGCGAGGGGGAAGACCCGGAATACGCTCAGGAATGTCGCAGTTTTGCGTCCAGTTTGGGAATTTTGGACATTCAGTGCCACTTCCTGGGACATCAGCAGGTGGATCGCTATTACCCCAAGATTGGTTTGATGGCCTTGAGTTCCATCAGCGAAGGTCAGCCCTTGGTGGTTCTGGAAGCCTATGCGGCGGGAGTGCCTGTCGTGGTCACGGATGTGGGGGCCTGTCGCGAACTGGTGGAGGGGGCGGCGGGGGAGGATCGCGGGTTGGGGAAGGCGGGAGCCGTGGTTCCCATTGCCGACCCCGAGGCTATGGCTCAGGCCATGATCGACTTGCTGACCCTTCCGGGATGTTGGCAGAATGCGCAGGCCGCTGCAGTGGCACGGGTATCTCGCTACTATGATGCGCGAATCATGGAGGACCACTACCGTCAACTCTATACGACCCTGTGGCAGAAGCCCACCGAAGTATTTTCAGAAGGATGATCGACGATGGCCGGCATTGGCTTTGAAATACGCAAAATTCTCCACAAGGATAATCTGACCAGTACGCTGGCTGCCTACAGTTATGCGGGGTTGATTGGTTCCGGACCCCTGATTCTGTCCATCGTCTCGATCCAGTTGATCAGCCTGTTCAGTTTGTCGGTGGCGCGCACCAATTTTCCCATCGTTCAGTTTCAGGTTTCCCTGACCTATTTGATTGCGGCGAGCCAGATTCTAACGGGCGCGGTGCAATTGATGTTTACCCGCTATATTTCAGACCGTCTCTTCGGGAACGAAAACGAGACGGTGTTGCCCAGTTACCATGCGGTGCTGCTGGTGGTGACTTTGGGGGCCGGGATCCTGGGGTTGATCCTGTGTTTTACGGCGTTTGCCGGCATGGATATTGACTATCGCCTGTTGATGCTGACGGCCTTCGTGTTGTTGTGCAATATCTGGTGCGGCATCATTTTTCTGTCGGGAATCAAGCAATACCGGGCGATTTTGTTGCTGTTCGTGGTGGGCTACGGATCGGCGGTGATTTTTGCCTTGTTCCTGTTTCCCCGGTTCGGATTGAACGGATTGATCGGCAGTTTCGTTCTGGGTCATATCCTTTTGATTCTGGGGATGCACGCCCTGATCTACCGCAATTTTCGTTCGGAAAAATATATTTCCTGGCAGGTCTTCGACCGCAGGTTCAATTATCCCCGTCTGGGCGTGGTGGGCCTTTGCTACTATCTGGGCGAGTGGTTGCACAAGATCCAGTTTTGGTACTATCCCTTCACAGGGCAACCGGTCATCGGGCCATTGCATGCCTCGTTCATTTACGACTATCCGATCTTTTTGTCCTATCTGGCGGTGTTGCCCGGAATGGCATTTTTCCTGTTGCGCATCGAAACGGATTTTGTGGAATATTACAATGCCTTTTACGATGCCGTGCGTTCGGGGGGGACTTATGAACATCTTCAGAACATGCGCAACATGATGGTGCGCGGGGTCCGCACGGGACTCTACGAGGTGCTCAAAATCCAGGGCATCGTGGTGCTGCTGGTCTTCGCTTTCGGAGGGGATTTGCTTCATCTCGTGGGCATATCGGTCTATTACCTGCCCCTTCTGCGGATCGATACCATTTCCGCCAGTTTGCAGGTGCTTTTCCTGGTGGCGATCAACGTATTTCTGTACATCGATCGCCAGCGGGTGGTCATGATCCTGTCCGTTTTGTTTGTGGTATTGACGGGGTTATTTACCTGGGTTACCTTGAAAATAGGACCGGAAACCTACGGCTATGGGTTTGCCCTGTCCAGTTTTGTGGTGGTCTTGATGGCAATCTTTTATCTGGAACAGTATTTTTCTGAACTGGAATACGAAACCTACATGCTCCATCAGGATGAACTGGTCTATAGCCATAACTGAAGGAGTGTCTGTGGGACGGCGGGGTAAAGCGAGCATCTGGTTTTTGCTGGTATTGTGGGGGGTCAGTCCGCATCTATTGGCGAGACCTTTGACGGTGGCTTTCTATTACGGCAAACATCCCGCCGTACGGGAACTGGCGGATTTCGATCTGGTGGTGGTGGATCCCGACAGTGATTTTACCCCGGTGCATTATCCCCGCAGTCGGGCCCGTTGGATTGCCTATGTGAGTGTGGGCGAAGTGACTCCCAATCGGGGGTATTACGATCTCTTTCCAAAATCCTGGATTCTGGGCGATGATCCCGACTGGAATTCTGAAATCATTGATCAGACTTCGCCGGCATGGCCCGCCTACTTTGCCGAGCAGGTGGTGCGTCCCTTGTGGAATCGGGGCTACCGGGGGTTTTTTCTGGACACCCTGGATTCCTGGCGCAAGGTGGTGACGGACCCCCAGGAACAGGAAAGACAACAACTCGGGTTGGTCCGCTTGATTGTGACCTTGCATCGAAAATTTCCTCAAGCACAGATCGTTCTGAATCGAGGATTTGAATTATTGCCCAAGGTCCATTCCCTGGTCAATGCAGTGGTGGTGGAGTCCGTATTTCAGGGATGGAACCAGAAAGATAAAATCTATTACGCAGTTTCTGCTCAGGATACCCAGTGGCTATTGGGTCAGATCGATGCCATTCGCCGTCAGTATCGCTTGCCCGTCATCGTTCTTGACTACTGTGATCCTCAAAATCCCGACTGTGCCCTCCAGGATGTTTCTGCTCTGCGCCGGGCCGGGGTGATTCCCTATGTGTCCGACGGGCTTCTTCAGGTGATCAATCCACTGACCTTGCGTTGACCGGTTATCCCTGGGCGGGGGGGTGGGCAAGGGATCGGTGTCGAAGTTTGTACTGACGAAAAATCAGGGACAGCAACCCCGTTCCCAGAGCCACCGCCAGGGGAAAGCGCCAGTCGGGGTGGTCGATGACGAAGGGCAATAGTCCCACGGCGGTGGCGGGGGGGGCATGCAAATCAAAAAAACGGATCAGGGCAATGGAAACGCCCATGGACAGGATCACGGCCAGGGGCCCGTGCCCGAGCAACAGAAAAATCCCCAACCCCGAGGAAGCGGTCAATAGACAGGCCAGAACCAGCAGCACGGGTTTTCTCGCCCAGGGGCAGACATCGGCATGGGCAAACATTTCATAGGCAATAACCACCAGGGGGGGGTACAGAATGAAGCGCCAGCCGGAAAAGAGCACCAGTCCCATGGCAATGGCCAAAAAAACGATGAAGTAGGGTAACCAATGGTATTGGGTGGCGGGGCATTCCACTTCATCATCGATTCGATCAGCTTGTGAAGGAGGGGGGAGCGGAGGGTGGGCGTTTTTTTGGAACTTTTGGCGCAGGACCGATCCCAGCGCCAATAGGGAGGTGCTGAAAAGCACGGCGCCTGCATACCACCAACTGCCATCATCCAGGGCGATGGGGAGTACCCCGGCAGAAATCGCGGGGGCGATGGGGGAGCGAAGGACCTTGATGAAGAACAGGGCCGCTGAAATTCCCAGTCCCAGCGACAGGGGGCCATAGCCCCACTGGTGTTGCAGCCATAAACCCACCACCGCCGCCAGAAAGGGAGTCAGCACCAGCAGGAGGGGAGCGCTGGCCCACTTTCCCTGGGGACGCTTGAAAATGTCGTAGGATAGAGCCGCCAACTCTGGAAAAAGCACATGGGAAATCCCGCTGATCAGAGCGACTTCTGCAATGCCTCCGATATAGCACAGGGCCAGGAGTTCTCCCATGTCAGTGCATCCTTTCAGTCTTCAACGGAGCCTTCACCGTTTTTGGAAGGCGGGGTTGTGGGGGGAGGTTTGTCTCGGACCGAGGCAAACTGGGCATCATAGGTCTTACCCACGATGTTGGCCAATACCCCGGTGGTCCAACCGAAGGTCAGCAGTCCGGACATGGTGATGAACATGGACAGTTGGCGCCACCCCATGGGCAACAATACATCTCCGTTTCCCAGCGACGTATAGGTTTCACCGGCCAGATAGAAGGCTGTACGCATGTCCGGAACGGCCTGCATGAAGTGCAGGATCAAGGCCAGGGAAAGGATTTCCGTCAGGTGGGTCAGCAGGATCAGGAAGACCAGGTAGAAAAAGTAGATCTGCCGGCGCAACTCATGATTTTCCCGGGCAAAACGCCACCAGTGGACTTCGAAGCGGTGCATGACCTGATACATGCCGAAACTGTGAATGAGCATGCAGAGCAGGATCATGACCAGCCCCAAACCGATCTCCAGAAAGGGGTGGACATCGGTGATCAGAGGGGCGGGGTTCAGGGCAACCATGGGGTGAACATCAGGAGTGGCATCCCTCTGGATTATAGCGAGATATGACCGTGCACTCCAGAGGATCTGGAAAATGCATAAAAGTTTCACAGAACTGCAATATTTGCGACACGACCCTGTCACAAAGAAATGGGAAAATACACCCTGAAAATAATAAACGGGCCAAGCCCCGACCCATTCACATTACTGACAGGAACACATCATGTACAAGAAGAAATTTCGTATGAGGCCGCTCATCTCCGGACTGTTTCACGCCTCCATGCTGACGGCCTTGCCGGGAACCCTATGGGCTTACGATCTGGGCTCGGTATCCAGCGGTGCAGGTAATAGCAACGAAGCCATTCCGCCTGCCGAGTCGGCATCGGCCAACGCCCCCACCCAGGGATCTCTGACCGCCACCGAACCTCAATCCGTCATCAACCGTAACTACATCGAGAATACCCAGACCGGGGCCTCCACCTATGTGGATAATGCGGCCATTGCGCCGGGGGTCTGGTCCGTCAGTCCCAATGGACCTGGGGGGAGCGATCAGGGCGGCGGATTGGTCATGCGTTCCTTCCAGGACGGGCAATACAACGTCACCTTCGACGGGATTCCCTTTGCGGACGGCGCGGATTTTACCCACCATGTGAATACCTACTTCCTGGGTCAGGATACGGGGGAAGTCACGGTGGATCGGGGGCCAGGGCGGGCCAGTACGGTGGGGGATTCCACCTACGGGGGAACCATCGCCCTGCGTTCCAACGATCCCCAGGGAGACCCTGCAGCAACGGTGCGTTCTCAGATCGGCAGTTTCAATTCCCGTCTGGTGGGATTTCAGTATGACACGGGGGTGATGCAGAACTACGGGGATGCCAGCGGGTTCATCGATTACAACCACTACCAGACCGACGGGGCGCTGACCAACGGCAATGAACGGCGGGGCAACGTCTTTGCCAAATTCATCAAACCGCTCAATGAAGACACCGCCATCACTGTGGTGGCCATGCAGAACAATACCTTTCAGAATGCATCGCCGGGGGCGACGGCGCAGCAGATTTCAAAATATGGTTCGAACTATGGGTTGAACCAGAATCCGCTGAGTACCGGCTATGTGGGGTATAACAACGATCAGTTCACTTCCAATTTCGATTACATCGGATTGCAAACCCGCTTTGGCGACTGGAAGATCGACAACAAAGTGTATACCACGTCCCTTGCCCACAATGCCATTAATGGCAATAATCCGAACGGAACATCGGGGCAAACTCTGGCAGGAGCCGGAAACGGGTTGTTATTGTCCGGCGGGAATATCGCACAGGGGTCCAACATTGCCGGCGTGACGGGGTTGACCGCCTACACCTCCTATGGCGATATTTTGCGGGCCACCCGGGCGCTGGGCAACGACGATCTGAATTTCGGGCTGTGGATCGAGCGTCAGTTGCACCAGTCCTGGACCAATAACGTGGATCTTTCCACCGGCGGACTCGGATCTATCATCAATCAGGCGGGTTTGGCCAATGGCGGGAATCAGGCGGAAACCAGTTCCATGAACACCATTCAGCCCTACGTGGAATATATCTGGCGCCCCACCAGCAAGTGGTCCATCACCCCAGGGCTGAAATTCAACGACTTCAACCGGACCTACAATTCAGCCTATGACACCACGGTGGGGGGCGCCTTTGCCTACTCCCATTCCTGGGCCTCGCTGCTGCCTTCTCTGGATGCGCACTACTATATCTCGGATAACTGGTCGGCTTATGGGCAAGCGGCCGCAGGGATGCAGGCGCCCATGCTGTTCGGCTCCTTCTATAACGCGAACCAGCCGATTCAGCCCAACACGGCGGTGGGCCTGTCTTATCTCGCCCCGGAAAAAACCATGAACTACCAGTTGGGGACGGTGTTCAAGAGCAGCAAATTGACGGCTTCCGCAGATGTCTATTACATCACCAACAACAACCTGTCCCAGCAAAGTGCGGTGGGGAACCTGATCACCGTCCAGAACATCGGGGCGGTGCATTTCCAGGGGGTGGAAGGAGAGGCGACCTATAACCTCGGTTCCGGATTCAATGCCTACGGCAACTATTCCCTGAACAGTTACACCAGTGCCATTCCCGTTCAGAATGCGCCGCAGAGTACGGCGGCCCTGGGGATGCTGTATGAGCACAACAAGACCAATGCCTCCTTGATCGCCAAGGAAATCGGGTCGCGCTGGGGGGGAACGGATGTCAACGGCAACTATGTGCACTTTGGCAGTTACACCACGGTCAACCTGGCCACCGGGTACAACTTTGGTTCCCTGGGTTGGGCCAAGGACGCCAAACTGGAGTTTCAACTGGATGATCTGTTCAACCGTACCGACATGATTGCCTATGCGGGCCAGACTCAAGGAAATAACGCCTTGTACTGGACCCTGCCGGGACGGATGTTTAGTCTCAACCTGAGCGCCGGATTCTAAATTTACTGTAGTACCTTCGGCCGTATCCCCCTTCACAGGGGGTACGGCATTTTTGCTATTGATTCGAGGAGAATGAACCATGACGATGCAAGGAATTCAAGCCGCAGCCCAAAGCTCAGGCGGCATACTCTATTTGATGGCCCTGTTGTTGCTGGTGGCCCTGACGGTCATCATCGAACGGGGTTGGTATCTGTGGCGGGTCCTGACTCAGGGGACCCAACTGATCAAGGAAGTGACCGGGGTGCACAAGGTATCGAAGGAAGCCTTCGAGGCCCTGGTGGTCCAGCATCCGGATTTGCCCCACGCCAAGGTCCTGGAAGCAGCACTTCATCATAACCTGGAGCATGATTTCGACCGAATTTCCGACAAACTGGAAGAATCCGTCATGCGCGAAGCGCCCCATGTGGACCGCTTCCTGTGGGTGCTGGACACCATCGTGACCCTGGCCCCC
>NZ_JPOQ01000016.1 GCF_000735045.1 Ferrovum myxofaciens
ACAACGCTGGTCAGGGGCTACCCGTAACTGGGAGCCTGTAGGTGCTGTCCAATTGAATCCGGAACGACAAGTTCGGTTGGCGGCTTAAGATGGTTGAGGCGACAGAAACCCTGAAAGACGCCGATACCTGCCAGTGGCGTGTTGAATGCTGCCGCTACGCCAGCTGCGGCCCCCGCGAGAATCAGCCCTTTTTCCAGATCGTGTTTTGGAAAGCGTGCAAAATTCCCCAGGCTGTGCATGATGGATGCGCCGATTTGTACGGTGGGTCCCTCACGTCCGATGGATGCGCCACAAAGCAACGCGAAAACAGCGAGGAAAAACTTGCCGGTCGAAACGCGCAGGGAAAGCACGCGTTCGCGGATTGAACTGCTCTCTTCAGGATCAAGCGATGCAATGGTCTGCGGAATACCGCTGCCTTGCGATCCAGGGAAGTATTTTCTGGTAGTGTAAACAATCAACGCCATGCCGGCAGGGGTGATCAGCAAGGGTAAATAAGGCGAGATAGCGAGTACCTTGTGAAAAATACCATTTGCCCACTCACCGGCAACAGCCAACGCAATGGCAGCTAACGCTACGCTGATTGCGCCGCTCCAAAATACCAATTGGCGTTTCCAGTCCAGAAGTGTTGTGGCTTCGAACAGTGAGCTATCGTCAGCTACTTTAAAGTATTTGCGAATTGCTTGGGGAATTTTCATTACGGATATTATACAGGCAGCTTTACAGATCTTGATTGTTGGCAGAATGAAAAAGGTAGCTACTGGTCACGAACAGCGGGTTTCTGGGAGCGAATCTCCAACCTCAACTCATTATGCTGAACCTGCCTGTATACCACTTTCAACTATATCTCTCGACTATCCGCTTTAGTGCGGTAAGCAGAACCTCAAACTCAGTCACGCGACGTGCCGGTAATGGCACTTTGCTGCCCTTCGCGAAGTTCCTCTTTATGGAAGGCTAATTTACCAGATAATTTATCCTGTAAACCGCAGATGATGAGATAAAATTCAGCGCGAAGTAAGGTAAGTGTTGTACTCAACGACAAACGGAGGGATCATCCTCGGCACCTGGATGCTTTCCATCCTTTCTGGTCACAAGCGTTATTCGCATGTCACTGCGATCCGTTGCGACGGCGTCAAACCTCGATGTTTTTGTTCTCATCTCTCTCCTCATAATGTCAGCGCGGATTGATCCATCGTGTAGCAAACCACCGTTTACTATGCGCTACCGTGCATACTTGATTTTAGCACTGAAATTGAACGGTGTGAATAAAGAAATCTGGTATAGTAATCAATGTTTACCATAGGAGCGTTTGATGAACATTGGCTACGCCCGAGTTTCGACCCAGGATCAACGCCCTGAACTTCAGTTGGATGCCTTGGCTGCGGTGGGCTGCGAACAGGTGTTCCAGGAAAAGGCGTCTGGCAAGGACAAAGATCGACCGGAACTGGATACCTGTCTGAAAGTTCTCCGCCAGGGTGATACGCTGGTTGTCTGGCGTCTGGATCGTCTTGGTCGCTCACTCAAGGATCTGGTGGAAATCGTCCACACCCTCGAAGTACGCGGGGTCAGTTTCCAATCTCTCACTGAAAATATCGATACGACCAACGCGGGCGGCAAACTGATCTTTCATGTTTTTGCTGCCTTGGCTGAATTCGAGCGCAACCTGATTCGGGAACGGACCGTGGCTGGCTTGGCCGCTGCCCGTGCGCGGGGACGTATGGGTGGGCGTCGGGTAAAAATGAGCAAGACTGATGTCCGAAAGGCTGCTGCCATGTTGCATGACCCTCTAATAACCAAGACCGAGGTTGCTAGGCATTTTGGCGTCACTCGGGTTACATTGAATCTAGCACTGAAGCGGGAAGGTTATCCCCAAAACCCCGCTGCGCCGCAAGAACCAGGAGAAAGCACCACATGACCGAAACTGAATTCAAGAAACTGCTATGGGATTCCGCGAATAAACTACGCGGTGCCATGTCGGCAGCCGAATACAAGTTCCCTGTGCTGGGACTGGTCTTCCTCAAGTATGTGAGCGATATCTTCGATGCCCAGCGTGAGGTCATTCATTACCGACTGTCAGAACCCGAATCTGATTTATACATGCCCGAGAATATGCGGGAGGAAGCGTTTTTGGTACTTTCTGAGGATCGTGACGCCTATAAACAGGACAATGTGTTCTGGATTCCCCAAGAGGCCCGTTTCTCGGAACTTCTCAAACAGGCAGCCAACCCCAACCTGGGAAAACTGCTGGATGACGGGATGGCCGTCATTGAACGCGAGAATGAGAAGTTACGCGGTGTACTATACCGGGACTTCGCACGGTTACCACTAGAAGCCGGGGTTTTAGGCGATCTGATGAACATTGTCGCCAGGATGAAATTCGACCCCAAGCAGGACAGTTCGCGGGATGTTTTTGGCGAGGTTTACGAATACTTCCTTGGAAATTTCGCCTTGTCCGAAGGTCAGCGCGCCGGGCAGTTTTACACACCCCGCTCTGTGGTGAGTGTGTTGGTGGAAATACTCGCCCCTTTTTCCGGCAGAATTTATGACCCAGCCTGTGGATCGGGTGGCATGTTTGTGTATTCGGAGCGGTTCATTGAAGCCCACGGCGGTAAAAAAGGACAAGCAGCGATCTATGGTCAGGAACTTTCGGCCACGACCCGCAAACTCGCCTGCATGAACCTCGCCATTCGCGGCATCGACTATGACATGGGAAAGGCTCACGGCGATACCTTCCACAATGACCAGCATTCCGACCTGCGGGCTGACTTCGTACTTGCCAATCCCCCCTTCAATATCAAGGGCTGGGGTGCAGACAAACTCCCGAAAGACCCGCGTTGGAAATATGGCGTGCCCCCTGACGGGAATGCCAACTACGCATGGTTGCAACACATGCTGGCGCGCCTATCCGCCGATGGTCGTGCTGGCATCGTACTGGCCAACGGCTCAATGACCACCAATACCAGTGGCGAAGGCGACATCCGGGCCTCTATGGTCAAGGGCGATGTGGTGGAGTGCATGGTATCCCTACCTGGACAACTCTTCGCCAATACCCAAATTCCCGCATGCCTGTGGTTCCTCTCCAAAAACAAGGGAGCCGGAAAGAGTGGAATGCAGGACCGTCGAAGACAGATCCTATTCATCGACGCCAGAAAACTAGCCATCCTGATCCCCGGCTCACGCAAACAGAAAGAGTTTTCCGAAGACGAGATCCGGCAAATCGCCCAGACCTACCACAACTGGAGAGGGACGCAGTGGGGCGAGAACGGTTACGAGGATGTGCCCGGCTTCTGCAAGTCGTCCACACTGGATGAAATCGAGCAGCACGGCTTTGCTCTCACGCCGGGTCGCTACGTTGGTGCGACCGATGTCGAGGAGGACGACGACGAAGTGTTCGAGGAACAGATGACCAAACTGACCAGCGAGTTAAAAGAGTTGTTCAGGCGCGGAAAAGAAATGGAGCAGGAAGTGCGGATCCAACTAGGGCGGATCGGGTATGGCATCTGAATGGGTGATCGCTTTACTCATAAATCACATCAGAGATAATGCATGTTCTTTCCAATAGTTGGTTACAGTATTGATACTGTCATATCATTCTGGTGAGGGCAATCGTGGTTCCGAGACTCGGCGCTGACTGGCTCCTGATAATTCCTTGCTGCGCTCGAAAGATAGCAGGAGGAGAGTTAATTAGTGTCAACGATGATCCGCTGATCAAGTTAGTGACGCACGATCGTTATTCAGCGATGATCAATACTCGCCGAGCGGTTATGCAGAGTGTTTTTGTCAGTCCAAGGTTTGCAAACGACAAAAACACGGGGCTCAAGGACGGCGTGGATTTTGGAGGGCACAATATGTCTGGGCTTTACATGCCAGCTTTGGCGCGCTATGACGGCACGCTCTACCGTACCCCATGTCTTAACTCGGTCATTAAACATATAGTCGAGACTAAAGGCATGCCACAAATCATGATTCTTTCTGCGCTCTACGGCCCTTTGCATCCGCTGAGTCCCATTCAGAATTACAACCTTAAGATGGAGGATGCGCCCGCCCGCGCATGGGAGGACGAGTTTCCTGTGTTCCTTGAGGACTTCGTGCGGCGTAATGGAGTGAAAAAAATCGGCTTGTATCTAGGCAGTTCAACCAAGTACCTGAAAGTTGCCAAGAAAGCGGTGGACAAAGTATGTAGTTCGGGAACGTCATTGGAGGTGGTTCAATACCATATCGTTGATGGAAGCACGCACAAAACACCAAGTACCCATGGTTTGCGCATGCTATACGACCTAGGGGGTCCAAGTCTCTACGACCCCGCGCAGATTTGCGAGAAATTCTTTTTGAGAATTCCATTATGGCAATAACCATTGAATCGGATTTAAAACGCTTTTACGCCTCTCTTGCTAGGCTTCAGAAGGATTCCAACCAAGGTTTGCTCTTGAGTCGGTTATCAGAAATAAAGAGCCTCCCCCATCGAGGAGTCTACTTTTTTCTCGAAGCGGATGAACTAACCTCTTGTGGTCGACACCGGGTAACGCGGGTAGGTACACACGCGGTAAGCGTGGGTGCGAAGTCAACCTTGCAAGGGCGGCTCAGAACTCATCTGGGCACAAAGTCTGGTTCAGGTAACCATCGCGGTTCGATCTTTCGGCTACATATCGGGATGGCGCTGCAACACCGCGACCATTTGGATCTGCCATATTGGGGGAAGGGCTCGACAAAGCCAGTGGAGTTGAAGAGGAACCCAGCAGTCATGCTTGCAGAGGCCGAACATGAGCAAAAAGTCTCCAATATTATTGGAGGTATGTCGATTCTGTGGGTGAGTGTGAATGACGATCCAGGCCCTGAGAGTCTTCGCACATACATTGAGCGCAACGCAATTGCCTTGCTATCAAATAATTACTCTCCAATCGAGGTGGGTAGCAGCGAGTGGCTGGGAACTTATAGCCCTCGAGCGGAGATACGAGGTTGCCGCTTGTGGAATATAAATCACACCAAGGAACTATACGATTCGGCATTTCTCGATAAGTTTGAAAGGGCTATTGATGAAACTATTGAGTCACACGATTGAATTGATGAGTGCGAAGCCTAATAAACCATATGCACTGATCTATTCACTTGGGTTTTCCATTGGAGAATAAACCATGACTTTGGATATCAATCCACTGCTTAACGCCATCGCTCGTCTTGAAGAGGGCTTGAATGACTACCGACGCAATACAACATATACCCTGATTCGTGATGGACTGATTCAACGCTTTGAATTCACCTACGAGATCGCCCACAAGATGCTCAAACGCTATCTCGAATCCATCTCACCAACACCGGAAGAATATGACAGCATGCCTTTCCAGGATTTGATCCGCTCCGGTAACGAGCAGGGCCTGCTGCTGGGTGATTGGCCGAAGTGGCGAGGTTATCGCGATATGCGATCCAAAACCAGCCATACCTACGATGAAGAGATCGCTCTCGAAGTCGTGGATCAAATCCCCTCATTTCTCGAAGAGGTGCGTTATTTTCGTGACGAACTCAGTCAGCGATTGACCAGATGAATACCCCACTCATCGACATCAGCCCTAATGACTGGGCCATTATCCGCAACATTCTGCAAAAGAATGTGCCGCAATGGGATGTGTGGGCTTTTGGTTCCCGCTCCAAGTGGA
Source organism: Ferrovum myxofaciens (assembly GCF_000735045.1). Taxonomy (GTDB): domain Bacteria; phylum Pseudomonadota; class Gammaproteobacteria; order Burkholderiales; family Ferrovaceae; genus Ferrovum; species Ferrovum myxofaciens. The sequence continues at coordinate 5,649 of NZ_JPOQ01000016.1, forward strand.
CAGCCAAAGAATACTCCGACTTGGATCTGGCCATCATTACCGATAAACCCCTGCCACTGAAGGTCAGTGCCAGCCTGAGTAATGATTTCTCCGAGTCTGATATACCGTGGAAGGTGGATGTTGTAGATTGGGCGACTACCCGTGAATCTTTCCGTAAGATCATCGAACGCGACAAGGTGGTGGTGCAGAAAGGAGCACGCAGATTGGGAGGGTGGGGTATGGCGTCTGAATGGCAGGAGATAGCACTTGGCGATTTCGCCCCCTTCACTTATGGCAAAAGTTTGCCAGAGAAAGATCGAAAAGCCACAGGTGCAGTCCTCGTTTTCGGGTCGAACGGCATTGTTGGCCTCCATGATAAAGCGCTTACCGATGGACCAACTATCGTCATTGGACGCAAAGGAACTGTAGGTGCTATTCACTACAATAAGAAGCCGTGCTGGCCAATTGATACAACTTTTTTTATTTCAGGCGTTGATGAAGATCTAGTCAGGTTTCGCTACTATGCATTGAAGTCGCTAGGGCTTGAGCACATGAACGGTGACAGCGCGGTGCCTGGTCTCAACAGAGATACCGCTCATGCTCAAATTCTTTCAATACCAACTTCTGAACTTGAACAACGAGCCATTGCCCGCGTCCTCGGCGTACTCGACGACCGTATCGAACACAACCGTGCCTTGGCTACAAACCTCGAAGCTATTGCCCGGCGGCTGTTCAAATCGTGGTTCGTGGACTTCGATCCAGTACGCGCCAAGGCCGCAGGTGAAAAACCTCCCGGCCTCGCCGACGACATCGCGGCGCTGTTCCCGGATCGGTTTGTGGAGAGCGAACTTGGAGAGATTCCGGAGGAATGGAAGGTTGGAAAAGTTTCTGATTTCTGTACCAATATTCGTGTTGGCTGTACACCGAGTCAATTTTCGTCCGACGACTTCTATGTTGGTCTTGAGCATTTTGATCGCCACTGTCTGACGCTCTGGAATGGCGGAAGTGGTGACGATGCAACCAGCAATAAGAGTCGGTTCGAAAAATACGATCTTCTTTTCGGAAAGCTCCGACCGTATTTTCATAAAGTGGCGATTGCCCCGATGAATGGCATCTGCTCAACAGACATTCTCGTGATTCGTTGTGCGGACATGGCTTACCGAGAATTTATGTACTTCACCCTTTTTCAGGATGACATAATTCAGTTCGTATCTGATGCAAGCGGCGGCACTCGGATGCCGCGCACGAATTGGGAAACATTAGCAAACTATGATTGTGCAATTCCCCCCGAAACGGTTTCTACTACGTTTGGCGAAATCACGACACCGATGATCGAGATAATGATGCAGTGCGTCTCTGAGAATGACGCCCTTGCCAAACTACGCGACCTTCTTCTACCCCGCCTGATTTCCGGCAAGCTTCGCGTCGAGGATGCCGAATCTATTATCGAAGAAGCCATCGCATGACCACTATGAAGCCCCTTAGCAAGCTGGTGCGCGTACCGTTGCGCGAAGCCTGGAAGCACGAAGCCAGTGATTTCACCCCGTGGTTGGCCGAAACCGACAACCTGAACGCCCTAGCGGATGCGCTGGGAGTCAGTGAACTGGTGTTGGTTGCCACCGAGCATTGGGTCGGCGACTTCAAGCTCGATATCCTTTGTACTGACGGCGACGAGCAGGTCATCATCGAAAACCAACTCGACAAGACCAACCATACCCATCTTGGCCAGATCATTGCCTACGCAGCCGGCGTAGGCGCCAAAAAGGTGATTTGGGTCGCGGAGTCGTTCCGGCCCGAACATGCTGCCGCGCTGCAATTCTTAAACGACAATACGACCGACGATCTCAACTTTTTCGCTGTCGAGGTCGAGTTGTGGAAGATTGGCGACTCTCCATTGGCGCCTAAATTCGAAGTTGTGGTCAAACCGAACGAATGGGCGAAAGCAGGCCGTGAACAAGCTCGCGCTGCGGCATCCACGACGCCAACCAAGCAGTTGCAGCAGAAATTCTGGATGGCGTTGATCGAGCATCTGGCCACAAAAGCACCCCAGATTCGCCCTCAGAAGCCCCGTGCGCAGCACTGGCTGAATAATTCTATCGGCCGTGCAGGTTTCGGCCTTAACCCGATTGCCAACACTCGGGATGAACGATTTGGCGTTGAGTTATGGATAACCAGCCCAGAAGCCAAGCAACATTATGCCAACCTGTTTGCGCAGAAGCAGGACATCGAAGCAAAGCTGGGTTTCGAACTGGACTGGCAGGCGTTGCCGGACGCCAAGGCTGTCCGGATCGCCTCCTGGTATCCCGATGCCTCGATTGAGGATGAGCAACGCTGGCACGAATACATCGATTGGTTGACGCAACGGCTAGTCAAGATGGATACAGTGCTGCGTCCCATCGTGAAAACATTGCCATGACAGAAAATAATGAGCTTCTGGAAGGCGAAAATTCGCTTGCGAACGAGACAACGCCTGAAGTAGAAACACGCAAGTGTATTCTTCAGTTATCGAATTCAGAGGCTCGGGATTTTTTCCTTAAACCAGAGAGCTATTGTGGCTTTGATTTCCCGCCTTACATTCAATTTGGTGACTTGATTGACGCTGTTCATAAGTTTCTCGACGGTAAGAAACTTTCTGACGTGCGAGCAAATGATCCAAGAGACTTTGACGACATTAATTACACAATACTGAACAACAAAGATGGCAAGTATGCTTGGCGCCCCTTCCAACTGATTCATCCCGCCCTGTATGTTTCATTGGTTCATCACATAACAGAAAGTAATAACTGGCAATTGGTTCAGAAGCGCTTCAATGATTTTTCCAGCAACAATAATATTCGATGCCTGAGCCTGCCTGTTGTCTCGTTGCATGAACAAAAGGACAAGGCCGAACAGGTATCCCAGTGGTGGCATGAAGTGGAACAGCGTTCCATCGAACTCTCTTTGGAGTATGACTACCTGATCGAAACCGATGTTACTGATTGCTACGGTGCTATTTATACACATTCCATCGCGTGGGCACTGCATACAAAACCCACCGCCAAAGCCAAGGAGAACAGAAAAGATAAAAACCTTCTTGGCAACATCATTGATAATCATATTCAGGATATGCGTCACGGCCAGACAAATGGGATTCCTCAAGGATCCACATTGATGGATTTTATTGCCGAAATGGTTCTCGGCCTTTCTGATGAAGAATTATCAGTGCGGATTCATGCTGAGGATATCAACGATTACTGTATTCTGCGTTATCGGGACGATTATCGTATTTTCGTTAATAATCCGCAGGTTGGTGAGAAGATAGTCAAACTCCTTACGGAAACCATGATCGGTCTTGGGTTCAAGTTAAACCCTTCCAAAACAAAAGCCAGTAATGATGTGATCCGTGCATCAATAAAAGCAGACAAGCTGGCTTGGGTTAGCAGAAAACAATCCGAGAAGAGCGTACAGAAACATTTGCTAATTATTCATGATCATGCAATTCATTTTCCAAACTCAGGCAGCCTTGTTGTTGCATTGAATGACTTTTACAAGCGTCTTCTCAGAATAAAAACATTGGTTGAAAATCCAATGCCTTTAATCGCTGTCATTATTGATATTGCCTATCGCAATCCACGAACATATGCTAGTTGCGCAGCTGTCCTCAGCAAGTTAATGAGCTTCGTCTCTACGGACGAAGAAAAAGTGTCTCTCGCCAATAAAATAAAGAATAAATTTGCGAAGATTCCAAATACCGGTCATATGCAAATATGGATCCAGCGTGTTACGTTATCCATCGATAGTGACATTTCTTTTGAAGAGCCAATATGCCAGATGGTTTCCGGAGAGAAAATCCCTCTTTGGAACAACAGTTGGATTTCTTCGGAACAATTAAAAACCATTTTGAATAGAGCCACTGTTGTGAATAGGCAGGCTCTTGAAACAATGGAGCAAGTAATTCCAGCGAATGAAATTGAACTATTCATAACGAAAGTTCAAGGAGGCTACTACTAATGACCGAAAACGACCTTGAACAAGCCTGCATCGACTGGTTCCGTGATCTCAGTTGGGAGTATGCCCATGGCGAGACCATTTCTCCTGGCGGTTTTGCCCCGGAGCGTGGTCATTACAATGAGGTCGTGCTTGCGCCGCGTTTGCGCTCAGCGCTGGAGCGTCTGAATCTGGGAATCAATGCGTCCGTCCTTGACGATGCTGAGAAGAAAGTGCGTCAGTTCGCCGGTCAATCCTTGGTCGAAGCCAACCGTGACCTGTATGTGTGGTTGCGCGATGGCATTCCCGTTGAGGTGGAAGAGGATGGCCACCGTCGCCAGATCAATGTGATGGTGTTCGACTGGACCGACCCCACCCGGAACGACTGGCTGATCGTCAACCAGTTCACGGTCAAGGGTTCCAAGACCGTGCGCCCCGACATGGTAGCCTTCGTCAATGGTCTACCGCTGGCAGTCATCGAACTGAAGAACCCAGCCGACGAGAAGGCGGATGTGTACGCCGCCTTCAACCAGATCGGCAATTACAAGAATGAGATACCGCAACTTTTCGAGCCCAATGTGGTTTGCGTGATTTCGGATGGCACCGTGGCACGCATGGGGTCGATTTCCGCCGACTCCGAGCGTTTCATGCCTTGGCGCGCCGCCAATGGTATTGACCACCCAGAGCAGCATCTGGAACTTGAAGTGCTGGTCAAGGGACTGTTCGACAAACAAACCTTCCTGACCTACTTCCACCATTTCATTGCGTTCCAAACGAGCGGCGCTGGCACATTCAAGGTGATTGCAGGTTACCACCAATACCACGGTGTGCTGAGGGGCGTGGAACGGGCACTGAATTCCATCCAGCATCGCCACGATGGCAAGGGTGGCGTGATGTGGTTTACCCAGGGTTCTGGCAAAAGCCTGCTGGCGGTGTTCTATGTGGGGATGCTGCGCGAACGCCCCGAACTGGAGAACCCGACCATCGTGGTGGTAACGGACCGTAAGGATCTCGACGGCCAACTGTTCGAAACATTCGCTTCGTGCCGTATCCCGCTACGCACCACACCTGTCCAAGCCAATGACCGGGCAGAGTTGAAGAAACTTCTATCCGAGCAGGTGGCAGGCGGGATCTTTTTCACGACCATTCAGAAATTTTCCCCGGAAAAAGGACTGGATACGGTGGAGCAACTATCCAGTCGCTCCAACATCATCGTCATTTGTGACGAGGCCCACCGCACCCAATACGGATTCAAGAGCGATCTCGACAAGAAAGGGGAGAAATACCGTTACGGCCTGGCGAAATACATGCACGATGCTCTACCCAATGCCTTGTACCTTGGCTTGACGGGCACGCCGATTTCCGAGAATGACCGCGATACTGAGGCCGTTTTTGGAACCTATGTGGACATTTACGATGTGCTTGCGTCCCAGCAGGACGGAACCACGGTTCCCATTCATTATGAACAGCGGATTATCGATCTGGCCGTCAACCAGGCCGAACTGGGTTCCCTGGATGAAGAACTGGAAGAACTGCTGGAGGATGACCCTGAAGAACAGAACAGCAGGACCATTTCCGCGCTGTCTCGCCTGGAGTCCATCGCCATGGCCGATGGCCGTTTGGAGAAATTGGCTGAAGATCTGGTGAAGCATTGGGATGAACGTCTTGAGGCCATTGATGGCAAGGGCATGATCGTTGCGATCAGTCGCAGAGCTGCTGTGGCGTTTTACGACGAGATTATCAAATGCCGACCAGAATGGCACGCCAAGGACATCGACAAAGGGGGTATCAAGGTGGTAATGACCAGCCCGGCTTCCGATCCATCAGCCTTACGCGTCCACGCCACCACGCCGCAGGAAAAGAAGTTGCTGGAAAAACGCATCAAGGACCCAGACGATCCCCTCAAGTTGGTCATTGTGCGTGATATGTGGCTCACTGGATTTGATGCCCCCTGCCTGCATACCCTGTATGTGGACAAACCCATGCGTGGCCAAGGGTTGATGCAGGCGGTGGCTCGCGTGAACCGTGTATGGAAGGATAAACCCGGCGGACTGGTGGTGGATTACATCGGGATTGGGGAAGAACTAAAAGCAGCCATTGCCCAGTACACACGGGCTCGCGGTGGCGAGAATCGGGGGGAACCGGTGGAATTCATTGAGGAAGCTCTGACCATCCTCAAGGAAACGATTGCTATCATCCGTGACATGCTTCATGGTGTGGATCTGACGGGGATTGCCACTGATGCGAAACGAGCCTTGGTGGCATTGCCGATTGCCATGAACCACCTCGTCAAACTCAATCAGAAGCCCGATACGGCAGGAAAAGACGAGAAGCCGCCTGGGGTCAAACGATTCCTGGATCAGGTTACCAAGCTCTCCAAGGCACAGGCGCTGGCCGGAACGCACCGGGATGCACTGGCGCTGCGCAACGAAATCGCCTTCTATCAGGCGGTGAAGGCAGGCTTGGTAAAATTTACTAGCGTCGGAGTCGGCAAGAGCAAGGTCGAGAAAGAAGCCGCCATGCGGCAGATCGTCGCCAAAGGCGTGCTGGTCAATGGAGTAACAGATCTCTACAAAACTCTCGGCATCGAGAAACCGGACATCAGCGTATTGGATGAGATATTTCTGGCCAAATTGGCCGAGATTCCACAGAAGAATCTCGCCGCCGAATTGCTCCAACGCCTCATCAATGACGAAATTCAGTCCAGAGGCCGCCGCAACACCACTCAGGCCCAGAAATTCAGCAAGAAATTGACCGATGCTATCCAGAAATATACGAACCGGGGCTTGACCTCGGCGCAAGTCATCGAAGAACTGATCAAACTTGCCCAAGAAATTGCTGCTGACAAACCACCACCCGGTATGACAGAGGATGAATTTGCTTTCTACGAGGCGTTGCGCGAAAACGAGAGCGCCGTTCGGGAAATGGGTGACCCGATCCTAAAGGCACTGGCGCATGAATTGACTGACAAACTCCGTAAATCGGCCACCATAGACTGGCAGAAACGGGAAACTGCCCGCGCGCGGATGCGCTTGCTGGTGAAGGTGCTGCTGACAAAATACAAATACCCCCCGGACAAGCAGCCCGATGCTGTGGAAAAAGTGATAGCTCAGGCCGAACTGTATGCTGACCTGTGGGCCGTTGAGGGTGCTTGATTGGCATGCCGATCCTGAGTTAGAACTGGGTACCCGATCAACCCCAAATGATCGCAGTACCACGGATTCCAGAGACGGGTATGTCGCGACGATCATCAAACAGGATAGTGAGTTGCGGCTGGCGCAGGTCTATTCCTAACTGGCGGCGAACCGTCTGGCACAGTTTCTTGGACTGCCTGTCAATTCTAATTTTTGTGCAATTCGTCTCCGGAAATGCATAAGTTCTTCAACTTGGAATGTGGAATTATTTGGATCAGCTTGCCAGTTGTAAGCGAAGTAATCGGGCCTAAACTGCAAACCGCCCATAGTGAGGCAAAAACGGAGCGGTCATTAGAGCCATCCTGAGCTGCCTGAAAACTTCCCCACTTTTGGGTAGTTGGCATTTCCACAATGAGTCCAACAGGCACAGTCCACTGCCATCAACACCCTCGTCCTGTTGATGCCGGATTATTTTGTAGCCGTTGTTGGTAAATTTGCGAATACGGGGGCAAAACGGTGCCAGCAAAAATGAGCAAAAAAACATGCGAAAGAGAAAAATGGAGCCAAAACGGTGCCACTGGATTGGCAGAAAGTCTTGGAATCGGCTTAATTGAAGTTACTTCATAACTAAAAATTTGTTTATTTTCAATGTATTGGTGGCTCCCCGACCAGGGCTCGAACCTGGGACCTGCGGATTAACAGTCCGTCGCTCTACCGACTGAGCTATCAGGGAACAATCAAGACCCGAATTCTATCAGGAACACGTGAGCATGACAAGTCCCAAGCCAATGAACATCGTTCAGTTGGAATCATCCCGAGCGACGGCATCGACCTGATACTGACTACCTGAAGACGTCATCAACACATCGATGTTATCTCCATTGCCAAATCCCGATGGCAAGGAAACCCCACTTCCGAGTGTCAGGGGAAGCCCATTTAAATTGAAACTGCTTCCACCTGCGGAATAGTTATACAGGACCCCGCTAATTTCGAGGGTACCTGAGGAAAGATTGGGATTTGTGATATTCCAGAAACTGACCCCGTAAGCCGATAAGGTTTGTGGAGAGAGCGCGGTGGCTTCCACTTCCACTAGAGCGCCATTGACCAAATTGGCGACAGTCCCATTGCCAAAGGAAGCACTGGTGGACAATGTCACTTGCTGGGAAGAACCACTAAGGAGGGTGAGGGTGAACGTTCCTTGAGAAGGGTTGTATTGACCGACCTTCCCCAGATAGTCCACCACCTCATTAGCAGGAGGGCCAGGATAAACCGTAATGGAACTCGCCAGGACCATGTTCCCTTGAAGGGTTCCCTGTACAGCGATATAACCATTTTTTTGCAAAGCAGATAACGGGGCGGAGGCGCCATTGGCAAAAGTGAGTACCGTGCCACTGTTCGTAATGATCGGAGTCCCGCGAATGACAAAATTCCCCGTTGATACAAATTCACTGATGGTTCCGGACAAGGTGGCAGGAGTCTGAATATAAGGATTCAGCGTTTGTACAGAAACTTCACCTGTCGTGGAATCGATGACCCCCTTGAGCGTAACGTACTGACCTGCGGTTACTCCCCCCTGATGGATACCATTGACCAGAACTCCGTCCACCTGAAACTGGTTTCCCTGCACGGCCGACACCAGACCAGACAGCGTGATATTCCCATTCATGCCTGGCAAGAGTGTGCTGACCTGAACGGAGCCAGCAACTAATGGCGTAGTTCCAGAGGGCGTCTGACTCCAGATGTTAACCCACTGCCCATTCTTGAGCGCTCCTGTACCCAGTGTTTGATTTGAAAATGGGCTGAAGAACTGGGTACTGGCATTGAAAGAAAACGGAATTCCATTAACTGTGAAAGTATGCTGGGAAGGATTCCATTGGGTCAAAGCACCGCTGACCCGGGTGATGGAAAGGTTACTGGGCATCAACTTGATCAGCGTGGCCTGAACAAAAGGAATTCCAGAGGAACTCGTGCCCGGAACGCCATGCACTTGCACCATATCATTGAGTTGAATGGCACCCATGCCCGCATACCCGATGAAAAAGGTATTCGGCAGGGAAGACGTAGTAGAATTCACAACGACTTCCATGCCATTGACGACCAAGGTGCCTGACGTAGGATTGACGCTCGTCACCACCCCCACCAACGCCGGGTTGATCCACACCGAAGTCGGATTTCCCTGGGCATCGGTTTGAATGTTCAGTTGTCCACCCAAAGGGACTTTCATGGCAGTGACAGAGACACTGGGTTGGGTGGTTGATTCTGCATCGTAGCGCGGGGTAGCGCTATTGTAGGCGATTCCATCCATCACCAGACTGCCAAACCCGGTGACCGTACCGGTAACCACTCCAGTTCCCCCCGTCCCTACCCCGCCAGCCAACTGTGTCCCACCACCACAGGAACTCAGGAGGGGAATCAAAAAGAGTAGTCCTCTCTTGTTCAGTATACCGCTCAAGATTACAGATCCTGAAACTGGAAAGAAAGCATGGAAGGACTCACTGAGAAGGGGTACTGCCCAGAACCTTGTCTTCTTGAATGGAGGGTGACTCCGACAAGAGGGCATCCCAGAAATAGGATCCAAAACGGATTCGGTGCAGGGCCCTCGGATCATTTCGTTCTTGCTCGTAGAGCAGGCTGCTTTCGCGGATTATTTCGCTGCGCATCTGGGACCAGAGTTTTTGAGACAGTTGGGCAAGTTTGACCACGGATTCAGGTGTCAGTCCGCTGACGAAGACGCTTTGCTCCAGACGAGGCTCGTGACCTTTGATATTACTGACGGCGGCAGACACATGATCCCCCAGGTTTCCAGAAAATAATTCCATGAGTTCGACGGAACCCGCGGGAGGTATAAATCCCCGTGGAGAAGGAATGACCCAGTCTTGTCCCTGTTTTTTCTTGATGGTCACCAATCCCAGACGAACCAGTTCAGAAAGCACTGTGTAGGGATGGACGTCTTGAGTAATCTGACGCACCAGCGTTTCAAAGGAAACTTCATCTCCAATTCGTAACAAGGATTTAGGATTTTTGAAGCGATCGCGATAAAGTGGATTTTGTATCCAGTGAGAGAATACTTGACTACTCAAGGAAACTTTCCGCGCAATTCTATCCCCCATGCCATTTTCACGCCAATAACGCACATCCTTGCGATGAACCCCGCTCAGCAAACTCAGAGCAGAGTCCGTATCCTTGCAATGGGCTTCATTGAGTTCGCTTTGAGCCTGTTCAATAAAGGTTTGCTTGAGTACGGCAGTAAAACGCACATAATCTACCCCGCAGGACAGGAGCAAGCGTATCATTGGAGCCATGATATGGGTCACAGCCTCCAGTGTGTCCTCGGCAGCAGGAAGCGTAGCGCTGGACTGGCTTGGAGTGGGAAGTTGACGCGGTGGTCTGCCCATGGCGATGAATTAGTTCAGTTAGGGTGGTTTTTGGTTTGTCAATGTTCACTATTTAGCATTTTAACAGATTCCCAACGTTTGTCATTTCAGAGCATGTCCCAACTCCATCTGTTCCTTCTTGAATTGTCCTCTCAACTTGGCACCCGTTTCTTGCTGGTGGTCTGTCTTGGGTTTTTAACAGGACTGGAATTTCGTGAGTACCTTCTCACGCGCCACCTGGAACATCCGCTGGCCATTGGTTCATCCCGTACCTATGCATTTATCTCGGCCTTGGGATTTATTCTCTATAACCTGAACCCGGTAGGTCTGCTCTATCTCGGGGGCATGTTGTTTCTGATCACATTATTTGTGCAGTTTTATCATCATAAATTGCAGGTAGGTCAGAAAGGTATCCATCAATTCCTGATTGGCATGCTGGTGTATACCTACGGACCGAGTGCTCAATTATTTCCACTCTGGTTTCTGATCCTGCTTTTTGTCACCGTAGTCCTGGTGTTGGGTGCCCGACCCTTGACCCATCATTTGATTGCGACCATGGATCGCCTGGAATTGCTGACCTTATCCAAGTTCCTGCTACTTTCCGCAGTGATCCTCCCGCTTCTGCCCAAGGAATACCCGTTCAAAAACTTACCCCTCACACCATTTTCGGTATGGATGGCGGTTGTCGTGATTTCCGCCATTTCCTATGCCGGTTATCTGTTACGTCGCTATGTGTTCAAAGGAAGCGGTTATCTGGTAACTGGACTGCTCGGAGGAATCTACTCCAGCACAGCCACCATTGTGGTCCTGGCTCGGTCCTCCGCCCCACCCTCTGCCCCTCTCGCTCAGATCCATGGGGGCATTCTGGGTGCTGTGGGCATGATGTACGTCCGATTGTTACTATTGGTTATCGTAATGGCTCCCATGCTGCTTCGTTACTGTGCCTTGCCGCTTCTGGGAGGAGGCATGATCGCCCTGGGTCTTGCTTGGCTCAGTCAACATAAAACAGACAAGAAGATCCCCGATACCCTGGACAATATATCCAACAGCAATCCTCTGGCACTGCGTACGGCATTGCTCTTTGCCCTTCTATTCGTGCTCATGACTGCCTTGACCCATTTCATCCTGCAGGACTTTGGCTCGGGAGGCATAGAAATTTTGGCTCTGGTGATTGGTTTTACTGACATTAATCCATTCATCATGTCGTTGCTCAACGATTCCCGCCATGACCTGTCCCTCGCGCAGAGTGCGGGCGCATTGATCATGGCAGCGGGAAGCAATATCGTATTGGAGAGCGGTTATACCCTGATTTTGGGGAACCACGCGCGCAATCGGGGGATTTTTCTGAAACTATTGGGACTGGGAAGCGCAACCTTGCTCTTCGGGTTGGGAATGTTCTGAGAAATTGACACGTTTCATGAGGTAGGCCATGCCGTCAGAGACATCAACAGTTTCCGGGTGGGCACCGCAAAATCGGTAAAGGTCAACGTCACGGCTTGCATGATTTTTTCAAAACCGGCTTCCGATTGAGAAACACTGTGACAGGGACGAGAAATAACCCGACAGGGCACGTCGCAACCCACGGTGATCCCCCCGCCCAAGACCTCATCGCGCAGGACCAACTGGGTCACCCCGTGGAGTTCGATGTCCTGACCGAATCCCCCGGGAATACCCCCATTGAATTCAAAACGGCCGGCGGGGCCATCGCAACTGGGCATAACCAAGTTGAGTTCGATCTCGAAGGTTGACCAGAAGACAGGATCAGGGTGCTCATAGCGTACCAGCAAAGCCTGCGCAAGAAGAGAAATTTCTTTTCTGGCCCCTTGTGTCCGACCCAGAAATTTCACGCCTGAGTCTGTTTCATTTCCCCGAATCTCATCATATTCGAGTAGATGTCGTTCCCCATCTCTTCGGGCATAATCGGTGAAAAGCGCGCGCCGGGTCGAATCGAAGATCAAATCTTCGGCGGTCAGGGGATGTTTGAACTGCACCACTTCGTGGGGATTACCGACGCCTGTAGAAGAGGATGCCAGCACGGGTTGAGTCAGAACTTTGGCATGGTAATGCTCCCGCTGACGAGTCAACGTATCTGCAAAATTATGGGCCAGTTCGTAGACATCCAGTTCCAGTACATGAGCAGGACCACTGCCGGCAATGATCGCCTGAATCTGCCCATTCTGAAGAATGATTTCCTCGTGACCATCCATATCCAGATCGTAGCGGGTCAATGCAGGGCGCGGTTGATGCCGGTCGAGATCGCCCTCCAGTTGTAATAGTGCACGATACAAGGCACGTCTCAGATGCGGAAGATAAAGTCCTCCGAATAAACCATGCCAGTAGGCATCATTGGCTTGAGTTTCATACAACAAACGACGGCGTTCTGCGGTCTGCTGTAGCGCAGGCAAGGCGTGGAAACGGGTGGACAGTCCCAGCATCCGTTTATGCAGGTGATTGGCTTCAGGATAGCGCATCATGAAGTTTCGCCAGATCCCGCCGCGCAAAAATGGACGGTCCCGGTCATAAGTTTGCTCATTCCTTGCCCGTTCCACCAAAGAGGCATAGTGCTCCCCGGCTTGAGCCGGCAAGGTCCATTCATTCATTTCGATGTACGAGGTGGTGGGCAGATAAACCGGCCCCCGGGTTGCATTCTGGGCATGGTAGCGCGCATAGGTCATGGGTTCGATGAAGGGAGAATTGAGAACCCCCTGGATGAACTGTTCCAACCATCCCTTTTCATAGACCCATTCATAGGTCTCTGGCCAGATGCCAAATTTTTCAATATCATCGAAATAGACCGCAGCTTCCATTCGATCGTCACGTGCCATGCTTTCCAGATAACTGACGACTTCGTTGGCTGATGTAAAGGGAATACGGTAGCGCAAACCCTCGGCAATAGGAAATATATCGAGTCTTTCTCCGCCTTCTTCCGTGCTGAAATAACCATTCAGACGCTCTGCGGGCACTCCGGCACAAAGAAAATGATAGTCGTCCACCGTGACGTAGCGTACCCCGCTCTGGTGTAGCGCGGATACCACGGACGATTCCCAGACCCGTTCGGTGAGCCAGGAGCCGCTGGGTTCCACTCCGAAACAATCGTGAATTCGTTGGGACAGGAATTGCACCTGACCCCGTCGATCTGCTTCGGGAATGGCGGCCAGAACCGGCTCGGCATAACCCGCCGTAAAGAGTTCGGCTTGTCCGCGCTGAACCATGATTTTGAGCAATTCCATGTCTTCGGGATCATGGATCAACCATTGGTCCAGCAACCAACCACTGACATGCAGGGCAAAGGGAAATTCCGGAAAGCGGGCCATCAAACGCAAAAAAGGACCATAACAACGCTGATGGGCATCGGCAAGGACGGAAGGAAAATTACCGACGGGTTGATGCGCGTGAACCCCCATCAGAAAAGCGATTTTTTTTGGCATGACAGACTCGTTCAAGAATGGATATTACGTCGCATGGCACCCCCCGCTTCCTGACTACGACTTCCCCGACTGAAGGGAAGGGACAGAATGCAGGGAGGATCGAGGGACAGAAGTTGATAGAGGGTCGTCAAGTTCAGGCGATAGAGCCGGTCAAATAATTGCACACTTTCAGCCGAGTTGTAATCCCCAAACCACCAGAACCAATCTGACCCTTCGCATACAGCCAGTTGACGAATGACTGGACCTTGTCGGTCAGGAGACAGGGAGGGAAGAACGCGATCACAGGCTGCTTTGGCCTCTACCAGCAAGTCCCAAGCCATATTCTTGTCAGGATTTCCAATCCAGGTGGTCAGGGATCCGTAAACCCAACTTCCCGCTACCACGTGTTCCAGAACAGGCAAGTCCATTCCATCGGACTGCTGACACAGGGTAGCAAAGGTGACTGGGCATATCAAAGGGTGAGAATCCAGCGCTTGATAGAGATAATCAAGAAAATAATAACCGTTGTAGGGGTAGTATTCCCAAGCATTTTCTCCGTCCAGAATGACCGTAACCACGGGATCCTGATCTTCGGGCGCAGACTCCAGAATCATTTCCAGTTGACGAATAAAGTCTTCGGCCGCGCTTTTACCATCCCATTGCGCATACTCAAACCCGATTCGATCGGAAAGTTGATCATCCCGGAAAAAAACCCGCAACTCATGACCTTCGGTTTTGAATAGGTAGGGTTGATAAAGCCACTGTTCTTTGGGCAGGGTTTCCTGTCCCCAGGATAGACGCAGGGTCTTGGCCAGAACATTTTCACTGCTGGCAGTCCATGCAAGGCCCTGCGTGGCAAACATTTCCAGAGTGGCGGTGGACAGGGCTCCTTCTCCCGGCCAAAATCCAGTTGGATTTTGGTCAAACTGTCGATGGTAGGCCTCAAGGGCTTTCCAGATATGATCGATGGCTCGGTTTTCTCCTCCCGGGTAAAGGGAATGTCGGGGCAATGCCAAATGAGGCACAGCTTCCCGCGCCGAGGCAAAGTCCAGGAGGAGTGGAAGGATGGGATGGGTATTGGGTGTCGTGGACAGTTCCACTTGCCCTGATTGCTGAAGTGCTCGATAACGCGGCAATATCGAACTCAGAGTTTCACCGATCAGCGTATTCAAGGCCTGCCGATCTGCCAGGGTATAACCACTGCCCTGCGCCATCAGGCGACCCAGGAGTGGAATCGTCTTGCGCAGGCTTTCGCCCATCCAGGCCAGGTGGTACCAAACCAGAAGGTCTGCCAGAAACCGTCCTGAAACATAGAGCGCAGGCTCTGCACCATCCTTCTGGAAACGTTGGATACAGTCACGCAATCGGGCATAACCCGGAAAAGGATCGATCATCTTGGGGGCATGACAGCGCAGACAGGCATCGATCAGAGATTGGCGTTCCGCCAATGAAAGTTCTTCCAGCGAAGGGGTGACCAGCCAGCGCAGGAGGGGGTCGCGCCAGGTGCCTTCATGAAATTGTTCCGCATAATCCACCAACTGATCCATCAGGGACGGAACCAGGTTCACCACTACCGGCAGATTCGGGTAACGCTCCAGGTGTGCTGCCATGTCCGTATAATCTTTCAGGGCATGGAGATAGGTCCAGGGCAGTTCAAATTCACGGGTCAGAGCATTGCGATAATCCGGCTGATGCATATGCCAGCACAGGATGAATTTCAGGGTACGTGTCTTTTTCGTCATGTTCAGAATAATTCTAGCCAGGGTGATAATTGCGTTGGTTGAGCATTTCGGCGGTGATGAGCGTGATACCATTTTCCGAAACGTAGTAGCGCTCCCGATCTTGTACCGGATCCAGGCCAGCCACCAATCCTTCGGGAATAATACAGCCACGATCGACCACTACCCGTTTCAACCGTACGTCCTTTCCTATCCGAACATTGGGCAAGATCACTGCATCTTCCACCAAAGCATTGGCATTGACGTGAACATCAGAAAACAGGACCGAACGCCGTACCACTCCGCCACTGATGATATTACCGCCGGAGATCAGGGAATCCACGGCGTACCCCCGTCGTCCATCTTCGTCAAACACGAATTTGGCGGGGGGAAATTGCTCCTGATAGGTCCAGATTGGCCAATTCTTGTCATAAAGATTGAGGTCAGGGATGACCTTGGTCATTTCCATATTGGCATCCCAGTAGGCGTCCACTGTCCCCACGTCACGCCAGTAGGGTGGAGTGTCCGGTTCGCACACGCAACTTTCTTCAAAAGGTTGAGCAAAGACACGGTGCCGAGGGACCAGCCAAGGAATCAGATCATGCCCAAAATCGTGGGTGGAGGTGTTGTCCTCTGCATCACGGGTCAACTGATCCAGAAGGAAATCGGCACTGAATACGTAGATCCCCATGCTGGCCAAGGCCCGACTGGGATCCTCAGGCAGAGGATTGGGATGCTCAGGTTTTTCATCGAAGGCCACGATCCGTCTTTCGGTATTGACCGTCATGACACCAAAAGCCGAGGCTTCC
Source organism: Ferrovum myxofaciens (assembly GCF_000735045.1). Lineage (GTDB taxonomy): Bacteria > Pseudomonadota > Gammaproteobacteria > Burkholderiales > Ferrovaceae > Ferrovum > Ferrovum myxofaciens. Next base: position 22,036 of record NZ_JPOQ01000016.1, read on the forward strand.
GCGACGGGCACCGTGAGACAGGCAATGGTCATATCCGCCTGCGTGCTGACATGAGCCGCCAGTAACTTGCCATAGTCCATCTTGTAAATGTGATCGCCAGCCAGAATGATGATGTGGCGAGGGGCATGCCCACGCAGGATGTCGATATTCTGGTAGACCGCATCTGCGGTCCCCTTGTACCACTCCTCTTGCATGCGCTGCTGGGCCGGAAGCAGTTCCACGAATTCATTGAATTCACCACGCAGAAAACTCCATCCATGCTGAATATGCTGGATCAGACTATGGGCCTTATACTGAGTCACGACCCCGATACGACGAATGCCAGAATTGATGCAATTGGAGAGAGGAAAATCAATGATACGGAACTTGCCCCCAAACTGGACGGAGGGCTTGGCTCGCCACTTGGTCAGGTCCTTCAGGCGAGAACCTCTGCCACCTGCCAAAATGAGGGCCATGGTATTCTTGGTCAGTACGCTGATGAATCGTTCAGAAGCAATATCACGGGGGCTCATGCGAACTCCTGTTGAGAAAAAAAACAATCACGAAATGAAATATCGTTGCGCACTCGGGACCATTATAATGGAATCTTTTGTAAAAATATGACAGGGATGAATTATGGCTCCTAATTATAACGATAGCGCCCTGCAAAAAATTTTGCAGGGCCTCCACCATGACCCATTTCATCCCTTGGGAATTCATGCCTCTGGTCATGGTAAATGGCATTGGCGCTTATTCCTGCCCTATGCCCAAGAAGTGGAAATATGGACCGGAAGTCAATGGGAAACTGCCCAGCGGGTTCATGACCAGGGCTTCTTTTGCTGGAAGGGAGCAATCTGCCCCCCCCGTCCCGGTCGCTATCGACGTCGTGAAGATGGCATCGAAATGGAAACCTGGGATCCTTATACCTATCCACCCCAATTGAGTGACCATGACCTGTACCTCTTCAGCGAAGGGCGTCTTCTCCAGTTGCATGCCATGCTGGGTGCCCATCATGTCACGGTGGGCGAGGTATCGGGGGTTCTTTTCTCCGTTTGGGCACCCAATGCTGAACGGGTGAGTGTGGTTGGCTCCTTCAATCGCTGGGATGGCCGTCATCACCCCATGCGCGTTCGGGCTCCCCACGGGGTGTGGGAATTATTCGTGCCTGACCTTACCCCAGGAACGCTCTACAAATTCGAGATCCGCAGCCGTCAACATGGGTCTGTACAACTCAAAACTGATCCCTGTGGGCTTCAGTTCGAACATCGTCCGGGAACGGCGGCTGTGGTAACGGGACCTTCTGCTCATCTCTGGAACGATAGCGCATGGATGTCGGAGCGGTCCAAAAAAGACTGGTTGCACTCGCCCATGAATATCTATGAAATCCACCTGGGTTCCTGGCGAAAACCTTGGGATCGGGATTTTCATACCTTTGCACAAATTGCCGACCAGTTGATCCCCTACGTCCTCGAGTTGGGTTATACACACATTGAACTGCTCCCCATCAGCGAACATCCTCTGGATGAATCATGGGGTTATCAAACCACCGGATATTTCGGTGTTACTCGCCGGTTTGGTACGCCAGATGATCTGCGTCACTTTATTGATCGATGTCATCAAGCCGGAATTGGTGTATTGCTGGATTGGGTACCTGGCCATTTTCCCAAGGACGACTTTGCCCTGGCTCGCTTCGATGGCAGCGCGCTTTATGAACACGAGGATCCCCGATTAGGCGAACATCAGGAATGGGGAACTTACATCTTCAATTACGGACGCAATGAAGTGCGTGGATTTTTGTTGGCCAACGCCCATTTCTGGTTATCAGAATTCCATTTTGATGGTTTACGGGTCGATGCAGTTGCCTCCATGCTCTATCTGGATTATTCCCGCGCTGCCAATGCCTGGATTCCCAACTGTTATGGGGGGCGAGAAAATCTGGAAGCCTTGGCCTTCCTGCGGGAGATGAATGAAATGGTCCACGGTCAGTTCCCTGGGGCCCTCACCCTGGCCGAGGAATCCACCTCCTGGCCCATGGTTTCTCGCCCGGTTTACGTTGGAGGACTGGGATTTTCCATGAAATGGAATATGGGTTGGATGAACGATACCCTGAGTTATTTTTCCAAAGATCCGGTTTACCGCCGTCACCACCAAAATGCGTTGACCTTTGCACAACTCTATGCCTATTCCGAGAATTTCGTCTTGCCTTTTTCCCATGACGAGGTCGTACATGGCAAAAAATCCTTGCTGGACAAGATGCCCGGGGACTCCTGGCAACGTTTCGCCAATCTACGCTTGCTGTTCCTGTATCAAATGACTTCACCCGGCAAAAAACTCAACTTCATGGGCAATGAGTTTGCCCAAGGTGGGGAATGGCAGGTTAAAAGCGAACTGGACTGGAAACTGTTGGAACGCCCCCAGCATCAAGGAATTCAACATTTAAGTCGTGATCTCAACCACTATTATCGCCAACATCCGGCATTGTTTGAACTGGATTTCGATCCCGCCGGTTTTGAGTGGGTGGACTGCAATGATCATGCGCAGTCGATTCTCAGTTTTTTACGCAAAGCGCGGGATGGTCGCATGTTGCTGATTATTTTAAACTTCACACCCATTCCCCGTCCCGAATATCGCGTGGGAACTCCTTGCGCAGGGTCCTGGCGCGAATGCGTGAACAGTGATTCCCTTCATTATGGCGGTGGGAATCTGGGCAATCAGGGACGGCTGTGGACAGCACCCATTCCCTGGAACGGGTTCACCCAATCCTTGTCTCTTATGCTCCCCCCCCTAGGGGGCTTGATTCTTGAACCACAGGCCCATTGAGTCTATCCCAACATTCTTCGAGGAAAAAAATGTCCGCATTGACGAATAGTTCCCTTTGGCAAACTTTGAAAAAGCACCGAGAAACCCTTGCGTCTCTCACCCTGCGCCAGTTATTTTCCGAGGACCCGGCTCGCTTTGATCGGTTCAATGCCAGTGCCGGCCCCTTTTTTCTGGATTACTCAAAGAATCTCATGACCACCGAAACTCTGGATCTGCTCCTGAATCTGGCTCAACAGGCTAATCTTCCGCAGACCATCCAGAAAATGTTTGCAGGCGATCTCATCAACCGAACAGAACATCGAGCCGTGCTTCATGTGGCCCTGCGTGCAGGGCGAGATGCCCCGCCCTTGAAGGTACAAGGACAAGACATCCGCGCCGAGGTACAACAGGTTTTGAAACGCATGGAGACTTTCGTCCATCAAATTCGTTCGGGGGAATGGCGCGGTTATGACGGACGTGTCATCACCGATGTGGTCAATATCGGAATTGGGGGCTCCGATCTGGGGCCTGCATCGGTGATGACCGCTCTTCCAGCCGATTGCACAGGCCCGCGGGTTCATTATGTCTCCAATGTGGACGGGGCACATTTAACTTATACCCTGAAGTCCCTAAACCCCGCCCAAACTCTCTTCGTGGTGGCTTCCAAAACCTTTACCACTCAGGAAACCTTGCTCAATGCCCATTCGGCACGGAGTTGGTTTCTGGACGCCGCGCAACAGGAACAGTATATAGCGCAACATTTTGTGGCTATCTCGACGAATGAAGTCGAGGTAAGCCGTTTCGGCATTGACCCTCAGCACATGTTTGGATTCTGGGACTGGGTCGGCGGACGTTATTCGCTGTGGTCGGCCATCGGACTTTCCATTGCATTGGGTATAGGAATGGATAAATTCAATGAGTTACTGGCAGGAGCTCATGAGATGGATGAGCATTTTAGAACCGCTCCGCTGTCCCGGAACTTACCCGTTCTGATGGGCTTGATCGGTCTTTGGTATATCAATTTCTTTGATGCTCAAACCCATGCCATTCTTCCCTACGATCAGGGGTTGGAACGTTTTGTCGCGCACATCCAACAAGTCAGCATGGAAAGCACAGGAAAATCCGTAACCCTGGACGGCGAAACGGTGGATTACGCCACCGGAGCCGTGGTTTGGGGGGGGGCGGGAACCAACGGGCAGCACGCCTACTATCAATTATTGCACCAAGGAACTCATCTGATTCCTGCGGACTTTCTTCTTCCGATGCGTAGCCGTGTCCCACTGGGGACGCACCACCGGGTATTGACAGCCAACGTGTTGGCACAAAGCGAAGCCCTCATGCGCGGCAAAACCAAAGAGGAAGCACGTCAAGAATTGCTTGCCCAAGGAATGTCCGGAGAAGCTCTCGAAAACTTGCTCCCCCATAAGGTCTTCCCCGGCAACCGCCCCAGCAATACGCTTCTTTTCGAGGAACTCACTGCCCACACGCTGGGAGGCCTATTGGCTTTGTACGAACACCGCACCTTCGTACAGGGAACTCTATGGAATATCAATGCCTTCGATCAATGGGGAGTGGAATTGGGCAAACAGTTAGCGCGCTCCATTGAACCCGAACTGTCGGAACAAGGGATGACCTCCGTGCATGACGGTTCCACCGGTGGTTTGATTCACCATATTCGGGACACTCTTTTTGGCCTATCCAGAGGTTGACCATGAATATTCTTTTTTTGACTTCTGAAATAGATCCTCTGATCAAGACTGGGGGACTGGCAGACGTATCCCGCTCACTTCCTCTGGCCTTGCATGCCTTGGGCCATGAGCTGCGTATCTTGTTGCCCAATTACCCCGGTGTGCTGGCACAGTTGCCGGATTCGCACTGCATCCTGGAAGACTTTCCGTATGGCTTACTTCCCGCCCCTGCGCGTTTATTGGAGGGCACCTTACCCGATACGTCATTGACACTCTGGATTCTGGATTGTCCAGAACTTTTTGACCGCTCCGGTGGCCCCTATCAAGACAGGAAAGGAAAGGATTGGCCGGATAATCCGGCTCGTTTTGGCACCTTCTGCGTCGCCGGAGCCTGGCTGGCTCAACAGGCAGGACTGCGCTTGAACTGGGCCCCTGCGCTGGTTCATTGCAATGACTGGCAAACTGCCTTGACCCCGGCCCTGATGAAGTTTTGGGATTGTCCGATACCCTCGGTACTCACCATTCACAATCTTGCTTTTCAGGGAAATTTTCCTGCCCACTGGTGTTTGCCCCTGCATTTGCCCAGTTCGGAATTCCACATGGAAAGCCTCGAATTTCATGGCCAGTTGTCCTTTCTGAAGGCTGGTATCGTACACGCGAATCAGATCACCACCGTCAGTCCGCGTTACGCGCAGGAAATCCAGACCCCCCAGTTGGGCTGTGGAATGGAAGGATTACTGCGTCGGCGCGCTTCCGATTTGATCGGTATCCTGAATGGCATCGACGAATTATGGAACCCGGAGATCGATACTTTCCTTCCAGTTCATTATACGGCTCGAAAACTTCAGGGAAAAACCCGTCTCAAGAAACATCTACAGATGAAAATGGGGTTGCCCGTCCGACCCGATGTCCTGTTGATCGGCATGGTGAGTCGTCTGACCTGGCAAAAGGGGATTGATCTGGTACTCGATACTCTGGAAGACTGGCTCACGGACGAAATTCAAGTCGTCGTATTGGGCAGTGGTGATGCCGAAATAGAAAGAGAATTGGCCCACTGGAGCAGTCGCTCTCCCGAGCAAGTACGGGTTATCCTGGGATTCAATGAAGTCCGCTCCCATGAAATCATTGCCGGGTCGGATCTGTTTTTGATGCCCTCTCGTTTTGAACCCTGCGGATTGGCACAGATGTATGCCATGACTTATGGGACTCTGCCCTTGGCTCATGCCACCGGGGGATTGACGGATACCATCGTACCTTATCAGGCACAGAGCCAACCCGTGGAAGGAACGGGCTTCCTCTTTGAAAACGCCCTTCCCCGGGATTTTCATGAAACCCTCGCACAAGCCCTGACCTGCTTCCACCAGAAGGAAATATGGCAACAATTGATGCGCCAGGCCATGGCACGGGATTTCCGCTGGAACAAAGCGGCGCTGGAGTACCAAACGCTTTACCAAACCCTTTGATCCGCGTCGTGCCCCCCTCAGGGAGAAGGATCACAACCAGGTCATCAGGCCCAATTCAAAGGAATGAGTCAGGCTTTCGTGGTAAGGATAAACGCGGATACGATAATCCAGTTGTCCACATAATCCGGGTTGCAATTCCAGCGCAAAGAGATGCTCTGTTCCTTCCCCCAAGGTCCCTCGGCTTTGGAATTGGAAGGGAGGTAGCACGGGAACACCGCTGCGACTGATGGAACGGTTGAGTAACAACTCCACACAGACATCCTTAGGCTCCAGTCCCCGTAGATCTACGGTCACCTCAATATTCATGGAACTGCCAAATTTGATCCGTTTGACGGGTGAGTCCACCCGTCGAATGCGCACCCCGGCCCAGTGATGACGAACTTTCTCTTTCCAGTGGGCAACATCGCGGGCCAATGCCGAATCATTTTCCATAAAACGCTTTCCCTGTCCGGAAGCCGGTACATAGAAATGATCCAGATACTCATCCAGCATCCGACCCGTATTGAAATGAGTCAGAATGCTGACCATGGAGGCCTTGGATTTTGCCACCCAACCTTGAGAATATCCAAATTTTCCACGTTCGTAGTAAAGAGGAACCACTTGATCCTGAATGATTTCATAGAGCGTACGCGCATCTTCCCGGTTGCGTTGCGTCTCGTCCAGATAATCAGGGGCGGGGCGGATTGCCCACCCATTGTGACCATCGTAGCCCTCTCCCCACCAGCCATCCAGGACACTCAGATTGATGGTACCGTTGACCCCCGCTTTCATGCCTGAAGTCCCGCTTGCTTCCAAAGGATAAATAGGGGTATTGAGCCAGACATCCACGCCAGCCACCAAACGGCGCGCCAGACCCATATCATAGTTTTCCAGGAGCAGGATTTTATCTTGAAACTCGGGCATGCCGGCCACTTCATGAATGCGCCGAATCATCTCCTGACCAGGTTCATCTGCTGGGTGCGCCTTACCTGCAAAAACAAAGACCACAGGACGTTCAGGATCCAGGAGAATCTGACGCAGCCAGTCCAAATCAGAAAAGAGCAAATCTGCACGCTTGTATGTGGCGAAACGACGGGCAAAACCGATGGTCAGAACATTGGGTTCATGGACATTGGCATATTTGAGAAGCCGTTCCATGTGCGCATCATCGCCCAGATTACGTTCATATTGGGAGGCAATCCGTTCGCGCACGGCATGGAGCATCTGTGACTTGAGCGATTGACGGACGCTCCAGTACAGATGATCGGGAATTTCCTGAACCCCTTTCCAGAAAGAACGGTCCGACAGGCGAGAGCGCCACTCCGCACCGATGAAACGATCAAAGAGTTCGCCCCATTCACGGGCCAGGAAGGTGGGAACATGAATGGCATTGGTCACATATCCCATGGGGTTTTCATGATGAGGAATCGCTGGCCAGAACCCTGAACAGATTCGCGCCGATACTTCACGATGAATTCGGGAAACGCCATTTTGAAAACGAGATCCGCGCACTGCCAGTGCGGTCATGTTGAAATCGCTGTGCCCCACTCCGGGATCATTGCCCAGATCCAGCAATTGATTCAGAGGGATATTCAGATCAGGACACATATGTCCAAAGTAATGGGATACCATATCGCGCGGGAAATGGTCATGTCCGGCAGGCACAGGGGTATGAGTGGTAAATACGGTATTGCTGGCAACGGCCTCGATCGCCGTGGAAAAATCATAACCGGTCCGTTTGATCAACGTACGGATCCGTTCCAGAAGCATGAAAGCGGCATGCCCTTCGTTGATGTGCCAGACCGTGGGCTGAATGCCCATTTTCTCCAGTGCGCGCGCGCCTCCCACCCCCAGAATGATTTCCTGTTCGATCCTGACCCTGCGATCGCCTCCATAGAGTCGGTGGGTAATTTCACGGTCATCGTGGTGGTTTTCCTCAAGGTCCGTATCCATCAGGTAAATCTTGATGTTACCTACCCGTGCCCACCACACTTTGACCTGAACCGGCCGAACACCAATGGTGACGCTGACTCGCACTTCCTTGCCTTCTTCATCGAGGACCGCATGAACCGGTAATTCGTCGATATCGGAGTCAAAATTCAAGGCCAGTTGACGCCCACTACGATCAATGTTCTGGGTGAAATATCCTTGGCGATACAACAACCCCACGCCAACGAAGGGCAATCCCATATCGCTGGCAGCCTTGCAATGATCCCCCGCCAAAATCCCCAATCCTCCAGAATAAATGGGGAAACTTTCATGAAATCCGAATTCGGCACAGAAGTAGGCCACCAGATTCCCGGGCGGCAACTTGTGTGGTTTGCGCAGCAATTCATTGTGGTAGGTATCGTAGGCAGAAAGCACACGATAGTAAGAACTCAGAAAAGCCTGATCTTCGGCAGCTTCGTTCAACCGGTACTCATCCACTCGGCGCAGGAAACGGATGGGGTTGGACCCTACCAATTCCCAAAGACGAGGGTGCATCCGGGCAAACAGCGTGCGACAGGATCGGTCCCAACTGTACCAGAGGTTATAGGCCAACTCTTCCAGACGATTCAATTTTTCCGGAATGCGGGGACTGTTTTCTACCACAAAGCGGGTCCCGGGCAATTGATCGTTTTCCATAGGATCCTTAATAATTATTCACAAAGTCATTCAGAAAATTGACCGCAAAACGGACAACCCGTTTCTGATTATAACCTGAATCGTTCTTTTTCTGGGCCAGGTTCAAACAGACCGTTCCAGGGGAACTCCAAAACCCAACGGGCTGATTTTTGATTCCAACGACATTCCCTTGCGCGCGCGCATGAGAATATGCCGCTGTAGTTGGGAGGCGGTCATTACCAGTTGGGCGATTTTTCCGCCCCGTCCTGTCCCTTGAATAACCAGTCCCTGTGCGGGATCGACCAAGGTAACGGCGCGCAATGCTTCGTCCCGTTCCAAGGCCATCAAAATCACTCCTCGTCCCCGGGCTAGTGTTTTTAAATCGTCCAGCGGAAACAACAGGAGGCGCCCCCCTTCGGACAGGGCGGCGACATGGGTTTCCCCTGCCCTTCGACGCAGAGGGAGGAGCGGAGTTTCCCCGTCTTCCAAGGTCAAAAAAGATTTTCCTCCCCGGACACGGGATACCAGATCTTCTTGCGCCACCATGAAGCCGTTCCCTCCAGACCCAGCCACCAAATATTGTTCTCCCGGCAAAGCCACGAAGGCCTGGGCGACTCGCGCGCCCGGTGGAAGATCGATCAAACTGGTGAGCGGAACTCCCTCACCCCGACCTCCGGGAATATCCGCACCCTTGAGGGTATAGACCCGGCCCTGGGTATCCAGAATAAAGAGCGGATGGATGGAACGGGTTTCCTGAACGATCCAGGCTTCATCCCCGGCCTTGTACGAAAACTGAGCACTGTCCAGGTGATGCCCTTGGCGGGCACGAATCCAGCCTTGACGGGACAGGGTGACCGTCATCGGTTCATCCAGCACTGGGGTATCCAGGGACACTGCTGCCTGAGCTTCGATGCGCGTTCTTCGTGCATCTCCATAGGTCGTCAGGTCAGAACGAATTTCCTGTGCAATCAGACGAGCCTGCGCTTCTCTCCCCGACAGAATATGTTGCAACCCTTCCTGCTCGCCACGCAGTTGGGCGATTTCCTGATCGATGCGCACGCCTTCCAGACGAGCCAACTGACGCAGACGGATCTCCAGGATATCTTCGGCTTGTAGCGCACTCAATGGATAGGCCATCATCAAATCCTGCTTGGGATCGTCGGATTCGCGGATTAACCGAATGACCGCATCGATATCCAGCAGAATGCGCTGACGACCTTCCAGGATGTGAAGGCGTCGTTCCACCCGTTCCAGACGGAAACGGGTACGCCGAACCACCGTATGGAAACGGTACTCCAACCATTCCTGAAGAATAGTTTTGAGATCTTTGGGACGGGGGTGCCCATCCCGTCCCAGCATCACCAGATTGAGGGACAGGTTGGTTTCCAGTGGAGTATGCGCCAACAGAAGATTGACGAATGCTTGCGGGTCCTGTCGGCTCGATTTGGGCTCGAAAACCAGACGAACCGAAGCATTTTTGTCTGACTCATCACGCACTAGGTCCAGCGTACTGAGCCACAGGGCTTTGAGTTGGGCCTGCTCGGGAGAAAGCGCTTTCTTACCCTCACGCACCCGGGGGTTGGTCAATTTTTCCACATCTTCCAGCACGGATCGGGTCGATACCCCATGCGGAAGTTCTGTCACCACCACGCGCCATTGTCCCCGTGCCAGCGGTTCGATGTTCCAGCGTGCCCGCATGCGCAAGGTTCCTCGTCCTGTCCGGTAGGCCTCGAGAATATCCTGGGAAGATGAAATGATCTGGCCCCCGCCCGGTAGATCCGGCCCTGGAATCAATGACATCAATTCATCGAGCGTCAACTGCGGATTTTCCAGGAGCACCAATAGGGCTTGAGCCACTTCAGTCAGGTTATGGGAAGGGATTTCCGTCGCCATTCCCACTCCGATCCCTGAAGCCCCGTTCAACAACACCATGGGAAGGCGTGCGGGCAACAGGGTGGGTTCCTGAAAAGATCCGTCATAGTTGGGAACGAAATCCACCGTATCTTCAGTAATTTCTCCCAGCAGTAATTCTGCCAGCGGGGTTAGACGACATTCGGTATAGCGCATGGCCGCCGCCCCGTCACCATCACGGCTACCGAAGTTGCCTTGTCCGTCGATGAGGGGGTATCGTAATGTAAAATCCTGCGCCTGACGAACCAGTGCTTCATAAGCCGCACTGTCGCCATGGGGATGATATTTCCCAATGACATCCCCCACCACACGAGCGGACTTGACGTGCCGTGCCGGACGATACAGCCCCAGTTCGTGCATGGCAAAGAGAATCCGGCGCTGTACTGGCTTCTGGCCATCGGTGACATCCGGCAAAGCCCGTCCCATGACCACACTCATGGCATATTCAAGGTAACTGCGTTCGACGAAGTCCGCCAGGGAAGGAGTCGCTTTTTCCTCGCCAGAGGCGGTGGGAGGGGTATCTGCCACCGGTTCCTCCAATCCGGCAAAGAGATCACCGATCAGGGGAAGTTGATCTGAGGAAGGGAGCATCGCCATCAGATATCCAATGCCAGTGTCACTTCCTGGCGCTCCATCCATTCCCGTCGTGCTGCGGCTTCTCCCTTGCCCATCAAACGATTGAATAACAGGTGTGTGTCTTCCCACTCCCCGTCCTTCAAGGAAAGCGTGAGAATTCGACGGGTTTCCGGATTCATGGTGGTTTCCCACAACTGTTCGGGGTTCATTTCCCCCAACCCTTTGAATCGTCCCACGGTCCAGCCTCCTGAACGTACGCCCTCGGTTTTGAGACGTTCTTCCAACCCCACCAGTTCCGCCTCGTCGAGGGCGTAGAGTTTGCGTGCCGGACGCTTGCCCTGTGCCGAGACATCCAGTCGATACAGGGGAGGATTAGCGACGCAGATATGACCACCGGAAACCAGAGCAGGAAAATGAGTAAAAAACAAGGTCAACAGGAGTACCTTGATATGGCTACCGTCCACATCCGCATCGGCCATGATGATGATCCGGTCATAACGACGTTGAGACAGATCCACCGGATCCCCGCGGGCATGGGGATCGATGCCCAAAGCCACCGCAATGTCATGGATTTCCGTATTGGCAAACAGACGTCCCTGTTCCACTTCGAAACTGTTCAGGACTTTGCCCCGCAGTGGCAGGATGGCCTGGGTCAGTTTATTGCGCGCCATCTTGGCTGACCCCCCAGCGGAGTCCCCTTCCACCAGAAACAACTCCCGTTCGTCGATCCGTTCAGACTCGCAATCCGTCAATTTTCCCGGTAAAACAGCCACCCCACTGCTCTTGCGTTTCTCTATTTTCTGACCAGACTTCATGCGCGCCATGGCCTGACGAATAACCAGATCAGCCAGGGCCTTGCCATGCTCTACATGCTGATTGAGCCAATGTTCAAAGGGATCGCGCACCAGGGTGGACACCAACTTCAAAGCTTCCCGACTGGTCAGTTTATCCTTGGTTTGCCCTTGAAACTGGGGATCCAGCATTTTGATCGACAGGATGAACTGAAGCCGGGCACTGACGTCTTCCAATTGCAAACGCACGCCTCGTGGTAACAAACCATGATGTTCGATGAAAGATTTGAGTGCTTCGAAAAGACCCGTGCGCAGGCCCGCCTCATGGGTCCCGCCCAGCGAAGTGGGAATCAGATTGACAAAGGACTCTCCTTGCAAGGACCGGGTTTCATGCCAGGAGAAAGCCCAGGACGCACCTTCTCCCGGCGCAAAACTATCCCCTTCCTCGACCCCGAAGAATCGCTCGCTCGTAAAAACCGGAATCAGCAAGGGGTCTTCACCCATTCTTTCAGACAAGTACTGTTCCAAACCTCCTGGATAATGCCAGGTTTGTTCGAGGAGACGACCATTCCCTTCCCTCTTGAGCCGTACGCTGACTCCGGGCAACAACACAGCCTTGGAGCGTAGTCCTCGCTCCAGTTCGGTCAAGTTGATCAGGGGTTCGTCAAAGTAACGGGGCTCCGGCCAAACCCGTACGCGGGTTCCGGTATTGCGCATCCCGCAGGTTCCCTGGACCGTCAAGGGGTCGGTGACGAACCCATCACCAAAGGCCATGAAATGAATCTTGCCTTCCCGCTTGACGGTAACCTCAAGACGCCGTGACAGGGCATTGGTGACAGATACGCCGACACCATGCAATCCTCCAGAAAAGGCGTAAGCGCCCTGTCCCGATTTCTTGTCGAATTTTCCTCCTGCATGCAATCGTGTAAACACCAACTGCACCGTGGGTTCCCCCTCCTCAGGGTGGATTCCGCAGGGAATACCGCGACCGTCATCTTCGACACTGACGGAATCGTCCTCATGGAGAGTCACTTCGATTTTACGGGCATATCCTCCCAAGGCCTCATCCGCCGCATTGTCGATGACCTCCTGAATAATATGAGTGGGGTCTTGAGTCCGGGTGTACATCCCAGGACGTTCCTTGACGGGCTCCAACCCCTTGAGTACGCGTATGCTTCCGTCCCCGTACTGACTATTGTTCGATGGTGCCAGATCCTGAATCATTACGGTCAATTACACCCAAGCAGGCAAATGAAGGTAGTATAACCCCGTAATCATCGCATGAATTTCCATGGTGTGCCAATCCGAATCACTCATGACTGTTTCGCCTCCTCCTCATCACTGGCCCCTCATCATCATAGGTACGGGCTTTGCCGGTCTGTCCATCGCCCTCCACCGCATGAAGGCCGGGCAGGAAGACTTCATCGTGTTGGAGCAGGCCCAATCCCCTGGCGGAACCTGGCGGGACAACCGTTACCCTGGGTGCGCCTGCGATGTCCCCTCTCATCTGTACTCTCTCTCCTGTGCCCCGCCTTGGGACTGGCAACGCAAATATGCAGAAGCACCGGAGATTGAAGCGTATCTGGCCCATCTGGCGCACTCATTGGGCTCCCGAATACGCTATCAGGCACAGGTTAAATCTGCCGCATGGCAGGCACAGAAGCAACTTTGGCAAGTCGAACTCAACGATGGCAGTCGATTGACTTGCCGCTTCCTGGTGGCAGGAGTCGGGCCTTTGAGCGAACCGGCCTGGCCTGATTTGCCGGGTTTGAAAAATTTTACCGGGCCGCTTCTGCATACCGCCCGCTGGCCCAAGGATCAAACTCTGAAAGGACAGCGGGTCGGTCTGATCGGCACCGGCGCATCTGCCATCCAGGTGGGGCCGGCATTGGCGCAGGAGGTCGCGCAGTTGATCATTTTTCAGCGCACGGCACCCTGGGTCGTGGATCGCAAGGATCATTCCTATGCCACGGGAACCCGCAGGCTTCTCCAAAGGTTACCTTTTCTACGCCAGACGTACCGCGCCTGGCTCTACCTCACCCGCGAACTCAAAGGATTGGCTTTTCTCTGGCCAGGTCTGATGCACAGGATCGAGGGGGGGGTACGACGAAATCTGGCTCACAAAGTCGCCAATCCCCAGTTGCGCCAGAAAATCATGCCCACAACCCCCTTGGGGTGCAAACGCATCCTGCTCTCTGATACCTGGTGGTCTACTCTGGAACTTCCCCATGTCACCCTCGAAACCGATCCCATTCATCATATCGAGGCCGCCCATCTGGTGACTGAAACCGGTGCCCGCCACGCCCTGGACGTGCTGGTGCTGGCCACGGGATTCCGTTATCAGGACAACCCCATGGCCCGTCTTTTTAAAGGAGAAAACGGCCTCACTCTGGAAGAGTTCTGGAAAAAGCAACGGAGTGCCTATCTGGGGATGATGATGCCTTCGTTCCCCAATTTTTTTCTGCTGACGGGTCCCTTCACCGGATTGGGGCATAATTCCATCGTTTTCATGATCGAGTGTCAAACGCGCTGGATTCAGGCGGCCCTGGCTCATGTCACAACACAGAGAAAAAATGAGTTCAGGGTACGTGCGCAGGTTTATGAGGCCTTTGCGAAAGAAATGAACCAGCGTTCGAAAAAGACGCTCTGGATGCAGGGGTGCCAAAGTTGGTATCTGGACCCTGCGGGACGCAATACCGCGCTCTGGCCGGGATTTTCCCTGAGTTACTGGTGGCGTACTCGCCATTTCAACGCAAAGGACTTTGAATATGCATAGTCTCCCTCACCTGATCCGGATGGGCCTGTGTGGACTTGGTTTGGTTTTGATTCCACTTTTCGTATATCCGGATGAAATCGCCATCGTCAATGACTTTCCTTCCCGGCCCGCACTCAGAATAGGTCAGGAATATCAGAACCGTTACCCCATGCCGGCTCTGCGCAGTGGGTTCTTTCAATGGTTGCTCACCCACTGGTGGCGCGAACTGGATCATGCCTCCGATCACCCTCCTCAACCGGTGCAAGTCAATCTCCAGGCGCTGACCCATCCCGGACTGGCTCCGCAAGTCACCTGGATTGGCCATTCAACCCTCCTACTTCAGGTGGATGGGCTAAATATCCTGTTTGATCCCATCTTTTCCAACTACGCCAGTCCTCTCCCTCCTTTAGGTCCCAGACGTTACCAGCCCCCTGGAGTTTCCTTGGCTGATTTGCCCCATATCGACGTGGTGATGGTTTCCCATAACCATTATGATCATCTGGATTTACCCAGTATGCGTGCCTTGGCCCGTCAGCGCGGCGGCCCTCCCCGGTTCCTGCTGCCCTTGGGCAATCGATCCTGGTTCCTCGACAATGTGCCAATCCCTGGGGCAGACCCGGGTTCACAGGTACTGGAGTTGAACTGGGACCAACACGTCACCCTACCGGGACGACAGGGCCCCGTCGAGTTTCATTTCGATGCCGTACAACATTGGGCTACCCGCAGTCTATTCGACAAGGATGAGACTTTATGGGGCAGTTGGGCCGTATTATTCCCCCACTTCCGTTTTTGGTTTTCCGGTGATCTGGGACATTCCGAGGATACCCATGATATCGGGGTCAAGTACGGTTATTTCGATTTGGCGGCCATTTCCATCGGTGCTTATCAACCGCATTGGTACCTGCGCCCATTTCATGTGAATCCGGCCGAAGCCGTCAAAGTTTTCTCCGACATTCATGCTCAGCGCGCGTTCGGAATCCATTGGGGGACCTTCCCTTTGAGCGATGAAAATCCAGATCAGCCTCCCCAGGACCTCGATAAAGCCCTGAAACAGGCAAGCATCCCCCGTGCCAACTTCACGGTTCTTCCTCTGGGACAAATCACGACGTATTCTCTCCCCCTGCTCTCTTTGACTGCACCGAGGACTCCATGACACGCCCTTCACTCCCGGAAGAATGGAAAACAGTCGCTCAGGACATTGCCCGTGCCTGGATCGATCAACTCTGTCTGCCCGTTCCAGCACATGGCCCCACCAACATCGCAACTGCCTATCAATTGCAGGAGGCCATTCTGAACCATCTGAAGGAACCCATCGGGGCCTGGAAAGTGGGGATCAACCCCGATGGAGGAGTGTGGGGCTCACCCCTGCCCTGCACAGCGCTTAAAACCTCACATTCTCTTTTATCTTTTCCTCCTGGGGCTATCCGGGGCCTGGAGGTGGAACTGGCCTTCCGTCTCTCGCCAAAAGTTCTCGAAGAGAAAAAACCTATGTCTGAAGAAACGTTTTTGCATGAAGGTATCCTTGAAATGGCTTGTGCCATTGAAGTGGTTTCCAGTCGTTTTCTGGGTTGGCCCCATATTCCTGAATTTTGGAAACTGTCAGACCTGCAGAACCATGGCGCGCTTTTGCTGGGTTCGCCTGCACCTTATGACCCAGATTTCCCCTATCTGACCCCGCCCGTCTCTCTTCAGGTAGGAGGCAACGAACAGGCCAAATTCCCTTCCGGCAACCCTGCCGGGGACCCGCGCACCCTTCTCCAACCCTTTCTTCAACAATGTCGCGAACGAGGCATCCCCATGGAACCTCATCACTGGATTACCACGGGGAGTTATTCGGGAGTTTATTTTATCAAGAATTCCGAATGTATTCAGGCAACTCTGGGCGATCTTGGCCCATTGACCGCCACTTTGTTGTCGTCATCCCGAGAGTCGGCTACAATGGACAAGTCTGCTTGAAATAGACAAGCCAGTTTGAAAGGAGAGTGTCATGAAACCATGGATTCGTACCGTGATCGTTAATGTCTGTTCCCTTACCTTGCTGGGGGGGAGTCTGGTGGCCCATGCCGAACTCATTCCCAGCACCCAACTCAACCCGGCTCCCTCGCCCAGTGCAACCCCCGATGCAAATCGCCCGCTGACACCCGATGAAGACCGTCAAGCCGTACAACACTTTGTAGACCGCGCTGAAGTACAGAAAAAGATTCAAGAATTAGGTCTGGGTTCTATCATTACAGCTCAGCGTCTCTCTCTGCTCAGCGACAGTGAAGCGCGGAATCTGGCCAATAAAATTCGGGAAATGCCGGCGGGAGGAAGTTTCTCCAGTTTGACCACCACGGACATCATCATCATCTTGTTGGTCGCAATCCTGCTCGTTCTGATTGTTTGAATCGTTACAGCGCTGGCGTCTCCCTTCGGGTGCTTGGGCAGCGCTGATCCTCCTGTTGGCTGGATGCGCATCCCATCCGACCCTTCCTGAATTGCCTGAGGCACTCCCCTCCACGGTCATACTCGCCCGGGTACCCTTTTTTCCGGATGACAAGGATTGGTGCGGACCTGCCGCATTGGCCAGTAGCCTCTCCTGGGCAGGACAACCGGTTTCTCCCCAGGAACTGGTTCCCCATGTGTACTCTCCCGCTTTGCACGGTTCTCTGCCCTTGGACCTGATCGGGGCAACTCGCCAGCAGGGCCTCATCCCTTTTCTTCTGACACCCAGTCTTTCTGCGCTGTTGATAGAAGTCGCCCATGACCATCCGGTGTTGATCTTGCAGAAGATCGGATTACTGGAAGGGAGTTGGCACTATGCAGTGGTCATCGGATATGACCTACCCACCCAAACCCTATGGCTTCATTCCGGAACAAAGGAACGTCTATCGGAGACCTTTGCTGAATTTGAGAAATCCTGGCGCCCTGGAGGAAATTGGGCTCTGGTTATTACCGCTGCGGGCACGGTGCCTGCCAGTGCCACGGAAAATACCTATCTGACACAGATTGTGCCCCTGGAAAATTTTGCTCCCAATCTGGCTGCACAGGGGTATCACAACGCCCTGACACGCTGGCCGGAAAGTTACCGCGCCTGGATGGGATTGGGTGCCCTGGCTTTTCAGGCCCATCGTTACCCGGAAGCGCTGGTAGATTACCAGGAAGTCACTCGGGCACACCCCTTGGAAGGCGATGCTTTTAATAATCTGGCGGAAACCTGGCGCGCACTGGGAAACCTTCCGGCTGCCCGTGAAGCGATCACCAAGGCTCTGTCACTGGGCGATGTTCATCGCTCTCTCTATGAAAAAACCCTTAAGGAAATCAACGAGACGCAGGAAAAATAAGGCGAAGAAAGAGGTGGAGGCGCGAGCCGGAGTCGAACCGACCTACATGGATTTGCAATCCAGTGCATAACCGCTTTGCTATCGCGCCTGGGGAAAGAATGAAAATGGAGCGGGAGACGAGTCTCGAACTCGCGACCTCAACCTTGGCAAGGTTGCGCTCTACCAACTGAGCTACTCCCGCGAAAGATCAACATTCTAACCATCTCTTGAGTTGGCGTCAAATCCCCTTTCATATTTAGTGATCTCACCACTGGCCAATAGTGGTACATTACCCATGGGGCTTGGCGTGTGGCCCTCTTATGACATCATGATTTGGAGGATCCATGTTTTTTTCTAATAAAAAGAAGGATGATGCGTGGCACAAGGAACGTCGTGGGCTAGAGCAACAGTTGGAGCAAGAACAGTCCGAAGTGGAACGTTTGCAAGGATTACTGGAGGACAAGGAACGTCAGTTGCAATCAAAAGTTCAGGAGTTGGCGCTCAAACAGTCCTTGCTCCATCATCTGGACAGTTTCGGACATTCCATCACGGATGTTCAAACCAGTTTTGCGGGATTGTCCGAATCCATGCGGCGCGAGGAAGAACAAGCGATCAAGGCCCAAGGTGTCTCGATCACCAGTCGTACCGCCGTGGAAAGAATTTCCACTAATTTGGTCGCACTGTCCTCGGCTTCTCAGAAAACAGCCGAACAGGTGGATCGTCTCGATGGACGAGCCCAGGAAATCATCCGGATCATTCAGTTGATCAAGGAAGTGGCTGACCAAACCAATCTGCTGGCCTTGAATGCGGCCATCGAGGCTGCCCGCGCTGGCGAACAGGGACGTGGATTTGCAGTGGTTGCCGATGAGGTGCGCAAACTGGCAGAGCGGACGGCTAACGCCACCGGAGAAATTTCTCGTCTGGTAGAACAGATTCGTTCCGACAGTTCCATCAGCCGCACCCAAATGACCCAGTTAGCCCAACAATCCGTGGACTACAGTCATGAAGGTCAAGAAACCGCCACTACCATGCGTTCTGTTCTGGATATCTCCAGCAGCATGGAGAAAGCCATTGCTGCAACAGCCCTGCGCGCCTTTTGTGAACTGGCCAAGATCGACCACCTGGTCTTCAAGTTTCACGTTTATCGGGTCTTGCTTGGGATTTCTCATGAAAAGTCCCACCAGTTTTCCAACCATACCCAATGCCGTCTGGGCAAATGGTATTACGAAGGGGAAGGACGGGCAAATTTCTCAAAATTTCCAGGCTACAGTGAAATCGATGCACCTCATGTTCAGGTACACGAGCATGCTCTTCGTGCTCTGACTGCTCATGAAGGAGGTCAGCATGCCTTGGTGGCCAATCATGTGGAAAAGATGGAGAGCGCCAGTCTGGGGGTTATGACCGGACTGGAAAAGATGGCGGCCAGCAGTGAGGCTCACAGCGACATTCTTTGCGCCACTCAGGAACAATAAGCATGCTTCAAGTGCGGGTGGCTGCTCCCGCCTTGATCGCCATTTGGAGATAGTAGGCCATGGAGATCAAGGTTAGTGCGGAAGCCACCCAAAGAGCGAAGGAACCAATCCAGTGACAGGGAATGAAGCCGAACAGGGGATGGTCGTACAGTAGAAAAGGGATTGCCACCATCTGTGCAGCAGTTTTCACTTTACCCAAAGTAGAAACAGCGACATTGGCACTCTTGCCGAGATGAGCCATCCATTCGCGCAAGGCTGAAATGGTGATTTCCCGACCGATAATGATGAGAGCCAGAACCGAGGGGGCGCGTTGCAGGTCTACGAGAACGATCAGGGCGGCCATGACCATCAATTTATCTACCACAGGATCGAGAAAAGCTCCAAATGCAGTGGTCTGGTTAAGGCGACGCGCCAGGTAACCATCGAAAGCATCGGTCAAAGCGGCGAGCACGAAGAGAGCAGCCGCAGCCAGTCCAGAGTAAGGAACCGCTAGCCAATGATCCGGAAAATAGGATACGCCCACGAACAATGGGATCAGTAGCAGGCGCAATAGCGTGAGCAGATTGGGAATGGTCATCAACATGATGTGCTCATTCTACCCATTCCTGTCCGGTGCGCCATGTAAAGTCACATATATTTTACGGGCCAGAGCGTCTCCAATGCCAGAAACTGCCGCCATATCTGCTTCACTGGCCCGTTCCACTCCCCTCAACCCCCCAAATTGCTGCAATAAGAGATGTCGGCGTTTATCTCCTATGCCCGGAATATCCTGCAACAATGAATGTTCCTGGCGTTTTTGACGGCGCTGACGATGTCCAGAGACGGCAAAACGATGCGCTTCATCCCGAATCGCCTGAATCAAATGAAAACCAAGATTTTCCGGAGCCAGATGTCGTTCGGTAGCATGACCTTGTATCCACAGAGTCTCTGCGCCAACCTTTCGGGCGGGTCCCTTGGCAATGCTTAATACGGGGATCTGCAGGTCTAGGATCCGCAATACCTCAGTGGCCACGGCGAGTTGCCCTTTACCACCATCGATCAGAAGAAGATCAGGGAGTGGAAGCGATTCCCCCCGATCTCGATAGCGTCGTTCCAGAGCGACTCGCATGGCGCCATAATCATCTCCGGGAGTGATGCCATCGATGTGATATTGGCGATAGGATTGCTTGTGGGGGCGGCCCTGCTGGAAAACCACACAGGAAGCCAC
This sequence comes from Ferrovum myxofaciens, assembly GCF_000735045.1. GTDB lineage: Bacteria > Pseudomonadota > Gammaproteobacteria > Burkholderiales > Ferrovaceae > Ferrovum > Ferrovum myxofaciens. The sequence goes on from NZ_JPOQ01000016.1 coordinate 42,562, forward strand.
CGTTGCCTCGCCTTGCGTATGACTGATATCGAAACATTCCATGCGCATGGGTAGAGCGTCCAGTTCCAACACTTGCTGTAGTGTCTGCAAGCGTTGTTCTTCGTGCAGACGCTGCGATTGGTGCTGAGCCCAGGCCTGTTGCGCATTGGTCAGCGCTCCCTCCAACCAGACACGACGCATTCCACGGGGAGCCTGGACCCACGAAATACGCCGCCCAATTCTTTCGCTCATCCACTGCAGCAATTCGGAAGAAGGCACAGGATGATTTGAAATGATCTGGGCAGGGGGAGGATATTCTCCATAATGTTGAGTCAAAAAAGCTTCCATCACCTGGGCAACCGTGGCGGTCTCGGCATGATCGGGAAACAGATTTCGGTCGCCGATATGGCGTCCTTGGCGAATCATGGTCAAATTCAGAACGAATTCCTGCTCTTGGCATACCAGGGCTAATATATCCACATCTCGTGCCACCCCTGTGGAAACGGTTTGCTGGGTGAGCACCTGTTGAATGAGGGAAATGCGATCACGCAAAAGTGCTGCATTCTCGAAATTCAATGCCTGGGCCTCTTGATTCATGCGGTCTCGCAGGTCATTCAAAATCCTCTGCTCCTTTCCCTTGAGAAAATCTTCGGTTTGCTGAATGGCCAGAGCGTACTCGGCGGCTCCGATCAATCCGACGCAAGGCGCAGAACATCGCTTGATTTGATACTCGAGACAAGGGCGGGTTCTATTCTTGAAAGTGCTTTCATCACAAGTTCTTAAAAGAAATAGCTTCTGCAAAAACTGAAGTGCAGAGCGAGCCGCCCAGATATTGGGATAGGGACCGTAGTAATGATGGGGAGGATGCAGTTTTCCGCGATACCAGGAAAGCCGGGGAAATTCATGAGAACTCAACTGAAGGTACGGGTAGGTTTTGTCATCCCGAAAAACGATGTTGAAGCGGGGCCGATAAGTCTTGATCAAATTGCTTTCCAGCAAGAGAGCCTCGGTTTCAGAGGTCACGAGGGTCACTTCGATGGTGGCAATCAGAGAAACCAGTAAACGAATGCGCGGATTTTCCGATTCCCGTTGAAAATAGGAATCCACGCGCCGCTTTAATTGGCGCGCCTTACCGACATAAAGCAATTTTCCCTGGTGGTCGAAATAGCGATAGACCCCGGGTTGATTGGGGAGCGTGGCTCGGTAGTCGGCCAGAGAGCCTGGTTTGGTCATGCAGGACGGCGCAATTCCGGTTGCAGTGTAATCTGCTCGATGCCGTGCTGATGGATCAGGCGGGCTCGTAAAAGAGTCAATAATTCCGGCCAGTTGGTCAGCGCCTCCACCTCCAGATGCGCCGAAAGTGCCATCATCCCAGAAGTCAATGTCCAGATGTGCAGATCATGGACTGCAATGACCCCGGGTGTGTGCGCCAGTTGTTCACCGACCTCATGCAACGAAACAGTTTTGGGTACCCCTTCCATGAGTACGTGCACTGATTCAGACAGAATCTGAAATGTGGAGTTAAGCATCAGACCGGCAACCACCAGGGATAGAATGGGATCGATGGGCATCCACCCTGTTTGCCAGATGATGAACCCCGCAATCAGGGCTGCCAAAGAGCCCAGAAAATCCCCCAACACATGGATCAGCAATGCTCGAGTATTGAGCCCTTTTTCCATGCGTGACAACATCCAGCCATTGAGGGTATTCAAAATCATCCCCAGCACGGCCACCCCCATCACGGGAAAGGGATGAACGGGGGAAGGATGGGTGATGCGTTCAAAAGCTTCTACCGAAATGATGCCGATCACGCCCAGCAGCAATAACCCATTCAGAGCCGCAGCGATGATTTCTGCCCGTTGCAAACCATAACTGTGACGTTGGGTGGGGGGTCGTTTACCGATCCAGACCGCCAGAGTTCCCAAGCCTAGTGACAGTGCATCGGAAACCATGTGGCCCGCATCGGAAAGCAACGCCAGGGAACCCGACCACCATCCTGTGAAAGCCTCTACCAAGGCAAAGGCAACCGTCAGAATCAGTGCAACCAACATGGCTCTAGTCGTGGCTGGACGAGCTCCATGATGAACATGGTCCGCAGGATCGTGATGCTGGTGCGCCTGCTGCGTTCCTCTCTTCGTGTGACTCCGGTGTCCTGATCCCGGCCCATGGGAATGGGAATGATGGCCCAACCCCATGTTATTCTTCCATGCCCTGAAGACGCCGGTGCGCCTCATGATAGTCTCGCTCCCGTTGGAAAAGTGGCGCATCGGAGGTAGCGCGCATTTTCATCCAGCGCTGTGCAAGTTGCGGCGAAAAAGAAATTCTTTCCAAACTTTCAAGCACTTGTTCAGAAGCTGATACATCATTGCACACCAGAACGGCATCGCAACCCGCATCCAAGGCCAGGTGGGTACGTTCCTCCGCCCCTCCTCCCCAGGTAACGGCACCACCCATGGTGAGATCATCGCTAAGGATCATGCCTTCGAATCCCCAGCGTTGGCGTAACAGTGTCTGCAACCAGAAGGGGGAAAAGCCGGCGGGTTCCGGTGCAATGGCAGAATACAGAACATGCGCCGGCATGAGTGCCCCCACTCCCGCACAGTCCAGTAGCGCCCGGAATGGAATGAGATCGGCGGATTCCAGTTCGTCCCAGGTGCGTTCATCCACAGGCAAACCGAGGTGGGAGTCCACAGTCACGTGACCATGACCAGGAAAATGTTTGACCACGGCACTCATACCCTGCCCACGCAATCCCCGTACCAAAGCTCGAGCCAAGGCGCAAACGCGCGTTGGCTCACGGTGCAATGAACGATTTCCAATCACTGCACTGCGTCCATAATCGAGATCAAGAACCGGCGTAAAGGAAAAGTCGACCCCCAATTGGGTCAGTTCCCAGGCCAGGACCGTTCCACAATCGGTGGCCCATCCTTCGGCCCGCGCGGGATCCTGCTCATGGAGAGCACCCACGCTTCCCATGGCCGGGATCGCCGTCATCTCTGAGCGAAACCGTTGCACCCTGCCTCCCTCATGGTCCACCGCCACCAGCAATTCGGGACGCACGGCGCGCAGGGAACGGATCAAATGGGTAACCTGTGCCGAATTCTCATAATTACGCGAAAAAAGGATGATTCCCCCAGTTGCAGGATGACGCAATAGATCCTTTTCTTCGGGCCGAAGTTCTAGCCCGGCAACATCCAGCATCACAGGTCCCAGATTCATGTTCCCTCCAGCACCACGCAGGCAAATGCATGAGATTTTTCATCCGTGATGGAAAGCCAGGTTCGGGTAATACCTCTAGCCTGCAACCAGACTCCGAGCGGTTCCTCAAAAACCAGTTGGGGTGCGCCCAACGCATTGTGGGCTGTTCCAATGGACCGCCACAGCACCGGCGCGCGCATGCCCGTTCCAACCGCCTTGGAAAAGGCTTCTTTGGCGGCAAAACGTTTGGCAAGGAAGCGTTCCGGGGCGGCTTGCCGAGAAAACTCTGTCTGTTCCTCCGGTGTCAGAAGGTACTTCAGAAAGCGTTCGCCATGACGCTTCCATACCCCGTCGATCCGCTCCAGGGAAACCAGATCTACCCCCATGCCCAGTATCATGCCGTAGCCCCAAGAATGAGGGCTTTCATTTCACGCACTGCGCTTTCCCATCCTACAAAAAGTGCATGGGCCACAATGGCATGACCTATATTGAGTTCACGAATCAAGGGTAACGCTGCCACCGGTCGGGTATTGTGGTAGTTCAGTCCATGCCCGGCATTGACCCTCAGACCCAGACGGGTGCCCAGTTCGGTAGCATTGCGAATCCGTTCCAACTCCTTTTGTATCTCTTCTTCTCCATCCATTTCGGCATACTGCCCGGTGTGCAACTCCACCACCGGAGCGCCTGCAGCCCGTGCCGCTTCCAGTTGATCCCGATCCGCATTGATGAACAGGGAAACACGCACCCCTGCGGCCGCCAAAACCGTACAGGCATGGCGTACCCGTTCAAACTGCTGAACCACGTCCAATCCCCCTTCCGTGGTCAATTCCTGACGTCGTTCCGGTACAAGACAGGCGTCATGGGGACGGATGCGCGTCGCGATGGCCAGCATTTCATCGGTCACTGCCATTTCCAGATTCATCCGAATGGTCAACACCTCCCGCAGAATTTCCAGATCACGGTCCTGAATGTGACGTCGATCCTCACGCAGGTGCAGAGTAATGGCATCAGCACCGGCATATTCGGCCAGCAATGCGGCTCGTACCGGACTGGGATAACGGGTGCCACGAGCCTGACGAAGCGTGGCAATATGATCGATATTTACGCCCAGTTGGATCATAACGTGGGAATCTCCTGAAGAATACGACGGGTATGCAATTCTTGCCCTCCCAAATGAACCTGGAGCAACCAGCGCATGACCCGCTTACATTCCTGGGCGGAACGTGGGTCCCCATAGTTACCTTTGGCCATGTCCAGCAGGGTCTTGCCGTGGCATTGTACTGCATTCTCCTGGCCCGGTCCGAGCCGGACGACTGCACCATCCCGATCCAAACCATAAAGAACTTCAGCAACCACGGGCAGGTTTGTCAGAGATTCCCGATCCAGAACGGGGGCAACCCCCAGACTTTGCAATAATTCATACTCAAATGTCCGCAAAATGGGTTCCTGTGTCGGCTCCAGCGCCAAACGGAACAATGCCCGTCCGTAGGACTCGAACAGAAGTTCCTGATTATCCTCCGGAACCACCATACGAAAAAGCAATTCATTGAGATAAAATCCACAAAATAATGCCCGTCCCTGCAATAAAGGTTGTCCCCCTTGCCATTCAGCACTTTTCAGAATGCGCAGTCCTTCCTGGCCGTACCATACCAGATGAAGGGGTTGGAAGGGTTGCAATACCCCGCGCAGGGCAGCACGGGGGCGTCGGACGCCCTTGGCTACCAGAGAAATTCGTCCGTTGTGCGGGGTAAGAACCTCCACCACCAGACTGGTTTCGCGCCAAGGAGTGGTATGGAGAACGAAGCCCTGATCTTCGTGGGTCGTCCCGCGTTTTTCAGAAGTCATGACCCAGTTGTTTGAGCAAGGTTCCATCTTCAGCCCAACCGCTCTTGACCTTGACCCACAAACCGAGATAAACCTTCGATTCCAGAAATTTTTCGATTTGCAGACGGGCAGCAGTGCCGATGGCCTTGAGACGACTGCCCTGCTGACCGATGAGGATGGCTTTTTGGCCCGGATTATCCACCAACAGCGTGGCTTCAATTCGAATCAAACGCTCTTCCTGAACATATCGATCGATCATCACTGCCGTGGCATAGGGTAATTCGTCTCCCAGTTGGCGAAAAAGTTGTTCTCTAATGAATTCCCCTACAAAAAAGCGTTCCGTTCTATCACTAACCTGATCCGGTTCATATTGGAGAGGGCCTTCTGGCAGATGTTGGCCGAGATACCGGACCAGAGGGTCCAGGCAGGAACGCTGCAAGGCACTGACCGGGAAAATGGCAGAAAACCGTGTTTCTTCCTGTCTTGCCTGCAAATAGGGAATCATCCGCTCTGAAGAAGCAACCCGATCCACCTTGTTGATTACCAGCAAGGGACGTATCCCTGCAGGAATCTGCAGCAGAATGGCTTGATCCGCAGGAGTCCAGCGCAGTGCTTCCACCACCATGACCACCTGATCCACGGTTCCCAGCGCATCAGTCACACTTCGATTCATGGAACGGTACAGCATTCCTCCATACTGCTGCTGAAAACCAGGGGTATCCACAAAGATCATCTGGACTTCTGGCATGGTCAGGATTCCTTGGACCTGAACACGCGTGGTCTGTGCCCGGCGCGAAGTAATGCTCAGCTTCTGCCCCACTAATTGATTGAGAAGCGTGGATTTACCCACATTAGGACGCCCTACCAGGGCAATGCGACCGACACGCATGATCAGGTCTCCAGTTGTTGAAGGATATTGAGGGCAGCCTGCTGTTCAGCATCGCGCCGACTTCTCCCCTCCCCTAAGGCTTCCTTGCCCTGCATCTGACAACGAACCCGGAAATGTGGGGCATGATCCACCCCTTCGCGTGCCAGCAATTCGTAGACAGGTAAAGGATGATGACGCGCCTGCAGCCATTCCTGAAGACGGGTTTTTCCATCTTTATTGCCACCTTGCTGAAGCGCAGCGGAATCCAGTCCAGCCTGTTCCAAAAGACGGATGATGAGCGGAATCGCCACAGTCAACCCGCCATCCTGGTAAAGAGCTCCGAAAACGGCTTCCATGGTGTCTGCAAGAATGGAGGAACGCTGCCTTCCCCCACCTTGCAGTTCACCACTGCCCAATCGGATCACAGGAGCCAAGTCAAGAAACTGAGCCATGCGAAAGAGAGCTTCCCGATTGACCAGAAGCGAACGAACTCGGCTCAATTCACCTTCATCCCAATGCGGATGCCGTTCGTAGAGAACTTGAGCAGCCACCAGATTGAGAACGGCATCTCCCAGAAACTCCAACCGCTCGTTGTGAAGGTTAGAGTGACTGCGGTGGGTCAAGGCTTGCCTGAGCAGGGCAGCATCCTGAAAAGTATAACCGAGTCGTTGTTCCAAACCTGTGGGAGAAGTCACGTCAGGTCCGCATCAGGGAATGGAACGCCCGATCCGGTGGAGATCCTGAAAATTCATCCACACCAGTACCGCCTTGCCCACAATATTTTCATCTGGAACAAAGCCCCAGTAGCGGCTGTCCGAACTGCGGTCACGGTTATCCCCCATCATGAAATATTGCCCTTGGGGAACCTTGCAGGTAAATCCTTCATCTCCATATACGCAAGCCGAACGGAAGGGAAAATCACGAACCTCGGCAAGAAATACGGGAACTTGTCCGTCAAGGGTAATCATTTCATGGAGATGAGTCCCCAGTTTCTCCGTGTAATGATTGAATGTAGCATAGGTCAAAGGTTGATCCACATCCCCGAAGTTTCCATCGCGGACAGTGGGAACTTCCTGACCATTGATGATCAAGTGCTTGTTGATATAGGTCACCACATCTCCCGGTAACCCCACCACCCGCTTGATATAGTTGGTGGAAGGATCCTTCGGATATTTGAAGACCATGACATCGCCCCGTTGCGGCCGGTGCACGGGAATAAATACCCGATTGGTGATGGGCAGACGCAGGCCATAATCAAACTTGTTGACAAGGATAAAGTCGCCAATGCGCAGGGTAGGAATCATGGATCCCGAGGGAATCTTGAAAGGTTCGAATAGAAAAGATCGGACCACGAATACCGCCAGAATGACCGGGAAGAAACTTTTTGAAATTTCCAGCCAGGGCGCATCCTGATGAGCTTCCACCCGCCCCCCCCGGCGCCAGCGCCACCAGTCCCAACCCACCACCAGTCCCGTCAGAATACTGGCGGAGAGAAGAATTTCCGAAAACCCGGTAATCTTGAGCAAGAGACCAAACCCGCACACGAACAGGAGCAACCAGGCACCTTGAATCAGATTGCTCAGAGCCGGACTCAAGGAGGTCTGACGCCGATGCGAGAATAAGTCCCAACCCACCACGGGCACGGACAGAATGAGGCCTGCGATCCCCCAATAAAACAGATCCATCACTTGTTCTCCACTTTCAGGATGGCCAGGAAGGCTTCCTGAGGAATTTCCACATTGCCCACCTGTTTCATACGTTTTTTTCCGGCCTTTTGTTTTTCCAGTAACTTTCGCTTACGCGAAATGTCACCCCCATAGCATTTGGCCAATACGTTCTTGCGCAGGGCCTTGACATTCTCGCGCGCGATGATGTGGGCGCCGATGGCTGCCTGTACGGCCACATCGAACATCTGCCGAGGGATCAACTCGCGCATCTTGGCCACCAATTCCCGCCCACGGTACTGGCTGTTGGCCCGATGAACCACCAGAGACAAGGCATCCACCCGCTCCCCATTGATGAGAATATCCAATTTGACCAAATCGGCCGCACGGAAACTCTTGAATTCATAGTCCAAGGAAGCATAGCCACGGCTAACGGATTTAAGCCGGTCAAAAAAGTCCATGACTACTTCATTCAACGGCAACTCATAGGTAAGCACCACCTGCCGACCTGAGTATTGCATGTCCAACTGAACGCCGCGTTTCAGATTACACAGGGTGATCACGGGTCCCACATAGTCTTGGGGTAACAACATGGTAGCCGTGATGATGGGTTCCCGAATCTCGGCGATTTTGGAGGGATCAGGCAAACGCGCCGGATTCTCGATTTCTATCAGGCTCCCATCCTGCAATACTACTTCATAAACCACGGTGGGTGCCGTGGTAATGAGATCCATGTCATATTCACGCTCCAATCGCTCCTGAACTATTTCCATGTGGAGCAGGCCCAGATAACCGCAGCGAAATCCGAATCCCAGCGCTTGTGAAGTTTCCGGTTCGAAGTGAAGGGATGAATCATTCAAGCGAAGTTTTTCCAGTGCATCACGGAGCGCTTCATACTGGTTGGTCTCTACGGGATAGAGGCCCGCAAATACCTGTGGTTTTATTTCTTTAAAACCAGGCAAGGCGGTTTCAGCCGGACGCAGTGCCAGCGTCAAGGTATCCCCGACTCGGGCGGCTTGCAATTCCCGAATGCCTGCAATGACAAACCCCACCTCCCCGGCACCCAGGGATTCTCGAGGCAATGACTTGGGTGTGAATACCCCGACTTGCTCGCACAAATGAGTGGAGTGTGTGGACATCAATAGTATCTTGTCACGGGGACGCAATTGCCCTTCCATCACTCGCACCAGCATCACTACCCCGACATAGTTATCAAACCAGGAATCGATGATGAGGGCTTTGAGCGGAGCATCCACGGAACCCTTCGGTGCAGGAATACGGGCAATGACGGCTTCCAGAACTTCCTCCACGCCAAATCCGGTCTTGGCGCTGATCTGCAGGGCATTGGTCGCTGAAATGCCGATGATATCCTCGATTTCCGCCATCACCCGCTCGGGTTCGGCAGAAGGCAAGTCGATTTTGTTGAGCACCGGAAAAACTTCCACCCCCTGCTCGATGGCGGTGTAACAATTGGCCACGGTCTGAGCTTCCACCCCCTGAGAGGCATCCACCACCAGGATGGCCCCTTCACAGGCTGCCAGGGAACGGGAGACTTCATAGGAAAAATCCACGTGCCCGGGGGTATCGATCAGATTGATGCGGTAGGTCTGCCCATCTCTGGCCTTGTATGCGAGGGCAGCAGTCTGGGCCTTGATCGTGATGCCTCGCTCTCGTTCCAGATCCATGCTGTCGAGGACCTGAGCCTCCATTTCGCGAGCCGACAAACCGCCGCACAATTGGATCAATCGGTCGGCCAGAGTGGACTTGCCGTGATCGATGTGAGCAATGATAGAAAAATTGCGAATCAATGACATCCTGCTTCCTGTGTAGACAAAAAAAGGGCATCCAGAGCGATGCCCTTCCGGGGAAGGAGCGCTGGAGCAGCGCCCGCAGACCCGCTATTCTAGCCTGAAATCCAGAATACTCATACTGTTAGAACTCATTGCAGGGGAAGGGTGACAAATTCCGGGGGGCTATCTCCCCGTTTGACGAGCAATGCCACACGCACCGGCCCCTTGATTTTTTCCACCAACTGGTTGAATTCTCGGACCGAATGGCACTCATTGTTGTTCAGCGAGAGAATCTGGTCGCCAGGCTCCAAACCGACCTGAGCTGCCTCACCCCGCACTCCTTCAATAACAACTCCCTCCTGTCCCTCCCCCGGATCCGTCACTGCCAGTCCCAATCGGACCGCTGGTCCGGTGGGTTTCCCCCCGTGGGTCGTTCCTCTGCCCTCGCCCCGCGCGATTTTTTCGGCTGGCATATTCCCCACCAACACTTGCAGTGAACGCTCGGCACCCTTACGCCAGATCACGGCAGAAACCCCGGATCCGGATTTTACCGAACTGACGATGCGCGGCAAATCGGTTTGATTATTCACTGTCTTTCCATCGAAGCGGAGAATGATATCGCCGGGTTGAATACCGGCCCGTTCTGCGGGAGATCCCTTCTGTACGGACACCACCAACGCGCCTTCTGCCTTGGGCAAACCAAAGGAATCCGCCAGTTCCTTGCTCACTTCCTGAATGACCACACCCAACCAACCCCGGCTCACCTTGCCATGAAGACGCAACTCATCGGCCACCTGAAGTGCCACATCGATGGGAATGGCAAAAGACAATCCCATGTACCCCCCCGTCCGGCTGTAGATCTGGGAATTGATGCCGATCACCTCTCCTTTCATGTCGAAAAGCGGGCCTCCTGAATTACCGGGATTAATGGGCACATCAGTCTGGATGAAGGGTACCAGGGTTTCCTGAGGGAGTGATCGTCCTTTGGCACTGATGATCCCTTTGGTCACAGTGCTCTCGAAACCAAAGGGCGCACCAATTGCCACTACCCACTCGCCAACCCGGGCCTTGGCGGGATCCCCTGCCTTGACGGTGGGCAAACCAGTGGCATCGATCTTGAGCAGAGCCACATCTGTTTTAGGATCGATGCCGATGACTTTGGCCTTGAATTCACGTTTGTCGAGCAATTTGACGGTCACTTCATCTGCGCCCTGAACCACATGACCGTTGGTCAGAATGTAACCATCCGGGCGAATGATAAAGCCAGATCCCATGGAACTGGATTCCATCCCCGAACCTTGGGGTCCCATTTCAGGTACGGGGATGCCAAAATTGCGGAAAAACTCGAGCATGGGATCGTGTTCGGGAACCTTCGAGTTGGTTTCCCCTTCGGCAGGCGCCTTGGTGATGGCGCTGATATTGACCACCGTATTGGATTCATGATCTACGATGTCGGTAAAGTCAGGCAGATTTTCGGCCTGCACCAGTCCTATACCCAGCACCAATAGTCCAAGCAGTAACAATCGTTTCATCAGTGTGTTTCCTCCGTTATAGTCATGGATTGTCCTATGGCGGTGACAACCTCCTGAGGCACTTCTCCTACCACCACGATGCGATGTTGCCCCACCGTTCCGGAATAATAACTCAGTGCACTGGATTGAATTCGGGCCTGTACTGGGCGGAAGCCTTCCCCTTGTAATGGCCTGATGAATACGGAAAAGGAAGATAACCCATCAGAAAACACAAGATGTTCGAAGGGTGCTCCCGGCACCGCCGTGGATTGAATGGACATCTGCAGAATTTTACTGAAACCCGGAGGCAACGCCTGAATATCCCACTGATAGGACAGATGATCCGCCACCGGGGGAGGGAAAAAAACTTTTTTCCATTGGATTGAGTCCGGATAAGTGGGTTTCAGAAGTTCTGCCGACATAGGATCATCCTCGGAAACTTCAGTAAAAAGTAAGGTTTCCAAAGGTTCATGGTGCTGATCATAGGTTACTGCCTTGAGGATCAAATCCGTATCCACATCCGCACAAAACTCGTGATCGAAGCGCTGACGGTCCCGTGCGCGGAGCAAGATGCGCCGACACTCCCGTCCTGCCACGCGATTCATTCCGACCTGGGAAACATCATAATATCGGAGGTATTGCTCATAGGGAACTTCTATCAGGGCCGGGAAAAGATGCCGGGTATAACCTTTCTCGATGCGAATCTTGTGTTGTACCGGGTAGTAGCAGCGTGTTTCCTTGCCATCCCGAGTGATTTCCCGAGGACGCCCATCCAGCACCTCGATGCGAGTCAGTTCCTCTCCGTGAATGCGGGCATGCAGGATTTTGGATGATTCCATTTCGCTGCCCCTCTGAACCACATAGGTACCTCGGTAGGATTGATCATGGGCCGCATGGCTCAAGCGACTGAGCAAAGAAAGCGACTCACCGACGGGTTCGGGTTCGGATCCGGCTTGCCCCACCCCACTAATCAGCAATCCGATGACAGGAATGATCCCTTTGCCAAGTACCTTCAAGATCGAGAAACCTGCTTTTCCCGTACCCACTATCGTTGAGCAATTGTTTGTGGTGTATAATCAACGGTTTGAAACTCAGACAAAGGGGAACCCTGCCGATGCAATGCGACGAAGGTCTGAATATCCTTGTCAGAAACACCGTTTTCAATCGCGGCAGGCGCACTTTGCCCGTTTTGGGCGATAACCGGATTATTCGGCAAACCTGGTCGGAGCAAGGCAGTGGTCAAGACCACAACGGCAATGGCAGCAGCCATGGCCAACCAGCGTCGTTGTGACACCCCATCCAGCGGCAGGGGGGGGGCCATGGAGGATTTACCGGGCACCAGTACCGTCGGTTCGTCCTTGAGTGCCTGAGCTATCCGGCTGTGCAAGCGCGCCGGGGGCAACCGGGAATCACGCAACGTTTCGCCGATTAAATGAAAGGCGTGCCATGACTGCTGCAAGTCTGGATCGTGACGGCATCCCCCCAGCAACCGAGGTAGGTTCTCATCGTCCAACTCCCCATCCATGGCCGCTGACAAGCGCTCCAGTTCCATATCTTCCATTACCATCTTTTGCTCCCCAAAACCTCCAACAAGGGTTTCAATTTATGCGAAATGGCTTCTCGGGCCCGAAATATACGGGAACGCACCGTTCCGATCGGACAATTCATCATGGTTGCAATGTCTTCGTAGGACAGCCCTTCGATTTCTCTCAAACGAATGGCCGTTTTCAACTCTTCCGGAAGCGCTTCCATACTGTCGTTAACGGTACGCGCTATCTCGCGACTCAATAACTCTGCCTCCGGGGTATTCACGTCCTGAAGGAGATCATTGCCTTCATAGTATTCGGCTTCTTCCACCCCGATGGATGCGGGCATGCGACGCCCCTGATTCATGAGATGGTTTTTTGCAGTATTGACACCGATGCGGTAAAGCCAAGTATAAAAAGCCGAGTCCCCACGAAAGGAACCCAATGCGCGGTAAGCCTTGATGAAAGCATCCTGCGTCACATCCTCGGCTTCCGCCGGATCACGAACCAGTCGTCCCACCAAGCGCAGCAACTTGCGCTGATACTTGATGACCAATAACTCAAAAGCCAACTTATCCCCGCGCTGCGCTCGCTCCACCAACTGTTGGTCGATTTCCCGTTCGGTGGGTACAGGCGCCAAAACCACGGATTCCTGTGCCCCAGAGTCCCCGGCGGGAGAGCGCCCACCAGGGTGGGAAGCCAGGGATAACACGCGCGCAGAGGTTTGTGAGGGCATGGCATCATCCTTGTTGTCGGTTTGCATCCTGTCCTCCGTTGACCATTTCCTCATCCAATTGGTTCCCCAAGTGTGGGTATAATTACTCCCTTTAATTCCTCTGCCATAATCCATGACCCAAAGAGACAGTTTAACGTATGACGTGGTCGTTGTGGGCGCGGGGCCGGCCGGTTTAGGCTGTGCCATCCGCCTGAAGCAACTTTCCCAGAGTCGGGGCCAGGAACTCTCCGTGTGTGTTCTGGAAAAAGGGGCCGAAGTGGGTGCTCATATCCTCTCCGGAGCCGTCATGGAACCCCGCGCCCTCAGTGAACTTTTTCCAGACTGGAAACAACGCGGTGCTCCTCTGATCACCGCTGTCACGGAAGACCAATTTTTATTGCTGTCCGAGCGCCGTGCCTGTCGTCTTCCCACTCCGCCCCAACTCCATAATACGGGTAACTATATCGTCAGTTTGGGAGAGGTGTGCAAATGGCTATCCCTTCAGGCCGAAGCCATGGGCGTGGAAATCTACCCCGGATTTGCTGCCACAGATCTGTTACTGGGAGCCGAGGGCGAAGTTCAGGGCGTATTGACGGGTGACGTAGGGCGACTGAAGAATGGCCAACCCAGTCCCCGCTTTCAGCCCGGAATGGAGTTGCGAGCCCGTCAGACCGTGATTGCAGAGGGTTGCCGAGGGTCACTGGCTCGTCGGTTGAATGAACGTTTTTCCCTGTCAGCCGGCGCTCAACCTCAAACCTACGGTCTGGGGCTCAAGGAAATCTGGGAAGTGGACTCACCCTTGTACCGCCCCGGGCAGGTTACTCATACGGTGGGTTGGCCGCTGGACTCTCGAACCTATGGGGGATCCTGGATCTATCATCTGGATGACCGCCGGGTATCTGTTGGATTCGTGGTCGGACTGGATTACTCAAACCCTTACCTAGACCCTTTCGAAGAATTCCAGCGCTTTAAGACTCACCCGGCCTTACGCGCCCTATTCCAGGGGGGGCGACGGGTCGCCTATGGAGCCCGGGCCCTCAACGAAGGAGGTTGGCAGTCTATTCCCCGGCTCAGTTTCCCGGGCGGGATTCTCATCGGAGACAGCGCGGGGTTTCTCAATGTCGGCAAGATCAAGGGAAGTCATACCGCGCTCAAATCCGGAATGATCGCAGCAGAATCCCTTTATGAACATCTGAATGACACGCCGCAACTATCGGAATGCACCCTTTTTGAACCAGCCTTACGCACTTCCTGGGTCGGGCAGGAACTGAAAGCCGTACGCAATCTGCGCCCCGGTTTCCGCTGGGGACTGATCCCCGGCTTGATTCACGCAGCACTGGACACCTGGATTTGGCGAGGCCGGGCACCCTGGACACTTTCTCATGCCCACGCCGATCATCAGACCCTGCGCGCTGCCAGCGCCTGCACGCCCATTACCTATCCCAAACCCGATGGTAAACTGACCTTCGATCGACCCTCTTCGGTATTTCTGGCGCAAACTACTCACGAAGAAACCCAACCGGATCACCTGATTCTGGCTGACCCGAAAAAAGCCCTCACCATCAACTGGGAAATCTATCGCTCTCCGGAAACCCGCTATTGCCCCACGGGAGTTTACGAAATTGTAAATTCAAACACCCCGGAACGGCACCTGCAAATCAATGCAGCCAACTGCATCCACTGCAAGACCTGCGATATCAAGGACCCCCAACAGAATATCCGTTGGGTTCCACCCGAAGGCGGAAGCGGTCCCCAATACCCCAATCTTTAGGACAAGCGGGCGTTGACTACATCCAGTGTCATTGCCGCGCTGGCACTGGCTTCCTCTTCCGCCGCCCGTACTTCATTCAAGGCAGCATCGACGAAGGACTGATCCTTGATGGCAGGCACGTTGATCTGAACATTGAGGATGGCACTGCGAAGCGCCGCCAGTAGCGCGTGAACCGCCACCCCACTGTCGCTGAGCACATTGCGATGCCCCTGCTCGGCGGAGCGATGCGCCAGAGCAAGCCCATGCAAACAGGCTCGAATACAGGACAGAGGCACTTCCGTGGCATCCTGATACCCTTGTTGAATGGCGAGCGCACGACGATCAATGGCATCCAAACTATGCTTGGGCAACTTGAAAGCGCTCATCAACCCATCAAAAGCCACTGCATCAGCACTGATCATGGCCGTAAATTCCTGACGCAGCACTCCCGCCTCCTTGATTTGCTGTTCCATTTCCTGAAGCTGCATATCCTGCCCTTTTTTGCCCACCGTGACATGGGCTACCATGGCGATCAAACCGGCACCCATGGCGCCCATCAAGGCTGCGGCACCTCCTCCTCCGGGCGTGGGCGTTGCACTGGCCAATTCTTCCAAAAAGTCTGCAATGGATTGAGTCGTCATTAATCACTCCTGAAATCGGTATTCCCCGCTCCCGCGAGAAAAAAGGTTCTAAAGAGAAGCGGCCAGCAAGATACGGGCCCGCTCAAAAATCGCTTCCGCATCCAATACCAGATCATTGCTGTCGAACAGGCGTCCGATGCATTCCCGGTGCAGGGCCAGCTTGAGGGCTCCGAAACCCAAGGGCCCAAAACAGAGGACACCATGCCGAAGGGTGGCCCGATCAGTCATATCGATCCCACCAATGCCTACCGGTGGCGAAGCATTGGCATCGGCAATCAATTCCAGTCCGGTTGCCTGTGCCCACTGGGTTTCCTCCAGCATGGTCACACCGGAAGCCCCAGTGGATACCACGATTTCCTTGCCCTGAATACTCTGTCCACGGCTTTCCAGGTCCGGAGCGGCGGCAGCGGCCACTGTCAATCCATAACGTTGGTTAAGTTGCGCACAAACCTGACGGGTTCGCTCCAGTTGACGGCCCGTCAAGGTTACTTCGGCTCCTGCCCGCCCCAACATGACCGCAACCCGTTGTCCCACCGGACCGGTGCCTCCCAGCACGATCGCCTGTTTTCCTTCAATCGGACGGCCTTGAGTCAGCCAGGCCACACAGGCCGCTGCCGTCGTATTGGCCCCATTGCTGTCGAGCATCAGGGAGACCCGGAACTTGCCGAAGAATTTATTCTGAATAGCCGAAAAAAGGGATTCCCCCTCCACCAGATTACTCCCGCCCACGAATATGGCCGTATTTTTTTTATCCTTGGGTGCACGGGTAAAAATCGCTCCTTCTACCAAGGGACCCATATTATCGGGTGTGATTCCTCCGTAGGGAATCACTTGATCAGCACCACCATCATGAGCAACCACATTGTCAAAAACGGACGGCAGAAGGTCCGTATCCAACTGATAAAGCAATTTTTTCATCATAATCCTCAATGTATTACCGTTCCATCCCCCGCCATGGAGGAACGCAGGGACTCAAGCAGATCCCCCGGTGCTTCGATTTGACGGGCCAGTACCAAGGCACGGGGCAAGACATGAGCCGCGTAGAATGATACGACATTCTGCTTCTGACGATAGAATTCGGCGGGTAACCCCCCTCTGCCTTGAGCCGCAACCCACGCACTGCGTGTCATCCACCAGGCGCTCACACAGAGACTGAGCAGATGCAGGTAGGGAACCGCCACGCCCAGGCCCCAGCGGGGATCCGTTGCACCCTGGCGCAGCAGTCGTTCGGTGGCCTGTACCGTCAACTTCAGTACCTCTGCCTGCGCCTGAAGTATCGCCGACCCGACCTTCTCTCCCTCTTGGAACTCTTTCAGGGTCGCAGAAATTTCCTCGAGAAGTTCGCGCACGGCCAATCCCTGATCACGCCAAAGTTTGCGCCCCACCAGATCATTGGCCTGAATCCCCGTGGTACCTTCGTAGATAGTGGTAATTCGAGCATCACGGTAATGCTGGGCAGCCCCCGTCTCCTCGATGAAGCCCATACCACCAAAAACCTGTAAGGCTACATTGCTGGTCCAGACGCCCAATTCCGTACAATGCCCTTTCACCAGAGGGGTCAATAGATCTGAACGACGCTGTGCCCAAGCCTTGCGCTGAGGGTCGATTTCAAAGTGTGCCCGATCGATCATCCAGCCTGCATAATAGGCCAGGGTACGCCCTGCTTGCAGTCGTGCGTCCATTTCCACCAGCATGCGCAGTACATCGGGATGGTGGACGATAGGTTGAAGTTGGCTTTCCCCCACCGGCAAGCCTTGAATACGCGTGCGGGCATATTCCAGAGCCCCCTGATAGGCCCGTTCACCAATGGCCAGTCCCTGCACACCTACGGAAAAACGCGCCGCATTCATCATGACAAACATCAATTCCAGACCGCGATGGGGTTCTCCCAACAACTCTCCCCAGGCACCTCCTTCATCACCATAACTGAGCATACAGGTAGGACTGCCATGAATCCCCAATTTATGCTCCAGGGAAACGGTACGCACCTGATTGGGTGCAGCAAGGTTGCCTTGGTCGTTGAGGAGAACCTTTGGCACAATGAAGAGCGATAGGCCACGCACTCCGGCAGGCGCATCAGGCAGACGTGCCAGAACCAGGTGAATGATGTTCTCCGTCCAATCTTGATCACCGTAGGTGATGAAGATTTTCTGGCCAGTGAGACGGTAGGTCCCATCCCCCGCAGGCACGGCACGGGTACGCAGAGCACCCAGATCCGAGCCCGCCTGGGGTTCGGTGAGGTTCATGGTCCCCATCCAGGTTCCCGTGATCAGTTTGGGCAGATAGCGCGCCTTCTGTGCCGCTGTTCCCGCATAATCAATGGCTTCCACTGCTCCTCGAGTCAACAGGGGCCCCAGGGTAAAGGCCATGTTGGCTCCATGCCACATTTCTTCCAGGGGCGCAGCAAAAATGGAGGGCAGACCCTGTCCACCAAAATCCACAGGCGCCGTCAGACCATTCCAGCCTCCCGCCAGAAATTGTTCGTAAGCCATCTTGAATCCCTGCGGCGTGATAACTTTTCCCCCATCGAGATGAGCGGGTTCATGATCACCCACGGAATTCAGGGGTACCAACACCTCCTGAGTAAGACGGGCCGATTCTGCCAGCACGGCATCGAACAATGAGGCTTCTGCCCCTTCTCCGCCTGGAAGGGCAGCCAATGGTTCGAGACCTAACAATTCCTTGACCACAAAAGCCATGTCATTTAGCGGAGGAATATAATTCATGTCGGTTTTTCCTTATTAGAAATGTTCTTCTTCCCCAAGCAGACGCCATTGTCCCAAAGGCAAAGCCCCCAGGCGTACGTTTCCAATCCGTACCCGCTTCAGTCCGGTAACCCGTAACCCCACCAATTCACACATGCGCCGAATCTGGCGCTTACGTCCTTCCTTCAGGATAAAGCGCAACTGATCCGGGTTTTGCCAATCGACCTGTGCCGGACGTAGGTCCCGGCCATCAAGGGACAACCCATGATTCAGGAGTTTCAATCCCTGGGCAGGCAAGCGTCCCGACACACGTACCAGATATTCCTTTTCCACCGTAGAATCTGCTCCGATGAGGGTTCGTGCCACACGGCCATCCTGGGTCAGGATCAACAGACCCGTGGAATCGATATCCAGTCTTCCCGCCGGGGCCAGGCCACGCAGCAGCATCGGAGTCCACCCCCCCTTTGCCGAATCTTCACTCCAGCGATTTTCGGCAGTCACCAGTTGCACCGCCGGACGATACCCTTCCTCCGCCTGTCCCGACACCACACCAATGGGTTTATGCAAAATTACCGTCGCCCATTGCCGCTGCGCCCGTTGTGCAGCGGGGGACACAGTCAGGATCTGGTGTGGTGCCATTTTTGTACCTAATTCCATGATCTTTTTTCCATCCAGAAGCACCCAGCCCTGAAGGATCCACTGATCTGCTTCACGCCGGGAGCACAGACCGCGTGTCGCCATCACCTTGGAAATGCGTTCCAAACCCGTGTTCTCTGCTCCGCTCATGGATGTTCCGTGGTCACAAAAAAAGTCCCCGCATCATTCAAACCTTCGTGAATAGGTAAATCATGAGGCTCCCGGGGAACCTCGTCCACACACTGCTCGCGAAAAGCCAAAGCCAGACGCCAGGCGTGGGAGGCTTGAGGCAATAGACGATCATAATACCCGCCTCCATAGCCCAGACGCCCCCCCCGCCTATCAAAGAGCAAGCCAGGCACCAAAACGAAATCGAGAGTCTCCGGGCGCACAGGATCGCAAAGGTGCGGGAGGGGTTCTCGCAGTCCCCAGAGACCGGGAGGACCCAGTTCTGTATCAAGATCCCGTACCCGATAGAGCATCAAAGTATCACGGTCGATACGGGGCAATACCAGGGATCGTCCCAGTTTGAGGGTCGCGCGCAAAAGAGGCCAAGTGTTCAGTTCTGAACCCATGGACCCGTACAGCAGAAGAACCTGGGCCGCCTGGAAACGCGGATGCTCATGGAGCAAGCGATGCAAATCGAAACTGCGTCGTTCACGCTGGGCCGGGGGAATTTGAGCACGTTGTTGTAATGCCCAATGGCGCAGGGATTTCTTGTCGACATTCAAAGAGGGGAAAATATTCATGACCGTGTCCGGAACGATTGATTCAGAGTGCGGTACAATGCCGCGTCATTTTTCGATCAGATTATGAAGGATAATTCCATGTCCCGAGAAAATATTTCCAGTGGTTCCACTTGGGAACCCATTATTGGCTATTCCCGTGCCGTCAAGGTGGGAAATCAAGTTTTCGTTTCCGGCACCACCGGAACAGGTACCGATGGTCGCCTGGTGGGACCCAATGACCCCGAGGCCCAGACTTTGCAGGCGCTGGACAACCTCGAGCAGGCATTGAAACGAGCGGGAGCTGAATTGACCCATGTGGTCCGCACGCGCATTTTCGTCACCCAGATCGATCAGTGGGAAAAAGTCGCCCGAGCTCATGGAAAATACTTTGGTGAAATTCGCCCTGCCACCACTCTGGTGGAAGTCAAGCGCCTGATCGACCCTGAAATGCTGGTGGAAATCGAGGCCGACGCCATCATTCTTCCCGCCTGAGTTTTGGCCAGTCAGCACTCTGCATTTCCTGCAGACGGCTGACGGTACGCCGAAAGTCACCATTTTTCACGCCGTCGGGATACAGTTCGGCGGGCGGCAGCGCGGCCGAAACCATCATCGTCACGCCCCTGTCGTAACACACGTCCACCAACCAGATCAAACGCTGGGCGGCATCGCGCATTTTATCCGTCAGAAGAGGAACATCGGACAAATACAGGGTATCGAAATCTGCAACCAGTTCCAGATAATCTCGTTGTGACCGGGCGGACCCGCAGAGTACGCCAAACTCGAACCAGACCGTTCGTCCGCATAATCCCCGCACCGGAACGATACGCTCCATGAGGCGTAGGCAGGCACGCGTTTCAGGGTGTGAACAATGCTGCCGAAAATGCGCTTCGAACCGACTGTGCGTCGCCACATCCAAAGGGTACAGGTAGTGAGGTGAGGTTCCTGCTTCGTCCTGGCGATGGTCTTGGCTCCCCTTTAGTTCAATCACATCGAGATACTCTCGGATCAAAGCAATGGTGGGGAAAAAACGTTCCCGTTGCAATCCATTGGGATACAAATCTTCAGGCGCGTAGTTCGAGGTCAGGACCAATACAGCCCCCCATTCGATCAACGTTTCCAATAGACGTTGCAGGATCATGGCATCGGCAATATCACTGACCTGAAACTCATCAAAGCAGAGAATCCGGGTTTCCACGATCCACTCCGCCGCCACTCTCCGGAGCGGGTCCTCCTGTCCTTGTAACTGATTGAGTCGCTCATGCACTTGTGCCATAAATTCATGGAAGTGCAGCCTTTTCTTGCGTTGATAGGGCAAGGTGGAAAAAAAAGCATCCACGAGGACCGTCTTACCCCGCCCCACGGCCCCGTACAGATAAATTCCGCGCGGTGGACGTCGGTTGCCAAAGGTACGGGCCAGCAGGGTCTGGCGATATTCCTTGAATTCCACCAGAGCATCGTGTAAAGCCTGCAACTTTTCCACCACCGACCATTGAAGCGTATCGGCCCGATAATCTGGGCGGGTCTGAAAGGATTGATACCATTGCAGGGGACCGTGCACAGGAAAACTCACAGGTTGAGCGTGCGCCCATCCACGCCCAGACAGGCTTCGCGCAGGGCTTCACTGAGAGAGGGGTGGGCATGGACAATGCGCGCCAGATCTTCACTGGAAGCCTGAAATTCAAGAGCAACCACCGCTTCGGCGATTAATTCGGAAGCCTCGGGACCCAGGATATGAACCCCCAAAATGCGGTCAGTGACAGCGCAAGCGATAACTTTGACCAAGCCCTGGGGAGCACCCCGCGCTTTGGCACGACCATTGGCCTGGAAAGGGAAACGTCCAATACGCACGGCCCGCCCCGCTGCCTGGGCGGCTTCCTCGGTCAATCCGACCCAAGCCAATTCAGGTTCGGTATAGATGACCGCAGGGATATGAACCAAATTCACCTCAGGCAACTGACCAGCCAAACGTTCGGCCACGGCCACCCCCTCTTCTTCAGCTTTATGGGCCAACATGGGGCCCCGCACCACATCTCCAATGGCCCACACGCCCGGCACCGGCGTTCGGCAGTGGGCATCCACGGGAATACGACCCTGCCCATCGGGAGCCAGCCCCACTCGTTCCAATTCCAATCCCTTGGTATTGGGACAACGACCCACCGCGAGTATCAATACATCTGCGCAAAGTTTCCGGGATTCTCCCCCGCTCGTATACGTCAAGTTAAGTGATTCTGTTGTTTTTTCAACTGCTTCCAGATGAATCCCTAACTCGATTCTGAGACCGGAAGACTGGGTCAAAATTTTCAGGGCCTGTTGCGCCACTTCCTGATCTGCTTCTGGCAAAAAAATATCCCGAGTTTCCAGCAGGGTAACCGAACTCCCCAGGCGTTGCCATACGCTACCCAATTCAAGACCGATGACTCCCGCCCCTAAAATTACCAACTGGCGAGGCACCGTGGTCAACGCCAAGCCACCGGTACTGTCAAGAATTCGTTCCTGGTCGAAGGGCATGCTCTCCAGGGTGCGAGGAACCGAACCCGTTGCAATGATCACCTGAGCGGCGGCGATATCTTCTCTTTCCTGATCCTTGCGTTGAACGGTCAGATGGATCTGATCCCCTTCTTTTCCCTTAAAACTGGCACGCCCCGGCATAAAAGACACACCATTTTTTTTGAAGAGATAGCCCACCCCGGCAGTCAACTGCCGTACGATCTTTTCCTTGCGTGCCTGCATGCGCGCCACATCCAGTTGAACCGGACCGGCATCAATGCCATGCCCGGCGGCCTCCCCGATGATCCGGGCATACAAGGCAGAGGATTCCAACAAGGCTTTGGAAGGAATACACCCGACGTTCAAACAGGTACCCCCTGGACTGGGACGCTGTTGCCCATCCACCCCCTCATCGACGCAGGCTACCCGCAACCCAAGCTGGGCGGCTCGCAGGGCCGCCATGTATCCACCAGGTCCGGCACCAATAACAACTAAATCAAATGATTGCATGATATATTTAATATTTTTTATAAATCAAGAAGCCAACGCGCCGGGTCTTCCAATCCCTCCTTCATCGCCACCAGACCAAGAACGGCCTCACGACCATCGATGAGTCGATGGTCGTAGGACAAGGCGAAATAATTCATGGGTCGAATCACGATTTCTCCCTCCACCACCATTGGCCGATCGCGCGTGGCATGGATGCCCAGAATCGCGGACTGAGGAGGATTGAGAATGGGCGTGGAAAGCATGGAACCAAAAACACCCCCATTGGTGATGGAAAAGGTTCCTCCCGACAATTCTTCCAAGGTAATATGCCCGGCATCGGCCCGTTGAGAGAAATCAGCAATCTGACGCTCGATATCAGCCATGCTCAAGCGCTGTGCATCACGCAGGATAGGAACCAACAATCCCCGTTTACTGCCGATTGCCACGCCAATATCGATGAACTCGGGCGTTACCCAATCCGTTCCCTCGATGCGCGCATTGAGCACCGGATAGCGCTGGAGGGCAGAAACCACCGCCTTGACGAAAAAGGACATGAGCCCCAAGCGAATGCCATGCTTTTTTTCAAAAGAATCCTTGTAGCGTTGACGCAGGGCCAGAACTGCCGACATATCCACTTCGTTAAAGGTGGTCAAAGTGGCCGTGCCTGACTGTGACGCCATGAGACGCTCAGCCACACGCCGACGCAAAGCTGAGAGCGGCGTTCTGCGCTCCTGACGCGGTGCTCCAGGCAGGAGTGAGGATGACGTTTCCACGCCGGCGGGTTCCACCTGTCCGGAGGTTGGGTCTTGAATGACATCTTCCTTCAGAATACGCCCACCTCGTCCACTTCCTCCTTTCACGGACGGCTCTCGTCCCTGTTCCCGCAAAATTTTGCTGGCCGCCGGCATAACCAATACAGGGGCTTCAGGCACGGTTGCAGCAGGGAGCGGCACAGTGCTGTCCTGGCCCTCTTCCATGAGGGCCAGGACTTCATGGGATTGAACCTTGTTCCCCACGCCCTTGAGAATCCGCTGAAGCACGCCTGCACGGGGTGCTGGAACTTCCAGCACGACCTTGTCGGTTTCGATATCCACCAACTTTTGATCCCGTTGCACCGGGGCTCCCTCAACCACATGCCAAGCAAGCACGGTGGCTTCCGTAATGGATTCTGCCAAGGGGGGGACTTTGATTTCCAGGGACATGGTCATACCTCTATGGTCACAGAGTCAGGGCAGCCTCGAGGAATGCCCGGCGTTGTTCTTCGTGTAGGTTGAGATAGCCCACGGCAGGCGCAGCCGACGAGGGACGTAAAGCATAACTCAAATGCTGGTCCGGGCGCAGGTGACGCACCAGATAATGCTGAATACGGTGCCAGGCCCCCTGATTGCCCGGTTCTTCCTGACACCAGAGCACAGATTGTGCGGCCGGATAGCAGGCGAGTTGGGCGACAAATTCCTCATGGGGAAAGGGATAGAGTTGTTCCAGACGCATCAGAACGATGTTCTCTATCTGCCGTTGTTCGCGCTCCGCCACCAGATCGTAATAAACTTTTCCGGAACACACCACGATCCGTTGTACAGCCGCAGGATCGATGGTCTCTTTCACTTCAGCGAGGATAGGGCGAAACCCGCCAGCAATAAATTCTTCCAGTGGGCTACTGGCCTCTTTGCGGCGCAACAGGCTTTTAGGCGTGATGACGATGAGGGGTTTACGCAGGGGACGCAGCATCTGACGTCGCAACAGATGAAAGATTTGGGCCGCCGTACTGGGAATGCACACCTGCAGATTATAATCGGCACAGAGTTGCAAGTAGCGTTCCACCCGTGCCGAAGAATGTTCCGGGCCTTGCCCTTCATAACCATGGGGCAATAACAGGGTCAGACCACAGAGTCGACCCCATTTGGCCTCGGCCGAACTGATGAATTGGTCGATGACCACTTGGGCACCATTGGCAAAGTCGCCAAACTGGGCCTCCCAAAGTACGAGATGCCGGGGCTGAGCCGAAGCATAACCATATTCAAAACCCAGTACGGCTTCTTCCGAAAGAAGAGAATCAATCACCGTAAAAGGCGCCTGGGTGGGACTGATATGCTGCAGGGGAATGTGGATGCCCGCATCCCAACGTTGGCGGTTCTGATCATGCCAAACGGCATGGCGGTGAGAAAAGGTGCCGCGCCCACAATCTTGCCCCGACAGGCGGACGCCATAGCCCTCTTCCACCAGAGAAGCATAGGCCAGGGACTCGCCCATACCCCAATCCACCGCCAGCATTCCTTCGCCCATCTGACGCCGATGGTCCACCACCTTACGCACCGTGGGATGCAATTCGAATCCCTCGGGAATCAGGGTCAGACGTTCAGTCAGTTGGGTCAGGCGCGCGCGTGTAAGGGTAGTGTCCGCCGATGTCCGCCAATCAGCCTGACGATACGGTGTCCATTGGGCCGCATGGGCATAGGGTACTTTGGGAGAAGGTCGAACGATGGACTCGAGCAATTCGCCTCGATCGAGGGCGGCTCGATAATCTTCGATCATGGCGTCCGCTTCTTCCTGAGTCAGACGAGCAGATTGAATCAGATGCGCTGCATAGCGCTGACGCGTGGTGGGCAACGCCTGAATTTTTCGGTACATCCAGGGCTGCGTCACCATCGGTTCATCCTGTTCATTATGACCTAGACGACGATAGCACACGATATCCACCATCACATCGCGATGAAAGGTGGTGCGATAGTCCAAAGCAACCCGCAGTACGCGCACCACCGCTTCGGGATCATCTCCATTGACGTGGAAGACCGGGGTTTCCGTCATTTTTGCCAGATCGGTGCAATAGGTGCTGGAACGGGTATCGCGCGGATCCGAGGTGGTAAACCCAATCTGATTGTTGATGACGATGTGAAGCGTTCCCCCGGTTCTGAACCCCCGGGTTTGAGACAAGGCCAGCGTTTCCATGACCACGCCTTGACCAGACAGGGCAGCATCGCCATGAATCAATACGGGAAGAACCCATTCACCCTGCGTATCCCCCCGACGATCCTGACGCGCCCGTACCGACCCCTCCACCACTGGGTTCACAATTTCCAGATGCGATGGATTGAAAGCCAGCGCAACATGCACCGAGCCTGTCGGTGTATCCACGTCGGAAGAAAAGCCCTGATGGTACTTTACATCCCC
Source organism: Ferrovum myxofaciens (assembly GCF_000735045.1). Classification (GTDB taxonomy): domain Bacteria; phylum Pseudomonadota; class Gammaproteobacteria; order Burkholderiales; family Ferrovaceae; genus Ferrovum; species Ferrovum myxofaciens. Next base: position 68,241 of record NZ_JPOQ01000016.1, read on the forward strand.
CGAGGTCAGGCCCGTTTCATGCACCCCTTCAAACTCCAGGAACAGGTCGCGCGGCAGTCGTCCCAAACAGTTGACCAGCACGTTGAGGCGACCGCGATGGGCCATTCCGATGACAATCTCTTCGATCCCCTGGGCACGCCCTTCATGGATCAAGATATTGAGGCAAGGAATGAGCGATTCCCCACCTTCCAGAGAAAATCGTTTCTGTCCCACGAAACGGGTATGCAAATAGCGTTCCAAGGTTTCTGCCGCACTCAAATGGACCAACAGCATGCGTTGTACCTGAGGTTCCAGAATTTCGGGGGAATTTTCCATACGCTGCTGAATCCAGCGCTTCTGTGCTGTATCCGTCAGATACATGTACTCCACACCGACGGTGCCACAATAGGATCGTTGCAGGCGGGTCAGGATATCGCTCAGCGGCGCTTGAGGTGGCCCCACCAAGGACCCGGTTTCAAAAACCATGAGCCCATCGAGGTCGGCCAGTCCGTGATAGCCCAGGGTCAGTTCGGGAACTTCAGGCAAAGGATGACGTTCGAGGGGATCGAGATGTGCAACCCGGTGTCCCAGGAAACGATAGGCATTGATGAGGCGCAGCACCGCCACCTGCCCCGGCACCCCCTCCTCGCTTCGGGGCGCTGAAGAACCCTGCTCCAGTGCTGCAAAATACGCCTGCCAATGCGCATCCACTTGTTCCGGAGTTCTCAGCCATTGATCGTATTGAGATTCGATCCATGATTGCGCCGTGCCTTCCTCATCTCTTTGACTCATGATCCTATCTCCCCTGTGCAACCTCAATGATCCCGTGCTTCGAGGGGAACCCAGTCGCGCTGCACAGGCCCAACGTACAGTTGACGCGGACGCCCGATCTTCTGCTGAGGGTCACTGATCATTTCATTCCACTGGGTAATCCAGCCCACCGTTCGGCCCATGGCAAAGACGGCAGTAAACATGCTGGTGGGAATGCCCAGCGCCCGAAGGACGATGCCGGAGTAAAAATCCACATTGGGATAGAGTTTCTTGGTGATGAAATATTCGTCTTCCAGAGCAATCCGTTCCAGTTCCAGAGCCAACTTGAACAGGGGGTCATTATGCAGGCCCAGTTCCGTCAGCACTTCATGGCAGGTCCGACGCATCACTCCTGCACGCGGATCCATGTGTTTGTAGATTCGATGACCAAAGCCCATGAGACGGAATGAGTCATTTTTATCCTTGGCGCGGGCAATATATTTACCGACTTGAGAAACATCCCCGATCTCTTCCAGTTGCTTCAGAACGGCTTCGTTCGCTCCTCCGTGCGCAGGGCCCCACAGGGCTGCTATGCCCGCAGCGATACAGGCGAAGGGGTTGGCACCACTGGATCCTGCCAGACGCACGGTGGAAGTGGAAGCATTCTGCTCATGGTCGGCATGGAGCGTCAAAATACGGTCAAAGGCACGCACCAGAACCGGATTGGGCACATATTCCTCACAAGGGGTGGCAAACATCATGTACAGGAAGTTGGCTGCATAACTCAAATCGTTACGAGGATACATGAAGGGTAACCCCTTGTTGTAACGATAGCACATGGCAGCAATGGTGGGCACCTTGGCCAGCAGACGCGTGGCCGAAATGGCACGGTGTTCGGCATTGGTGATCTTGAGGGCATCGTAATAGAAGGCGGAAAGTGCACCCACCACCCCCACCATCACCGCCATGGGATGAGCATCGCGTCGGAACCCTTTGAAAAAATTATGCAATTGATCATGGACCATGGTATGACGACGAATACTGGTCTCAAAGGTCTTTTTTTCCTGTGCCGTGGGCAATTCGCCATTCAGCAATAGATAGCAGACTTCCATGAAATCCGAGTGTTCCGCCAATTGTTCGATGGGATAGCCGCGGTAATACAACAAACCCGCATCGCCATCAATGAAGGTGATGGCCGACTGACAACTGGCTGTAGCCAGGAATCCTGGATCATAGGTAAACAGGCCGAGTTGCTGGGCCAAGGTTCGAATATCGATCACTGCTGGTCCGAGGGCGCTGGCATAAACCGGTAACTCGATCTGTTGACCCTCATAGGTCAATAATATTTTTCCTTGTTCATTCATTATGTTCTCCAGCAGTATTAATGTATTTAATTAGGTTTCGCCAATTTTTTCAAGGAGGGCCACCCACTCAGGTTCACAAGGGATTCTACCCAGCACTCGATCGAGCAAGCCGTTGTCGTCCAGTTGCAGCACTTCGCCATATTGATCCAATTCGCCCGAAGTCAGTGTTACCAGATGATGTTCCAGGAAACGCTGCAACAATAGATCCATTTCGAGTAGACCTCGTCGACTGCGCCAGCGCAGGCGTTCAAGCATACGCTCCGAAGATGCACTTCCCTGTTCCTGGATCCTTGTCATCTCATACCATCCGTTTGACCATCATCCCCTTGATTTTTCCGATGGCCGCCGTGGGATTGAGCCCCTTAGGGCAAACCTCAACACAATTCATGATGGTATGACACCGAAAGAGCCGATAGGGATCATCCAGATCATCCAGTCGTTCACGGGTGGCCTCGTCACGAGTATCTGCAATGAATCGGTAGGCTTGCAGAAGAGCTGCAGGGCCTAAAAACTTGTCTGGATTCCACCAAAATGAAGGGCAGGAAGTGCTGCAACAGGCACAGAGGATGCACTCGTACAAGCCATCCAGTTCCTCACGATCCTCAGGAGATTGAAGGCGTTCCTTCTGAGGCGGCGGTGAGGTGGTTTCCAAATAAGGTTTGACCGAGTGGTATTGCTTGAAAAATTGCCCCATGTCCACGATCAGATCCCGAATCACCGGCAGCCCCGGGAGGGGACGCAAAATCACCGGCTCAGTCAAACCCTGGAGGGGCGTGATACAGGCCAAGCCATTGCGCCCATTGATATTCATGCCGTCGGAACCGCACACACCCTCGCGGCAGGACTTGCGCAACCCCAGCGAATCGTCCTGGGCCTTGATGCGCAGTAGGGCATCCAGAAGCATGCGGTCCGTTGGCTGGAGTGCAACTTCATAATCCTGCATGTAAGGACGCTCGTCCTTTTCCGGGTTATAACGATAAATGCTGAACTTCATGACAGGTCCTCAAACGACAAAACTTAATAAACCCGCACTTTGGGTTCAAAGGATTCCACCGTCAGGGGTTGCAGATTCACGGGTTTGTAGGCCATCCGACTGCCCTCCAGATACCATAAACTGTGCTTCAACCACTGCCGGTCATCCCTTTCCGGATAATCCTCGCGCGCATGGGCTCCCCGGCTTTCTTCACGGGCAGCTGCCGACACCAGGGTGGCTTCAGCCACAATCATCAGATTCTGCAATTCCAGTGCTTCTACCCGTGCCGTATTGAATATCCGACTTTTGTCTCCGATGCGCAGGTGACGCGCCCGTTCAGCCAGCATGCGGATTTTTGACACGCCTTCCTGAAGGAGTTCCCCCGTTCGAAAGACGCTGGCATGGTGCTGAACCACTCGGCGCATTTCCGTTCCCAATGCGGCCACAGATTCACCGGCTTCCGTGCTTTCCAGGGCAGCCAGACGAGCCAGCGCCGGTTCTTCGGCCCCGCGCGGCAGATCCCGCGCTTCGGGATGGGTTTTGAGCCAGGCGCTGACATGGTCTCCGGCAGATTTACCGAATACCAACAAATCCAGCAAAGAATTGGTGCCCAGCCGGTTAGCCCCATGCACGGACACACAGGCACATTCTCCGATGGCATAGAGCCCTGGGACGGGTTCCGCCACTTTCTGCCCACGGGGTACCACCACCTGTCCGTAGTAGTTGGTGGGAACCCCCCCCATCTGGTAGTGACAGGTGGGAAGAACGGGAATCGGCTCCCGAACCGGATCCACCGAAGCAAATTTGATCGCGATTTCACGAATTCCCGGCAAGCGTTTGTGAATGACTTCTTCCCCCAAATGGTCCAGCTTCAGCAGGACATGGTCTTTTTCCGGGCCCACCCCCCGTCCTTCCTTGATTTCCTGATCCATGGCACGGGAAACCACATCTCGACTGGCCAAATCCTTCATAGTGGGCGCATATCGTTCCATAAAACGCTCCCCCAGGGAATTCAGCAAGATCCCCCCTTCTCCACGCACGCCTTCCGTAATCAAAATTCCAGCACCTGCCACCCCGGTGGGATGAAACTGCCAGAACTCCATATCTTCCAGCGGTATCCCGGCCCGTGCCGCCATGCCCAAACCATCCCCGGTATTGATATAGGCATTGGTACTGGAATGATAAATTCGCCCTGCCCCCCCTGTGGCCAAAATGACGGCCTTCGACTGGAAAAGGACGACTTCGCCGGTTTCCATTTCAAGAGCCACCAGTCCAACTACAGCCCCTTCCCTATCCCGAATCAGGTCGATCGCCATCCATTCCACAAAAAATTGACATTGTTCGCGAATATTTCGTTGATACAGCGTATGCAGCAAGGCATGTCCCGTTCGGTCAGCCGCAGCACAGGCTCGTTGGACAGGATTTTGACCGAAATTCTGGGTATGACCGCCAAAGGGACGCTGATAAATGGTGCCATCGGAATTTCGGTCGAAGGGCATGCCGAAATGTTCCAACTCATAAACCAGTTCTGGTGCCTTGCGACACATAAACTCGATGGCATCCTGGTCTCCTAGATAATCCGACCCCTTGATGGTGTCGTACATATGCCAAAGCCAGTGATCTTCCTGCATGTTCCCCAGGGACGCGCTGATACCGCCCTGGGCCGCCACAGTATGGGAACGGGTCGGAAAAACCTTTGAAAAGACAGCCACGGCATGTCCCGCTTCCGACAACTGGAGCGCTGCCCGCAACCCGGACCCCCCGCCCCCCACAATGACCACATCGAAATCCTGTTTGTTCAACCCCATGTTTAACCCCATAAAATCTCGGCGGACCACAGTACCTCTGCCAGTAAAGTCAGAATCACCCCCACCTGCAGGGTCAAACGCAGCCCAACGGGCTGGATATAGTCCATGAAGATATCCCGCAAACCGATCCAGGCATGCCAGCACAAGGCCAGAATGAACAGAAAGGTGGCAATCCGCACGGGGCGTTCATGCAGCAGGGTCGCCCACTCATGACGATCCGCCGGATGAGCCAAAACCACCCACAAAAGCGCCATGAGGGTATATCCCCCCATGATCACGGCGGTGATCCGTTGTACCAACCAATCCCTGAGGCCGTAATGGGCCCCCACCACAATTCTCTTCACCATGCCAGCAACTCCACAATCAAGGTCAAAAAACCGCTGACACCCAGCACCCACAGACTGGAACGACGAGCTTGCGCCTTGTCCAGACCGAGGTGAATATCCAGCAGCAGGAAACGGATACCCGCACAAAAATGATGCAAAAAGGCCCAAATCAATGGAGCCAGAACAAGACGGGGAAAAACCCCCAGTTCCCCCGCGCGCTCCGGGTGAAGCCCGCGCTCCAGAAAATAAAGGAAGAGAGGAATGCCCGTCAGAAACAAGATCACCCCACTGACCCGGTGCAAGATCGATACAACCCCCGGAAGGGGCAACTGGATGGTACGCAAATCGAGATTCTTTGGGCGCTGGGTCTTCATGAACGATCATCCTGATGAGGAAGAGCCTAAGGTTGTAGTATACCTTGCCTTTCACGGGATTCTAGCGGGTCACCAAAACTTGCCTGCAGGATGCCACTGGCGTATAACACTTGACATCCCCCTGAACCCCCCCTAGGATGCCCCGGCATCCACTTGATTCAAGAGAAATTGACCATGCCCCAGAACTCTTTCCATGCACTTCGTCCCCTTCCGGGTTCCTCTGACCAATATTACGCTCTGACTGCCCTGACCGAAGCCGGTTTGCCTGCCGTCACCCGCTTGCCGGTGTCCCTGCGCATCATTCTAGAGTCGCTCCTGCGCAACGAAGATGGGCAGCAAGTCACCCGTGCGCACATCGAGGCTCTGGCCCACTGGCAACCCAACGAAGCACGCACGGAAGAGATTCCCTTCAAGGTGGCACGAGTCATTTTGCAGGATTTCACCGGGGTCCCCCTCCTGGCCGATTTAGCTGCCATGCGCTCCACAGCACAACGGCTTGGTTACAATCCCCAGGCCATCGAACCGTTGGTTCCCGTACAACTGGTGGTGGACCATTCGGTCCAGGTGGATTTTTTCAATACCCCCACAGCGCTTCAGGATAATATGGCCCTGGAATTCCAGCGTAATCAGGAACGCTATCGTTTCATGAAATGGGGAATGCAGGCATTCAAAACCTTTCATGTGGTTCCCCCCGGCATCGGAATCGTTCATCAGGTCAATCTCGAATACCTGGCACGGGGGGTTCAGCATAAGGGAACCGTAGCCTATCCTGACACTTTGGTGGGCACGGATTCTCATACCACCATGATCAATGGAATAGGTGTGGTGGGTTGGGGGGTAGGCGGTATTGAAGCAGAAGCCGCCATGCTCGGACAACCCCTTTATTTCTTGACTCCGGATGTGGTGGGCGTACACTTGACGGGACGGTTGCCGGCCGGTGTCACCGCCACCGATCTGGTTCTGACCCTCACGGAAATGCTGCGCAAGGCCAAGGTTGTGGGCAAATTCGTGGAGTTTTTCGGGGCAGGTGCAGCCTCCCTCAGCCTGCCTGACCGAGCGACCTTGGCCAACATGGCCCCAGAGTACGGCGCGACCATGGGGTTTTTCCCGGTGGACGACGAAACCCTGCGCTATTTCCGAGCCACAGGACGCAGCGAAGAAGAAATTTCCGCGCTTGAAACCTACTGGAAAGCTCAGGGATTATATGGAATGCCTCAATTAGGTGACTGCGCGTACAGTGCTACCCTGAGCCTCGATCTGGAACAAGTGGAAGCCTCCATCGCAGGCCCTCGCCGTCCCCAGGACCGGGTACCCTTGAATCGAATCAAACCTACCTTTGAAGCCCTCCTCCAGGCCCCCATCGCCGCAGGCGGCTATGGAAAATCCGAACCTTTGCATGATCTGCACCCCGAGGGTCATCCTGAAATCACGCTGAAGGATGGATCCGTTTTGCTGGCTGCCATCACTTCCTGTACCAACACCTCCAATCCCGGAGTTTTGCTGGCTGCCGGACTGCTGGCTCAAAAGGCCGTGGCACGCGGTCTCAAGGTCGCCCCCTGGATCAAGACTTCCCTAGCACCGGGATCGCGCGTGGTCACGGATTATCTGCAACGTGCAGGCCTGCAGGATGCACTGGATGCCCTGGGATTTCGTTTGGTGGGTTATGGCTGCACGACCTGTATCGGGAATACCGGTCCCCTCCCTGCGCCCATCGAAGCCTTCATTGCCGAACAACCCTTGATTGGCTGTGCGGTTCTGTCCGGTAATCGCAACTTTGAAGCACGTATCCATCCCAACCTGCGCGCCAATTTCCTCATGAGTCCTCCCCTGGTGGTGGCCTTTGCTCTGGCGGGACGGATCACCATCGACTTTGCCCATGAACCCCTGGGGCAGGATACCGAGGGCCAAGCTGTCTATTTGCAGGATCTCTGGCCCAGTACCAGCGAAGTCGCTCGCGCTTTGGAGAACCTTTCTCCCGAGGACTACCGCCGGCGTTATGCCGATTTCACCCAGGATCATCCGCTCTGGAATGGAATCGCCGCACCCACAGGCACAACCTATGCCTGGGAACCCTCTACCTATATCGCCGAACCCCCATTCTTTGCTGATTTTTCCTTGACGGTAACCCCCCCAACTTCCATTCGCGGAGCCTATGCCTTGGCTTTTTTCGGGGATTCCATCACGACGGACCACATCAGTCCCGCCGGATCCATCAAACCATCCTCCCCGGCAGGCCGCTATTTGCAGGCACAGGGTATCGTTCCGGAGGATTTCAACAGTTATGGTTCCCGTCGGGGACACCATGAAATCATGATGCGCGGAACCTTTGCCAATGTTCGTCTGCGCAATCTTCTTCTGCCCGGCACCGAAGGAGGAGTTTCGCGCCACATTCCCAGCGGAGAAGCAGGTTCCCTGTATGAGGTTGCCATGCGCTACCAGGCAGAGGGCATCTCCACTCTCATTTTTGCCGGCGAAGAATACGGTACCGGCTCTTCACGGGACTGGGCGGCCAAAGGCACCCGTCTTCTCGGTGTACGGGCCGTGGTTGCCCAAAGCTTTGAACGTATCCATCGCAGCAATCTGGTGGGGATGGGTGTGTTGCCCTGCCAGTTTTTACCTGGTCACGACTTGAACACCCTGGAATTGAATGGCGATGAAATCTTTGACCTGGAAACAGGCACAGGCCCCTTGCAACCGCAACAGAGAGTTTCCCTGACCATTCATCGGCGCGATGGAAGCCAAACCACCTGTCCTTTGCTCCTGCGCATTGATACCCCAGTGGAAGTGGATTATTATCGCCACGGGGGCATACTGCCCTTTGTTCTGAGACAGTTGCTCACCTCAGCGTGAACCTTGTGGAGCCCCAAATGAAAAAACCCCTGCGCATTGCCATTACCGGAGCCGGTGGGCAAATTTGTTATAGCCTGCTGTTCCGTGTCGCCTGCGGGGATTTGCTGGGTCCGGATCAACCCGTGATTCTGCATTTACTCGACATTCCTGCGGCTGAACAGGTCATGAAAGGCGTTCTCATGGAACTGGAGGATTGCGCTTTTCCTCTGTTGCGGGACATGTCTGCCAGCACGAACCCCAAGGCGGCTTTCCGGGATTGTGATATCGCCTTTCTAATCGGCAGTCGCCCCCGTTCCAAAGGGATGGAACGGAGAGATCTTCTGGAGATCAACGGAGGAATTTTCAAAGCCCAGGGACAGGCCCTGAGTGAGGTCGCTCAGCGCACAGTCAAGGTTCTGGTGGTGGGGAATCCTGCCAATACCAATGGCTTGATTGCCTGTCACCATGCCCGCGAGCTCGATCCACGAAATTTTTCCAGCATGATGCGTCTCGACCATAACCGGGCACTGACCCAACTGGCGCTCAAAATCGGTCATCCGGTTCATGACCTGCAGCGCATGACAGTCTGGGGCAATCATTCCACTACCCAATTCCCCGATGTCTCTCAGGTTCTCGTCAATGGTTCGCCCCTGACCACGATTTTGCAAGACCCTCAATGGGTCGAACAGATCTTCATCCCCACCATCCAGAAGAGGGGGGCGGCGGTCATCGAAGCGCGGGGACTGTCCTCTGCAGCCTCTGCGGCCAATGCCGCGCTCAGTCATATGCGCGACTGGATTCGAGGAACGCCTGCGGGTGACTGGGTCACCATGGGCGTTCCCTCCGATGGCAGTTATGGCATACCAGAGGGACTGATGTGCGGCATGCCCGTCACCTGCCAGGAAGGGCACTATGAAATCGTTCAAGGGATTGAACTCAGTCCCCAGAGCAGGTCTCTGATACAACAAACCTGCCAGGAATTGAGCAGTGAAAAGGAGGCGGTTGCAATGCTGCTGGATTAAGCGCCCGCCGTTGCAATACCGAGGAGGGGGATCAACGGGGTGACCCTATAACCGGGCCCCCGTTCTTTTTGCGGTTAGGCAGCATACACTCCGGTGGACAGATAACGGTCTCCCCGATCACAGACGATATGGACGATGACGGCATCTTCCACTTCCCGGCAAATTTGCAAGGCACCCCAGCACCCGCCGCCCGAGGAAACCCCTGCAAAAATACCTTCTTCCCGCGCTAAGTGGCGCATGGTCTCCTCCGCATCTTTCTGCGTGACTTCCAGAATACGATCGACGCGCTGAGGCTCGTAAATTCTTGGCAAATAGTTTTCCGGCCATTTGCGAATTCCCGGTACATTGGCGCCATCCGCTGGTTGCACGCCGATGATCTGAATCTTGGGATTTTGTTCTTTGAGATAGCGGGAAACCCCCATGATCGTCCCTGTGGTCCCCATGGTTGCCACGAAATGGGTAATCGTCCCCTGAGTATCGCGCCAGATTTCCGGTCCGGTGGTTTCATAATGGGCCCGGGGATTATCGGGATTATTGAACTGATCGAGGATGATCCCCTCACCTGCCTTGGCCATCTGTTCTGCCAGGTCACGGGCCGCCTCCATCCCTCCCGACTTGGGAACCAGCAAGATTTCAGCTCCAAGAGCATGCATGGTCTGACGCCGTTCAATGCTGAGCTGCTCTGGCATGATCAGAATCATGCGATAGCCGCGCAAGGAGGCGGCAAAAGCCAGAGCAATGCCTGTATTACCACTGGTGGCTTCAATCAGGGTATCCCCTGGCTTGATCTGTCCCCGTTCCTCCGCATGACGGATCATGGACAGGGCCGGACGGTCCTTGACCGAACCTGCCGGATTATTGCCTTCCACCTTGGCATACAGTCGGTTGCGGGTCAGTCCCGGGAGGCGTCGCAACCGGACCAGAGGGGTTTCTCCAATACAAGATTCAATGGTTTTCTCGTCCATGACCCTCGTTACCTTAATACGTAAAGGAGCCATTATACTGCCACGTTGAAAACTAGGGGTGAGTGGCCATCGGACCATGCTTGGGCGCCATCATCAACGGCTGGCCTTGGATGGAGAGATGGGGCCCCACTTTAGCGATGGTCTTTTCTCCAAACCCCTTCACCTTGCGCAAGTCAGCGGCCGAATGAAAGACGCCATTATGAGCGCGCCAAGTCAGAATGGCTTGGGCACGGGTATGACCAATACCTTTCACTGTCCGCAGTTGAACTTCATTGGCTGAATTGAGATCCACCAAGGCCCAGGCATTTTTCCCGCCCCCAGTCCACAGAAAAAATACGCAGAACAGAGTCAGAAGGAGGCGATGGGTTTGTTTTTTCGGTCGCACGGCAGTTCTCCTTTGGAATGGAACATGGGAGACCTGAACCGCCTTCTCATCACGCCGGATAACGTACCTTCAAGGCGGCCATGTAGCGGGCGACGCCTTCATCCACATCGAGGAAGGGAGTGTGATAACCCACACCACGAAGTTGGCTCATGTCTGCTTCAGTATAACTTTGGTATTTACCCTTCAATGCATCGGGAAACGCAATATATTCGATGAGTTTCTGATCGGTCATCTCTTCCAGAGTCAACCCCGGTTCATTCTGGCGCAGGGCATTGATGGTTGCCACGGCCATCTGGTTGAAAGGACGACTGCGTCCCGTTCCTACATTGAAGATCCCTGATACTTCGGGATGATCCAGCAGCCACAAATTGACACGAACCACATCCTCCACCGAAATGAAATCGCGCCGTTGTTCTCCATGGGCATAGCCATCCCATCCTTCGAACAACTGAATGCGTCCATGGGCGCGGTATTGATGAAAAAAATGGTAGGCCACCGAAGCCATGCGTTCCTTATGTTGCTCGCGATCCCCATACACATTGAAATAGCGCAAGCCAACGCAGGGAGCGGTCAACTCATCACCAGCCAGATAGGGGCGCAAAAACTGGTCAAAGGCCAGTTTGGAATAGCCATAGACATTGAGGGGGTGTTCACAGGCCGGACGTTCGCAAAACACCGTACTACCGCCATACACAGCGGCCGAGGAAGCATAAATCAAGGGAATCGCGCGCGCTTGACAAAAATAAAAAAGTGACCGGGAGAAACGGAAATTGTTGTCCATCATATACCGACCATCATGCTCCATCGTATCCGAACATGCTCCTTGGTGCAGCACCGCTTCAATCTCGAAATCCAGTGTATCAGCTTCCACCTGCTCGATGAATTCGCGTTTGTCCATGTAATCAGCCACGATGCAATCCGCCAGATTGAGGAATTTTCCTGGCGTTTTCAGATTATCCACTGCGAGGATCGATGTTTCACCGCGCTGGTTGAGTTCCTTCACCAGATTGGATCCAATGAAACCGGCTGCGCCGGTGATGACCATTACCATGACATATTCTCCAGTTCATGATGAGTAACGACCGCCGTACCCAATTTGGACACCGCGATCCCCGCTGCCCGATTGGCCCAACGCATGGCCACCGGCAGGGACATGCCCTGCGCAGTCAGTACACCCAGAGTGGCAATCACCGTATCTCCAGCCCCGCTGACATCGTATACCTCCCGTGCTACCGTGGGTTCATGGGTCACCCCTTGAGCCTGATACAGGCTCATTCCTTCCTCGCTGCGAGTCACCAGGAGCGCGTCCAACCCCAGTTCGGTGCGCAGGGTTTGTGCTTTTTCTGCCAGCTGCTGGTCATCATGCCAAGGCCCGGCTACCTGACGAAACTCGGTGCGATTGGGCGTCAACAAGGTCGCCCCGCGATAATGCCGATAATCTTCGCCCTTGGGGTCCACCAGTACCGGTATTCCGGCTTTTCGACATTGGTTGATCATGGAAGCCACATGTTTCAAAGCGCCCTTTCCATAATCAGACAGAATGACCACATCGGCACGTTTGAGACAGTCTCCAAAATCCGTCAACTTATTGAGCAGAGTTTCCTGACGTGGCAATGTTTCAAAATCAATGCGCAATAACTGCTGCTGACGTCCCATGACGCGCAACTTGACCGTAGTGGCAATGGATGGATCGCGATGCAGTCGGGAAATCACGCCCTCCTGTGCCAGCAACTCTTCCAGATGCTGGGCGGCTTCGTCTTCTCCGGTTACCGCGAGCAATTCACACTGGGCGCCCAGAGCAGCCACGCCCCGCGCCACGTTAGCCGCACCGCCGGGACGTTCTTCGGCTTTTTCCACTAACACCACAGGGACAGGGGCTTCGGGAGAAATACGGTTGACCTCTCCAAACCAGTAACGATCCAGCATAACATCCCCCACCACCAATACCCGCCGCTGGGAGAGTTCATGAAAAGGAGGGAAAGGACGCATTTACAACCTCCCAATGCCATGATAGGTAAGACCCGCCGCCCGTACCAGATGAGGCTCATACAGGTTGCGTCCATCAAAAACGACGCGGGCACGCAAGGATAGAGCCATTTGCTCGAAGTCCGGGCTGCGAAAAACTTGCCATTCCGTCACCACCACCAGAGCATCGGCCCCTTCCACGGCCTTTTCAGCGCTCTCCACAAAGGACAAGCCCGCACGCTGTCCAAAAATATGACGGGCTTCTTCCATAGCCACCGGATCAAAAGCCCGCAGGGTTGCCCCCCGCTGCAGCAATCCCTCGATCAAAATCCGTGCAGGCGCCTCCCGCATGTCATCGGTATTGGGTTTGAAAGCCAGTCCCCACAGGGCAAAGCATTTTCCGTCCAGGTTCTTCCCGAAATGGGCATCGATCTTGTCCAGTAACACTGCTTTCTGACGCTCGTTGACGGTTTCCACCGCTTCCAGAATGCGCAGGTCCAAACCATTTTCCGTGGCTGTCCGTTGTAGCGCCTGGACATCCTTGGGAAAACAGGAGCCTCCATAACCACACCCCGGATAGAGAAACTGGTAACCAATGCGCGGATCGGAACCAATCCCCTGACGGACTCGTTCGATGTCCGCACCCAGACGTTCGGCCAGAAGCGCCAGTTCATTCATGAAGGAAATACGCGTGGCCAGCATGGCATTGGCCGCGTATTTGGTCAGTTCGGCGGATTTGACATCCATCAGGATCAATTTGTCATGATTGCGCTGAAAAGGTGCATAAAGTGCGCGCATGGTCTCGATACCAAAGGCATCATCGGCTCCCACAACGATACGGTCAGGACGCATGAAATCTTCCACTGCCGCTCCTTCCTTAAGAAATTCCGGATTGGAAACCACGCAATAGGGAATCTTCACACCACGCTGGCTCAATTCCTCCGCAATGGCAGCACTGACCTTCTCCGCCGTGCCAACGGGCACCGTGGACTTATCCACCACCACCTTACGCGCATTCATGTATCGACCAATGGTGCGGGCAGCCGTCACCACATGGGAAAGATCTGCTGAACCATCTTCATCAGGAGGGGTACCCACGGCAATGAACTGAATCAAGCCGTACTCCACACTTTTCTGGATATCCGTCGTAAAGGATAATCGCCCTGCCGCCACATTGCGCTGAACCATGGCCTCCAGGCCAGGTTCATAGATAGGAATGCTACCCGCGCGTAAAATCTCGATCTTGCGTGGATCCACGTCCAGACATAAAACATGGTTCCCCATCTCGGCCAGACACGCACCACTGACCAATCCCACATATCCTGTCCCGATCACGGAAATTTTCATACTGCACTCCTTGCCCCTGAAATCAGGGAATTGAATTGTGCCAATGCCTTCATGGGATCCTCGCTGCGGGTAATGGAACGGCCAACTACCAAATAATCAGAACCGTCTTGTAGTGCCTTGACGGGGGTAACCACCCGCTTCTGATCGCCTCGATCATCCTCAGGCAATCGAATGCCTGGTGTGACCAGGCGAAAGGATGCGGCTATCCGGGAACGCAGTAGAGGTGCTTCCTGAGCCGAACAGACCACACCGTCCAAGCCATGGGACTCCGCCAAACAGGCCAGGCGTTGCACGGCCTCGACCACAGAGCAACCGAATCCCAACGCTGCAAGATCACTGTCCTGAAGACTGGTCAGAATCGTGATAGCAATCAACAGAGGGCGCTGCGGATAGGGTTCAAGAGCGTGCCTTGCTGCTTCCAGCATGGTTCCGCCCCCGCTGGCATGGACATCCACCATCCATACCCCCAGATCCGCAGCAGCCCGGCAGGCCTGGGCCACCGTATGAGGAATATCGTGATACTTGAGGTCGAGAAAAATATCGAATCCCCGTGCGACCAAGGCACGCACCAACGAGGGGCCGCAGGCTGTAAATAATTCCTTACCCACCTTAAGTCGACAAATTCCGGGTTCCAGTTGATCCACCAGAGTCCAGACCTCACGTTCCGTGGAAAAGTCCAGCGCCAGAATCAGGGGAGAATTCATATCATTGTCCTTGGATTAACGGGTGACGGCACTGCCTTCGGTTTCCACCTGGCGGCGGGGCGGATAGGAGTCCCAGTTACCACAGGCGGGACAATGCCAATGAAAGGAACGAGCCTTGAATCCGCAGTGGCGACATTGGTAAAAAGCCAGACGCTCATAATGTCCGTGCACGATATCACGCATGCGTTGAACCTCGGCCCGCAATTCAGGCGCCACACTCACCAACTGCGCCTCCAGAAAACGGTCCAGATTTCCCAGCGTGGGGCGTCGTTCCAATTCCGCGCGCACCAAACGCAACGCGTCTTCCACCCCACGAATTTCCAAAGTCAACTGAAACGCCAAACTCAATAAGTCAAGATTAGGATAACGTTCCATCCATCCCTGCATCAAAGTCACCGCTTCGTTCACCTGTCCCAGTTGACGCAGTGCATCACTCAGAGGGCGCGCCACCAAAAACAGATAATCCGGATCCCTTTGTTCCAATTCCTGCCATTGAGCACAAGCCTCTTCCACCCTTCCTGCTTTGAAGGTCCATTCCCCTCGCAGTACATAAGCGCGTACACAGTTGCGTTGCGTTTCCAGAGCCTGTTTCAGAAAATCCTGGGCTTCTTCGAACTGAGACCGGGTATGGGCCAGGATCGCCAATTCACAATAAAAATTGGCCATGTCCCCGCGTCGGTCCTCCCCGGTTTTTTGCTCCAGAACCCGGGCCACCTGAATGGCCCGAGTCCAATCTTTTTCCGTGACATGGATGTCCAACAAATGATGCAGTGCTGATTCTTCATAGTCGGAGTCCTTCAATCGCTCGAACAAAGGCTCGGCCCGATCCAGCAAACCAGCTTTGAGAAAGTCCAAAGCCAGTTCATAAAGTGCTTCCGTCCGTTGCTGGGGACCAAGGTCTGTACGTTCCACCAGGTTCTGATGCATGCGCGTTGCGCGATCCACTTCTCCACGGCGACGAAACAACCCCCCCAGCGCAAATTGTAACTCGACAGTTTGTTGCTCTGCCCGCGCCACTTCAATAAAGGATTCAATCGCCTTGTCCGGCTGCTCGTTGAGCAGTAGATTGAGCCCCTTGAAATAGGAGGCGGGCAATGCCCGCGACTCGATGAGCAAATGGCGAATATCGACGCGGGCGGCAAGCCAACCCAAACCGAAAAAAACCGGGAGTGCGAGTAACCAGTAAACTTGAAAATCCATAGGGGGGTGATGATACCTTTTTTGAACGGGAACCGATAGGGCTCTTCAGTCCCGATGAGGTTCAGAAGGCAGTGGAATCTCTTTTGTCGTAGAACCCGAACGACGCAAGCGAGCCAACTCACGCCGTAAGCGCCACCAGACCCGGGTGGTTGCCAACAATCCCAGCAATGCCCCGCCGGATACCGCCAAAAACAAAATAATGATCAAGGGCGCATGCCATTGCAAACCGAACAAGAAATTCACCGTTACGGGCGTGATGTTTTTGAGGCAAAACCCCAAAAGCAACACAAACAGAAATATTCGGATCAGCCAGCGTAAGGTATTCATGGTTCACCCCTCTTCCTCAACCCAAAAAAAAACGGGATGAAAGATTTTAACCCTCATCCCGTTTTCGGTGTCTGCAGATTTTCCGGAGTCACCGCCTGTTTTCTGCGCTCAATCACCCACTGGTTTGGTGCTTGCCATGAGATCGACCCGATCACGCAATTCCTTGCCCGGCTTGAAATGAGGCACGAATTTTTCTGGAACGTGCACCTTTTCTCCGGTTTTTGGGTTTCTTCCCTGGCGAGCGGGACGATGATTCAAACCAAAACTTCCAAACCCACGAATTTCAATACGCTGTCCATCCATCAAACATTGACCCATGGAATCCAGCAGGGTCTTCACCGCCATCTCCGCATCACGGGCCACTAACTGTGGATAGTGACTGGCCAACAGGTCGATCAGTTCCGATTTGGTCATCGTTCCGTCCCTCAGCTTGCATTGTCCGGGTTGGACAATTTAGCTTTCAGCAAGGCACCCAGACTGGTGGTTCCCGCATTCATCGGACTTTCTGATGCCAGACGTTGCAGGGCCGCGTTTTCCTCCACGGCGTCACGAGCCTTGATGGACAGGTTGATGGAACGGTTCTTGCGGTCCACATTGAGAATCACAGCTTCCACACTGTCTCCCTCATTGAGTAGACTGCGCAGATCTTCCACCCGTTCACGGGACACTTCAGAGGCTCGGAGATAACCTTCGATTTCATCTCCGAGATCGATTACGGCACCCTTGGCATCCACTGATTTGACCTTGCCCTTAACCAGGGTTCCCTTGTCATTGGAGGCCGAGAAATTGCTGAAGGGATCACCAGACAACTGTTTGATTCCAAGAGAAATTCGTTCCCGATCCACATCGATGGACAGAACCATGGCTTCCACTTCATCACCCTTGCGATAATTATGAACGGCCTCTTCCCCTGTTTGGTTCCAGGACAGGTCGGAAAGATGGACCAATCCATCAATGCCCCCAGGCAAGCCAATGAATACGCCAAAGTCGGTGATCGACTTGATTTGCCCACGAACCCGGTCATTCTTGTTGTGGTTCATGGCAAAGTCTTCCCAAGGATTGGCACGGCATTGCTTCATGCCCAGGGAAATCCGCCGACGTTCCTCATCGATTTCAAGGATCATGACTTCCACTTCATCACCCAGTTGAACCACCTTGGACGGATGAACGTTCTTGTTGGTCCAGTCCATTTCGGATACGTGCACCAACCCTTCGATCCCCTGTTCGATTTCAACGAAAGCACCATAATCGGTTAAGTTGGTCACCTTTCCAAACAGACGGGTACGTTCGGGATAACGACGGCTCAGACCAACCCAAGGGTCTTCACCCAGTTGCTTGAGACCCAGGGAAACCCGATTCTTTTCCTGATCGAATTTGAGGACTTTAGCTTCCACTTCATCGCCCACTGCCAACACTTCGGAAGGATGCTTGACGCGCCGCCAAGCCAGATCTGTAATGTGCAGCAATCCATCGATCCCACCCAGATCCACAAATGCGCCATAGTCGGTGATATTTTTTACCAGACCGCGCACGATGGATCCTTCTTTCAAGGTATCCAGTAAACTTTGACGATCGGCACCTTGCGAGGCTTCCATCACGGCACGGCGAGAAACCACCACGTTATTGCGTTTTCGGTCAAGTTTGATGACCTTGAATTCCATTTCCTTGCCTTCATAAGGGGTAGTGTCCTTGACGGGACGAATATCCACCAAGGATCCCGGTAGGAAGGCACGAATGCCATTCACCATTACCGTCAATCCCCCCTTGACTTTGCCCGTTACCATCCCCATGACCAAGGCACCTTGTGCCAAGGCATCATCAAGGTCAAGCCAGGCGGCCAGACGTTTTGCCTTCTCGCGGGAGAGGCGAGTGGATCCGTAGCCGTCTTCGAGAGCATCGATGGCGACCTTGACGAAATCACCGACCTGAACTTCCAGTTCACCTCGGTCATTCTTGAATTCTTCGATGGGGATCAAACTTTCCGACTTCAAACCGGCATTGACCACCACGGTATTGGCATCGATACTCACCACTTCAGCCGTGATGACTTCACCAGAACGCATTTCCTGGTGTGTCAGACTTTCTTCAAAGAGACTGGCAAAACTTTCGAAGGATTCCACTTGGGACGTCATGTTCATGTTCATTAGACCTTGAGATCAGCCTACCGCCTCGTAGGGTTTATATTGGATTTGTAGCGGTACAACTTCTCCACTTTCCGGAAGCGCGGAACATCTATCGTGGAAAAGAAAACCCTCTGTACCACTACCCCTCATGCTGGGCATTCACAGAATACCAAGCCAGAATTTGCACCATCGCCTGATCGATACTTAACGCGGATGTATCGAGAATCAAGGCCCCCGTGGGGTCCAAAGGCGCCACTGCTCGTGTGCGATCCCGCTCATCGCGATTTCGCAAATCACGCACAACGTTCTCCATTATGACATCAACTCCTTTACTGATCAACTGGTTAAATCGTCGTTGCGCGCGTACTTCCGGTGTTGCCGTTAAAAAAACCTTGAGTAAGGCCTGGGGAAATACCACAGACCCCATATCCCGCCCATCGGCAACCAGTCCGGGTAGGCGCAAAAAATTCCGCTGTCGTTCCAGCAAAGCAGTTCGCACCGCCGGAAAAGCCGAAAGTTTAGAAGCCAAGCGGCCACAATCCTCCGTTCGAATCGCCTCAGTCACCATGTCACCCGCCAGGTAGATGTCATTCCCAGAGAATTCCACCGGCAGTTGGGCAGCCAGTTGACCCAAAGTTTCTTCGCCAGCCGCCGCCAATCCCTGGCGTACGGCCGCCAATGCTGTCAGTCGGTATAGTGCGCCACTGTCCAGATAATGGAATCCTAACTGTTGGGCGACGCGTTGGGCAACGGTCCCTTTCCCGGATGCGGAAGGTCCATCGATCGTGATGACAGGAATCATGAGGCGTTCAAATTCAGTCCCGCCGCACACGCCAGGGACACGAAGCCGGGAAAAGAAGTCGCCACATTGGCACAGTCCCGAATTTCTATGGGCCCCTGAGCACACAATGCCGCCATGGAGAAACTCATGGCAATCCGGTGATCACCGTGACTCTCCACAGTGCCGCTCCCAAATCCCTGTCCTCCTTCGATGATCAAACCATCGGGCAGGACTTCCGTGTAGATCCCCAAGGCCTTCAGACCATCCGCCATGACCTGAATGCGATCGCTTTCCTTAACTCGTAATTCAGCAGCTCCCCTCAAGATGGTGCGCCCCTCGGCACAGGCCGCGGCAATGAACAAAGCAGGAAATTCATCGATGGCCAGAGGAACCAATTCGGTAGGAATGGTAATCCCCCGCAGGGGAGTTGCGCGCACCCGCAGATCTGCCAAAGGCTCACCGCCTGCAATCCAGGAACGTTCGATTTCCAGATTCGCACCCATCAAACGCAGTACATCGAGAATCCCCGTTCGGGTAGGATTCACCCCCACACTCTGCAAACGAAGATCAGAACCGGGTGAAATGCAGGCCCCCACCAGAAAAAAGGCTGCCGAAGAAATATCCCCGGGCACTTCAATGGGGGTGGCATGCAATCCATGACCGCCTGTCACACGAATGGTCCGCCCCTCCCGTCGAACGGGTACGCCAAAACCTTCGAACATGCGTTCCGTATGGTCACGGGTCACTTCCGGTTCGGTGATCACTGTTTCACCCTGAGCGTACAAACCTGCCAGAAGCAAGGCTGATTTGACCTGAGCGCTGGCCATGGGAAGTGTGTAGGTCAAACCATGTAATTCCGGAGTCCCATAAATTTTCAAGGGAGGGCGCCCCCCGGCCGCAGTCTCCAATCGTGCGCCCATCAAGCGCAGAGGATCAGCCACCCGTGCCATGGGACGCTGGGTCAAACTGGCATCTCCCGTCAACGTGCAATCGAAAGGTTGGGCAGCCAGCAAGCCCGCCAAAAGTCGCATGGAGGTGCCCGAATTGCCACAATCCAAGGCCATGTCTGGAGCCTTGAGGCCATGCAACCCCACCCCGTGAATGGTGACCCTTCCCTGTTCCGGTCCTTCGATCTGCACACCCAGCGCACGAAACACATTCATGGTCGCCAGGGCATCCTCTCCTTCCAGAAACCCTGTGACCTCTGTTACTCCTTCGGCCAAGGCACCCAGCATGATGCTTCGGTGCGAAATAGATTTGTCGCCTGGCACGCGAATCGTTCCTGTCAACCGCCCTCCTGGCGTGGCATGATAAACCTGCATGGTATCCTTCATCTCGCTCATGATCCTTCCTGCCATTGTCGTCGTGCCGTGCGGGCTTTTTGCATGAAATCCTCCAGGGCCGCCCCGTCTGCGGTATCCAGCCATGCCATGAGTTGGTCGAGTTGATCTCGATAACGGACCAATTCCACTTTGAGAACGTCCCGATTGGCCAGACTGATGTCGCGCCACATTTCTGGATTGCTACCCGCAATCCGGGTAAAATCGCGAAACCCGCTGGCGGCGAAGCGAAACAGGGTGGCCGCATCTGGACGCTGAGCAATCTCGTAAACGAGGGCAAAACTCAATAGATGCGGCAAATGGCTGACGACCCCAAAAATTTCATCATGCCGGGCCACGGTCTGACATTCCACTCGGGCACCACACAATTCCCAGCAGGACTGCACCCAGGCCAGGGGATGAGGTAAGGTTTCCTCCAAGGGGGTCAAGACCACGGTGCGGCCTTGAAACAGTCCTTCCTGAGCGGCGCGTACGCCACTCAATTCCGCGCCTGCAATGGGGTGCCCCGGAACAAACCGGGCCACAGCCGGTCCCAGATATTTCCGGGCAGCTTCCACCAGGCTGGTTTTGGTACTGCCTACATCCGTCACCACGGCCACCGGATTGAGATGGGGCGCCATGAGTTCAAACAGTTCCGGCATTTGGCCCACCGGAACCGCCATCAACACCATGTCTGCCTCCCGAACCACGCTCGCCAGATCCACGCTGCCCAGATCGATCACGCCCAATTGACGGGCTGCCGCCAGATTCACTTCATCCCGATCGTAACCGGCAATATGCATGTGCGGGGCCACCTGACGCAAAGCCAAAGCAAAGGATCCGCCCATCAGTCCAACACCGAGAATGGCCAGACGACGGGGAGTTTTAGAGACCATATCCACCTTCACACGGCCATGGCCGAGACCGAAGTCCGGGCAATCAGCAACGGTGTGAGCGCTTCGATGAAACGCTGGTTCTCGGATTGTGTGCCAATACTCACGCGCAGATGATGGGGCAACCCATAGGCATCCAATGGGCGAACAATAACCCCCTGCCGAAGCAACTGGTCATAGATTTTTCTGCCCTGCCCCACCGCCACCGTAATGAAATTGCCAAAAGAGGGGATGTAGGATGCCCCAAAGGAGTCGAAGGCCTCTTCCAGAAAGCGGCGTCCCTGCGCATTCAAAGTCCGTGTGCGTTCCAGAAATCCACGATCTCCCAGCGCCGCGCTGGCAGCACGCAGTCCCGGCACGGACACATTGAAAGGTTGGCGTACCCGATTGAGCAGGGCGATCAGTTGGGGATCTCCCATCCCAAATCCCACGCGCAGCCCAGCCAATCCATAAGCTTTTGAAAATGTTCGACAGATCAGTAGATTGGGAAATTCATCCAGCCAGGCCACTGGATCGTAACGCTGATCATCCGGCAGATATTCGGTATAGGCTTCATCGAGGACCACCACGACTTCGGGCGGAATCTGGCGCAATCCAGCACGGAGGTCTTCGCCAGGCAAGAAAGTGCCCGTTGGATTGTTGGGATTGGCAATGAACAGGACACGGGTATCTGGACGAATAGCCCGAATCATGGCAGGGAGGTCATGTCCGAACTCAAGTGCGGGGACCTCGATGCCCTGTGCCCCCATGGTCTGGGTTGCAATAGGATATACAGCAAATCCATATTGGGCATAAACCGCCGAGGTACCCGGCCCCAGGAAGGTGCGTGCCACCAGGTCCAGAATATCATTGGACCCGTTACCCAGAATGAAATAATCAAGACCGAGGGGGTAGTGCGCATTCAAGGCGGTTTTGAGTTCGAAGCCATTGCCATCCGGATAGAGCGCCAGTTCCCCCCTCAGGGTGGCGAGGACCTCGAGGGCATGGGGACTGGGACCCAGGGGGTTTTCGTTGGAAGCCAACTTAATGATGGAAGTCAAACCCAGTTCCCGTTCCAGTTCCGCCATGGGTTTACCGGGTTGATAAGGGGCCAGATGGCGCACATGGTCCGCCACCAAATCACAATAACGCCATTCATTCATATCGACACCGTCACAGGATAAGATCCCAATACTTTGACAAAAATAGAATTTTTTTTAATTTCCTGAAGCACCCGAGCCACCCGTTCTTCGCTTTGATGCCCCTCCAGGTCAATATAGAAAACGTAGGACCAAAGATGGGTACGGGCCGGACGGGATTCGAGGCGCGACATGCTCACCCCCTCCTCCGCCAAGGGGGTGAGCAGCGCATGAATGGCCCCAGGACGATTTTCCACGCCCACCACCAGAGAAGTTTTATCCTTTCCCGAAGGTTGGGCCACCAAATGCCCAAATACCAGAAAACGGGTCGTATTGTCCACCTGATCTTCGATATGTCGCGCTACCGCATATAGCCCATAGGGTTCTGCCGCAAGGTCGCCGGCAATCGCCGCCCATGCCTCGGAACTATTCCCCACCAGACGGGCAGCCTCGCTGTTACTGGTCACGGGAATGCGCCGGGCTTGAGGCAAGTGGGCATCCAGCCAGTGGTGACATTGCCCTAGGGATTGGCTATGGGAATAGACCTGCGTGATCTCGCTCAACGGGAGAGATGCATCGCGCACCAACAACTGGTGATGAATCGGCAGCATGACTTCACCACAAGCCTGCAAGGGGGTATCCACCATCTGATCGAGAATGATTCCCACCGCCCCTTCCGTAGAATTCTCCACGGGGACCACTGCAAAATCCGTTTCATTCGCTTCCACGACCCGGAAGATATCCCCCAGGGAGTCACAATGGCGACGTTGCGCTGCATGACCGAAATGACGCACCACGGCAGCTTCCGAAAAACTTCCTTGCGGCCCCAGACAAGCCACGCTGACAGGACGTTCATAAGCCAGACAGGCCGACATGATTTCCCGGAACAAAAAAACCACTGAAGCCCCAGGCAAAGGTCCGCTATTGGCCTCTTTCAGACGGTGCAGAATCTGGGCTTCCCTCTCGGGACGATAGAGAACGCCAGTTTTCAGATGGCCGATCTGACCTGCTGCCTGGGCACGCTGATTCAACAAGGACAGGATCTGGTCATCAATTCCATCGATCGTCTGTCGCAACGTTTTAAGACGCTGAGCCGTATCATCCATAGTGTCGCTCGAACTCCTCGAGGAAATCCACCAGGGCATGCACCCCTGCCACCGGCATGGCATTATAAATCGAAGCACGAAATCCTCCCGACATGCGATGACCTCGCAGTTGGAGCAGATGCCGACTCTCAGCTTCGCGCAGAAAAACCTCGTCCAAAACAGGATCCAGCAAATGAAACGGTATGTTCATCCGCGAACGATCCGCGGGTTTGACGGTGGTTCGGTAAAAACCGCTCCGATCCAGCGTCGTATAAAGCAATTCGGATTTTTGTTGGGCCTGCCGATCCATGACCTCCAATCCGCCTTGGCGTTTGATCCATTGAAACACCAGGCCCGCAACCCAGATGGTAAAAGTGGGCGGCGTGTTGAGCATGGAATTGGCCAAGACCTGAGCATGGTAATCCATCAAGAACGGTGTCCCTGGCGCGGGGGTACGCAACAAATCATCACGAATGATGACCAAACTCAGTCCGGCGGGACCAATATTCTTTTGGGCGCCGGCATAAATCATCCCGAAACGCTCCACAGGCACTGACCGGGATAAAAAGTGCGAGGACATGTCCACCACCAGAGGGACCTTACCCACATCCGGAATCCAGTTGAATTCCAGCCCATCGATGGTTTCATTGGAACAATAGTGAACATAGGCCGCCCCAGGATCCAGACGCCACTCTTCGAAGGAAGGCAAAGCACAAAATTTATCCCTGCGATTGGAAGCGGCAATATTAACCTGGCAGTAGCGCCGCCCTTCTTCAATGGCGCGATAGGACCAATAGCCCGTTTCAATGTAATCCGCCCGGGAACGTCCCTGCAGCAAGTTGAGCGGAATCATGTCCCAATGAGCGCTTGCGCCTTCCTGACAAAAGATGACCCGGTAATGGTCCGGAATAGCCAGCAGGGCGCGCAGGTCCCGCTCCGCTGTTGCCAGAATTTCCATGAATTCCGGCCCACGATGACTGAGTTCCATCACCGAGACCCCTTTGCCGCGCCAGTCCAATAACTCCTCTTGAACCTGAGTCAACACTTCCGTGGGAAGCGTGGCAGGGCCCGCTGAAAAATTATATGCTCTCATGACCTCAGTCCAAGGTTTCGTCTGAAGACGATTCATCCGCACGGGTCAGACAGACCAATTTTTCACCTTCGTCTAGGGCAATCAGGGTGACGCCTTGCGTCGCCCGCCCCATTTCGCGAATCTCCTGCACACGCGTGCGGATCAACACCCCACCTGTCGTGATCAGCATCAACTCTTCTTCCGGATCGACCAAGGCGGCACTGACAACTTTGCCATTGCGGGCGGAAGTCTGAATCGCAATGATGCCCTGCCCGCCTCGTCCATGTCGGGTATATTCCAGGACGGAGGTGCGCTTGCCAAAGCCGTTCTCGGTGGCTGTCAAAACGGATTGTCGTTCATTTTCAGCCACCAGCAGGGCAATGATACGTTTCCCTTCCGGCAGACGCATGCCGCGCACCCCATGGGCATTACGCCCCATGGGACGAACATCGCTTTCAGCAAAACGGATGGCTTTTCCTTCGTCGGAGAACAGCATCACATCGTGCTGACCATCCGTAATGGCGACCCCCACCAGATAATCTTCGGCGTCCAGATCAAGGGCGATGATTCCTGCCGTCCGGGGACGGGAAAAGTCACTGAGCGAGGTTTTTTTGACGGTTCCAAAAGAGGTGGCCATAAAGACATAATGTTCTGCATCAAAAGTTTTGACGGGCAGCACCGCCGTGATTTTTTCTCCCGCCTCCAACGGCAACAGGTTCACGATGGGCTTGCCGCGACTGGTTCGATTACCCACGGGTACCTGATAGACCCTTAGCCAGTAGACGCGCCCGCGCGTCGAAAAGCAGAGGATGTGGTCATGGGTATTGGCCACGAAAAGTCGTTCGATAAAGTCGTCTTCCTTGGTGGTCGTGGCCTGCTTCCCTCGTCCGCCTCGCCGTTGCGCGCGATAGTCCGCAACGGGCTGGGATTTGATATACCCGCCATGGGTCAGGGTCACAACTCGCTCTTCAGGAGTAATCAGATCCTCGATGTCAATATCTTCGGCATTGACCACGATTTCACTGCGTCTTTCATCCCCGAAAGTCGTTCGGATGACTTCCAGTTCCTGTGCAATGATGCGTGTAATGCGCTCAGGGTTGGCCAGAATGTCGAGCAGGTCCACGATTCGTTCCATGATCTCGCGATATTCATCACGAATCTTGTCCTGCTCCAGACCGGTCAGGCGCTGTAACTGCATCTCGAGAATGGCCACTGCTTGCGGTTCGGACAAACGATAGCCCGCCTCGCCCCAACCAAATTCCTCTCCAATGGCTACCGGACGGGACGCATTTTCCGGAGAACGAGCCAGCATTTCCTGGACCAGTTCCGAAAGCCAAAGACGGGCCATCAAAGCCGCCTTGGCCTCTACACGGGAGGCGGCAGCACGAATCAGGGCCACAATCTCGTCCACATTGGACAAGGCCACAGCCAAACCTTCCAAAATATGGGCCCGATCACGGGCCTTGCCCAGATCAAAGAAAGTACGGCGCGTAACCACTTCGCGCCGATGGCGCAGAAAGGCTTCCAGAAACTGCTTGAGATTGAGCAGGCGTGGCTGATTGTCCACCAGAGCCACCATGTTCATCCCAAAAGATTCCTGAAGCGGCGTCATCTTGTACAGATTATTCAGTACCACTTCCGGTACTTCACCGCGTTTAAGTTCGATGACCACCCGCATCCCGGACTTATCCGATTCGTCACGCAGGTCAGAAATCCCTTCCATGCGTTTTTCCCGCACCAACTCGGCAATTTTCACAATCAGGTTAGCCTTGTTAACCTGATAGGGCAATTCATCCACGATCAGGGCCTGACGTCCTCCCTTCTCCAGATCTTCCACATGGGTGCGCGCACGCATCAACACCCGTCCCCGTCCGGTCAGGTAGCCTTGCCGAATCGAGGCTGTTCCATAAATGATCCCTCGTGTTGGAAAATCCGGAGCAGGAATCAATTCGATCAGATCCTCGATTTCGACGGCGGGATTGGCCAGCAATACCAAACAGGCTTGAATCACTTCCCTGAGGTTATGGGGGGGGATATTGGTCGCCATACCCACCGCAATGCCTGACGAACCATTCACCAGAAGATTGGGGAAACGGGCAGGCAGAATCAGTGGCTCATGTTCCGATCCGTCATAGTTGGGACCAAAATTGACCGTTTCACGATCGATATCCGCCAGTAATTCATGGGTCATCCGCGCCATACGGATTTCCGTATAACGCATGGCTGCCGGATTATCCCCATCCACGGATCCGAAGTTTCCCTGTCCATCGATGAGCGGATAACGCAGGGAAAATTCCTGGGCCATGCGCACGATGGCGTCATAAACCGCGGTATCGCCATGGGGGTGGTACTTACCGATGACATCCCCGACAATACGGGCCGATTTTTTGTAGGGCTTGTTGTAATCGTTGGACAATTCATGCATGGCGAAGAGCACACGTCGATGCACGGGTTTCAGGCCGTCTCGCACATCCGGCAGAGCCCGTCCGACAATCACGCTCATGGCGTATTCCAGATAGGAACGACGCATTTCATCTTCAAGGGTGACAGGTAGGGTTTCTTTGGCAAAGGCAGTCATGGGGGAGGTTTCAGGCTAGGAAAAATGGAAAAGGCAGCAACGAATTCTCTCAATGGTATCATAACCCACTAGGTTCAGGATTGCCTTATAATGCTCCCATGATGACCCTTTCCACTCATGCCAATCACGATCCGGCAGAACTTGCAAAATTCAGTCAACTGGCCCACCGCTGGTGGGACCCGGAAAGCGAATTTAAACCACTCCACGATCTCAATCCCCATCGTCTGGCGTGGATCGAGCGGTGGATCTCGCTCTCGGACAAGCAGGTACTGGACGTAGGATGCGGGGGAGGAATTCTGAGTGAATCCATGGCCCGTCTGGGTGCACGGGTTCACGGCATTGATCTGGCCGAAAAACCCTTGGGTGTTGCCCGACTCCACGCGCTGGAACACGATATTGCGCTCACCTACGAAGCCATCGCAGTGGAAACCCTGGCCCAACGGGAAGTTCAACATTATGACGTGGTTACCTGCATGGAAATGCTTGAACATGTGCCTGACCCTGCCAGCGTGATACGAGCCTGTGCCCAGTTGATCAAACCCGGAGGATTCGTCTTTTTTTCCACCCTCAATCGCAATCTCAAATCCTACCTCTTCGCCATTCTGGGCGCCGAGTACCTGCTGCGCTTGCTGCCGCGCGGAACCCACGAACACGGACGTTTCATCAAACCTTCCGAATTATCCCGTTGGGCGCGCCATGTTGGCCTGGAAGTTCGGGAAATTGAAGGAGTTCACTACTACCCGGTGACTCGCCAGTATCATTTGAAACCCGGCCCCGATGTCAACTACTTGATGTGTTGTCAAGCGTCCCTCTGATCCAGGGGGTTCTGTTCGATCTGGACGGAACCCTGGTGGATTCGGCCCCAGACCTGGGCGGTGCACTCAACGAACTGTGCCTGCGCTATCAACGCACGCCCCTGAGTCCGGCGCACTATCGTCTCTTCGTCTCACAGGGCGCACGCGGCCTCTTGCAGGCAGGATTTGACATTCAGCCCGGGGACCTCTTCTATGAAGAATTGCGGGATGAATTTCTGGCCCTTTACGAAGCCCGACTCTCTCGAGAAAGTCGCCTCTTCGACCCTATTCCCGCCCTCCTCCAGGCGCTGGAAGAACAGCATGTGCCCTGGGGCATCGTCACCAACAAGGTCGCACGCTTTACTCAACCCCTGGTAAACCAGTTGGGCCTGTTCCCAAGCCATGGCTGCCTCATCAGTGGAGACACCTGTGCGCATCCCAAACCCTGGCCTGACCCTCTGCTCGCGGCGGCTCGTCGGCTTCAACTGGATCCTGCGCACCTCATCTATGTCGGAGATGATGAGCGCGACATGAACGCGGCCCAGGCGGCAGGCATGGGCGGAGTGATTGCCGGCTGGGGGTATCTGGCTCCGGGTTCTTGCCCCATCGATGAATGGCCTGCCTGCGCCCATCTCCAGCACCCCGCAGAAGTGCTGGACCTGCTTCCAACCCATTGATTCCTCTTGTCGAGCATAGCCCATGAACGTCCTCACACCCTCCCCGGAACTGCTCGCCCCCTGCGGTTCTCTCACCATGTTGCAAACAGCCCTCGATTTTGGCGCAGATGCCGTCTACGCAGGACAACCCCGTTACAGTTTACGAGTCCGCAACAACGACTTTGGCAAAGAGGAGAACTTGGCAGAAGGCATTCGACGAGTTCACCAGGCAGGGAAAAAATTCTATCTGGTGAGCAACCTGATTCCTCATAACGCCAAAATCCGTACCTTCATTGCCGATATGATCCCAATCATCGCCCTGCAGCCCGATGCACTGATCATGTCCGATCCCGGTCTGATGTTGATGGTCCGCGAACGCTGGCCCGAGCAACCCATCCATCTGTCGGTGCAGGCCAATACCGTCAACTACGCCAGCGCCCGTTTCTGGGCATCCGTGGGAATCCAGCGCATCATCCTGTCCCGCGAATTATCCCTGGATGAAATTGCCGAGATACGCCAGGAGTGCCCGGATATGGAACTGGAGGTCTTCATTCATGGTGCTCTGTGCATTGCTTACTCCGGACGCTGCCTGCTCTCAGGCTATTTCAACCACCGCGATCCCAACCAGGGCACCTGTACCAATTCCTGCCGCTGGAATTATTCCCTGAAACCGGGAGAATCTGAAACTTCGGGACAGAACTGCCAGTCCTCTGTTGCCCCCCAGGAATTTTATCTCGAAGAAGCCGAGCGTCCCGGTCAACTCATGCCCATCGAAGAAGACGAGCATGGAACCTATATTCTCAACTCAAAGGATCTTCGAGCTCTGGAACACGTGGCCAAATTGACGGCCATCGGCGTGAATTCCTTCAAGATCGAGGGACGTACGAAATCTCCCTACTATGTCGCCCGCACCTGCCAGACCTACCGTCAGGCCATCGATGATGCCGTGGCGGGGCGCGACCTCGACCCAGGCCTCCTGCGTCAACTAGAAGGTTTGGCCAACCGAGGGTATACGGCAGGGTTTTATGAACGACATCCCGACCAAACCTACCAGAATTACCTGCGCGGTCATTCCAAATCCGAACGCAGCCTGTATGTGGGAGACCTGGTGGGTTATGAGGCCGATGGGTGGGCACGAGTCACGGTACGCAACCGCTTTTCCCTTGGCGATCGTTTGGAAATCATCCACCCTTCCGGAAATCTCGATGTACCCGTCACCGAGTTACATTCCCTCGAAGGCAGGCCCCAGGCGACTGCACCTGGGAGTGGATATACGGTCTGTCTTCCCCTACCCACCGGCTACGCAGGGGCATTTTTGGCCCGTTATCTGGAAGAAGAGGTTCCCCCCACCGAAAACTGCGGAAGCCCTTCCTGAGAGGATCTCGCAGGATTCCTCTTTTCAGCCAATCACTTTGGATCAGAAGGCGACAAGGTCAACAAGGCATTGACCCCTTGCAAATCACTATCTTCCAAATGCCCACCCAAAGCAGACAGGCGCAGACGGTTGATGAGTACATCGATCCTGGCCTGTAGCCAGGCCAGGCGGGTGGAGGCTGCCTCGCTTTGAGCGTTGAGCAGATCCAGAGTACTCCGATCTCCCACCTGTTGCCCCAAATGGGTGGAGTTGACTCGATCATCACTGGCAGTCATGGCATGAGCCAAGGCTTCAGCCCTCTGCGTCCCGGTGGTGACACCTAACCAGGCTTCCCGAGTACTGAGCAGAACCAGTTGATGGACCTGTTCCGATTCTGCCTGTGCCTGACGTGCCAAATAGGTTTTTTCATCCTGATGGGCACTGCGCATCCCCCCGCTATACAACGGAATGGTTACCTGCACGCCCACCAGAGAAGTACGCAGAGTATTGCTGGCAGAACCATAGTTTCCGCTTCCGGTCAAATGGTCGCTGTCCACTTCTCCCACCAGATCCACCGAAGAAGAGGATAGCGCGCCGTACCGTTTGGCCTCCTGGCGGGCAATCTCGACCTGAAGAGATTTTTCCTGCCATTGCAGATTATGGTTGGAAGCATCCATGAGCCAGTCATTCAGCGATGCGCCCGCTGTGGGTAATGCCCCACTGTAGGGAACGGCCAGAGTCAATTCATCTGGATTGATACCGGTCATGTCACCGAGAGCCTGTTGTTTCATCTGCAAATTTGCCTCGGCTGCCAAGACCTGTGCTTTCATGGCTTCCCGACGCGCCAGCGCTTCATGGGTATCCGTCACCGGTACCTCTCCCAACTCGAATTTGCGCTGAACTTCAGCCAAGGCTCGTTCCACGGCCAGTGTTTGCTGACGCGCAACGCGCAGAGCCTCCTGGGCCAAAACCACCTCGAAATACCGCTGTACGGTTCTCAGGATCAGATCCTGACGTGCATTGGCCCATTCCAGCTCCGCAACCTGACTTTTGAGGTCCAGTTCCCGCCCCTGTGCCAGGCGATCCCCGCTGATCAGCGGCTGACGGCCCTGTACAGACCAGCGCTGCAATAACCCCCCATTGATGGAAGTATTGAAGTTGGCATTGTTGGTGGCAGGGAAAAATCCAGGCGCACTGAACTGGGCGCCCTGAATCTGACTTTGACTTGACATGCGCCCTTCTGTCCCACTGGCTTGCAGGGTAGGACGCCAAAGCGCACTGGCCTGGTCTTTTTGGGTTGCCCCTGCCTGATGTCCGGCCGCTGCTGCCTGATACGCCAGATCATGTTGCTGCGCCGCCTGCCAGACATTGAGAAGATCACTGGCCTCACTCCATGTAGGGAGCATTACCCCCCACAGAACAAGCCATGACCGCCCCAGGAACTTCTTCCGGATCGCAGGATTCATGGAATCAGCACCCGGTCCGGACACCCAGTTTACGGAGCAGGGTTTCCATCAAACACCACCGGGTAATCCCGCTTTGTAACAAGTTGGCACCCACGAAAGCGGTGAAGGCCAACCACCAGGAACTCTGGAAAAAGGGACTGGCAGAACTACCCAGCAACAGTGAAATAAGAATGAATGCGCCTGCGATAATACGAACGATGCGCCAACTGGTCATGATTCAAGTCCCTCCTTGGGTGGGTTTGAGTGTTGAGAATGATAAGCGGTGTAATACAGCATGGGAATCACCACCAAAGTCAAAACAGTGGACACCAAAATGCCGAAAATCAGGGAGATGGCCAGCCCGTTGAAAATGGGATCATCCAGAATGAAAAAAGCCCCCATCATGGCAGCCAGCCCAGTCAGAATGATGGGTTGGGCACGAGTGATGGCAGAACGCACGACGGCTTCCTTGAAAGGAATGCCCTGAGCCACCTGAACATTGATAAAGTCCACCAGCAAGATGGAATTACGCACGATGATCCCGGCCAAGGCAATCATTCCGATCATGCTGGTGGCGGTAAACTGGGCGCCCAACAAGGCATGCCCCGGCATGACGCCGATGAGGGTCAGGGGAATCGGCGCCATGATGATGAAGGGGGTCAAATAAGAACCAAACTGTGCCACCACCAGCAGATAGATCAGGATAAGTCCCACCCCATAAGCTAGGCCCATGTCACGGAAGGTTTCATAAGTCACCTGCCATTCCCCATCCCACTTCAGAACATAATTTCGATAGCCTTCTGCGGGAGGATGAATGAAATCATCCTCCAGTTTCCCGCCATCGGGCGTCTGTATCTGCACGATGCGCGAACGCATGCCAAACAGGCCATACAGTGGACTGTCCACCTTCCCTGCCATATCTCCGACCACATAATTGACCGGCAACAGGTCCTTATGGTAAATCGGCTGTTCACGCACCGTATTCAGCGGGCCGGCCAATTCGCGCAGCGGAATGATTTGTCCCTCGGCCCCTTGTACCCCCAGAGAAAGCAGAGTATCCAGGCTGCCCTGTTGATCCGGCGGAAGTTGCAACCAGACAGCTGCGGGATACTTGCTCTGGTCGTGCAGCCAGGTCACCGCCTCGCCCGAAAGGGCCGTCTGCAGCGTGGTAGCAATGGTCTGTTGGGAAACCCCGAGGAGTGCTGCCTTGTGACGATTGACCTGAAGCAGGATTCTGGGTGCTGGCACGATGCTGCTGTCCCCTACATCGACGATACCCGGCGTTGTGGAAAACACCTGACGCACGGCTTTGGCCACGGTCAGACGCCCTTCTGCCGTCGGACCATAGATTTCCGCCACAATGGGTGAAAGAACCGGAGGGCCAGGCGGCACTTCGGCAATCTTGACATTGGCCCCAAAGCGCCGGCCAATGGCCTGTAACGCAGGACGAAGGCGGGTTGCAATGGCATGGCTCTGTTCCTTGCGCTGGGACTTGTCCACCAGATTGACCTGAAGGTCACCCAGTTCGCTGGATGCCCGCAGGTAGTACTGACGCACTAACCCATTGAAATTGATGGGGGCCGCCGTGCCCACATAGGCTTGGTAGTTCGTTACCTCGGGGACAGTGGTCAAATAGGCCCCCAACTCGTGGATCACTGCGGCAGTTTCCTCGAGGGGCGTTCCCGCCGGCATATCCACGATCACCTGAAACTCCGATTTGTTGTCAAAAGGGAGCATTTTGAGCCGTACCAGTCCCGTCGCCGGTAGCGCCAGAGATAAAACAATCAGTGCCACGATTCCCAGCCCCACCCGGCGACGGTTACCCTGCCCCCGAACATCGTCCAGCAACGGAGTAAATATCCGCCGGAACAAAGGAGTCAGAAACTTGGCCAAACCTTGCGGGGTGATCTCCTGCCCCGCCTGGGTGCCTTGAACCGGTTCAGCGGGAGGTCCGCCCTGAATCTGCCCTTCTTTCATCCAGATCCGCGCCAACCAGGGGGTGATCATGAAGGCAATGGACAGGGACAACACCATGCCCATGCTGGCATTGATGGGAATGGGGGACATGTAGGGTCCCATCAACCCAGTCACGAATGCCATGGGTAAAAGCGCTGCAATCACGGTCAGCGTGGCCAGAATGGTGGGTCCGCCCACTTCGTCCACTGCACCGGGAATCAGTTCGCGTAGCGTTTTCCCTGGAAAAAGGTGTTGGTGACGATGAATGTTTTCCACGACCACAATGGCATCGTCCACCAGAATCCCGATGGAAAAGATCAGAGCAAAGAGGGAAACCCGATTGAGAGTAAAACCCCAAGCCCAGGAGGCAAAGAGGGTGACGGTCAAGGTCAGAATCACTGCGAATCCAACAATGGCAGCTTCCCGTCGTCCCAGCGCCAGAAAAACCAGTGCAACGACGGAGGCCGTGGCAAAAAGAAGTTTATGAATCAGTTTTTCTGCCTTGTCGTTAGCAGTTTCGCCATAGTTGCGTGTCTCACTGACCACTACATCGGCCGGAATAACCGTATTTTTGAGACGATCCACTTGATTCATGAGGGCGTTGGCCACACTGATAGCATTTTCACCCGGTTTTTTGGTCACCACCAAGGTAACTGCCGGATAGTCCACAGGCCCCTGTTTTCCCGCCTGACCAAACCACACATAGCGGTTGGGCGTTTGGGGCCCATCTTCAACCTGTGCCACTTCCTTCAGATAAACAGGGTGATGATCGGTCACTCCCACAATCAAATTCCCCACATCCTGGGCATCATTCAGGTAATCGCCACTTTCCACCGCAATGGCGTGGTTTCCCACCAGCAAGTCCCCCGCCGGCAACCCCTGATTGGCAGACTGTACGGCAGTCCGTACCTGTTCCAGGGTGATATGACTGCTCATCAATCGCGCCGGGTCAAGATTGATGCGCAGGGCTCGCCCTGGTCCACCCACCGTAAACACGGCACGCGTTCCGGATACCCGTTTGAGATCTCCTTCCATGCTCTGGGCGACCTGTTCCAGTGCATAGGCACCGATCTGCGGATTTTTACTGTAGAGCGTCAAGGTAAGAATGGGCACATCATCGATTCCTTTGGGTTTGATGATGGGCGATAAAACACCCAAATTTCGAGGAAGCCAGTCCGCATGGGTATTTACGGCCTCGTAGAGTCGCACCAGCGCCTTGGTGCGCGGTACCCCCACCTTGAACTGGACAGTCATAATCGCCAACCCGGGACGGGACAGGGAAAACACATGGTCGAGGCCCTGAATCTGACCCAGAATCTGTTCGGCCGGTGCCGCCACCATTTGTTCCACATCCCGGGCAGAAGCCCCCGGAAAAGGAATCAGGACATTGGCCATGGTGACATTGATTTGAGGTTCTTCTTCCCGCGGGGTCACCAGAATGGCAAAAACCCCCAACAAAAAACCAACCAGCGCCAGCAATGGCGTGATCTGAGCCGTTTGAAAAAAGTGGGCGATACGCCCAGAGATGCCGAGGGAGTGTTTCATCGTGCCTTCACCGTCCCTGCGTCAGAGCCCGTTGCGCCTCAGGAACGACTTGCTCTCCTGGGGAAACCCCACTCAGGATTTCCACTTGCTGCTCCAGAACACGTCCCAAACGAACCTGCCTCAAGAGGGGATGCCCTTCTCGGTCGCGTACATAAACTCCTGTCATTTCAGCACGATGTACCACTGCGCTGAGGGGAATCCAGAGCACCTCTCGAGTCGAATCTCCGCTCGGAAACCAAGCCCGCACAAAGGTCCCCGGCCGCCCCAAGGGGTGGAGTGCATCTCCCGGCAATCCCAGACGAACCTGAACCGTATGACTGGACGGATCCGCCGTGGGCAACACGGTGACGTAAGTTGGAATGATCCACTGCGCCTTCATGCCAGCGCCCTTCAACTCCAACCGGCTCGGTACGGTGGTAGATGAAGAAAGGATCATACTTTCCGGAACCTGGGCCGTCACACGCAGGTGAGAAGGGTCATAGAAAGACACCAGGGTCCGCCCTGGTTGCGCCATATCCCCGAGGCTCACGGGGACTTCTGCCACAATGCCGTCAAAGGGTGCACGCAAGACGTAGTAACCGGCCTGGGCACGCAATGCCGACGATTCGGCCAATTGTGCCTCCGTCTGGGCTTTTGTGGTTTTGAAACGGGCTTCTGCCCGATCCAGTGCGGCCTGACTGATATACCCTTTGGCAAACAGTTGGTTCTGGCGTTCATACTCACGGGTCGCCACTTCTAATGTGGCCCTGACTGCCTGCTCCTGAGCCACCTTGGCCGCGACATTTTGATCCACCGCCCGCTCATCCAGACGAATCATGATCTGATTCTTCCTGATCCGCTCACCGGGATGTACTGACACCGCCACCACCCGCCCAGAAACCTCGGCTGCGATCACCGTCTGACGCTCGGCTTCTATCACGCCGTCATAGCCCGTCATGTCACGAAGTGCCTCCGATTCTCCAGTTTCTTGAGCCTGCAAAGAGACACCATGAAGAGAAAGCCCCATCAATATGGCTCCAAATATCCAAATAAACCTTCGATTGGACCCGTCATCTCTTTTCATTACGGTTCTTGCCATGGCGCACTATCCTCTATTTTGGCAATTCTTTCGCTTCTAATTATTTACTAATTAATATTATGTAACTTTATATATCGTTTTATGGTAAACTGTCAACACTTTCCTGAAAATATTCTTTGGAGATCCTCGAAATGGACCCATGTGAGGGCGCAACGCTGCATAATTTCAAGCAGATGTATGCTTCGGCCGATCGAGCCTGCAGTTTTCTTAAAGTGTTGGCCAACCCGGATCGTCTCGTCCTTCTTTGCCGTTTGGCAGAGGGTGAGTCTTGTGTCAGCGAATTGGAGTCTGCTCTGGACATCCATCAGCCCACCTTGTCACAGCAACTGGGAATTTTGCGAGAAGAGGGTCTGGTGGCCACCCGACGAGATGGTAAGCACATTTTCTACCGGGTGATCAGCCCAGAGTCCATTGCCATCATCAAAGCATTACAAACCCAATTCTGCAAACCGCTCGGAACCGGACAGGATTGAAAGAACCTTCCGGAATTCACAGGCCTGACGGGCTTGATGTCTCCTGATTGAACCAGTGAAGGGTACGATGCAAACTCACCACTCCGCCCACAATGATCAGGGTGGGTGCCTGCAGGGGTTCGGTCCGTACTTGCGCCGGCAAGGTTTCCAGCGTGCCCGTCATGACTCGCTGATGCCGTGTGGTTCCCTGCTGAATGATCGCGGCCGGGGTCGTCGGGGAAAGACCATGACTGATCAGTTCCCGACATAAAATTTCCAGACCATGCAAACCCATATACACCACCAGAGTTTGCTGAGGACGCGCCAGATTTACCCAATCCAGATCCATGGTTCCATCCTTGAGATGGCCCGTCACAAAGATACAGGATTGGGCATGGTCCCGATGCGTCAGGGGGATTCCAGCATAGGCCGCAATGCCAGAAGCTGCGGTGATGCCAGGAACCACCTCGAAGGAAATTCCGTGGGCGGCGAGGGTCTCGATTTCCTCTCCCCCTCGTCCAAAGATGAAAGGATCTCCCCCCTTGAGTCTAAGCACCCTTTTACCTTCCAGCGCCAAACGCACCAGAAGTTCATTGATGCTTTCCTGCGGAACGGCATGGTGACCCCGTTGCTTACCCACATAGAGGCACGTCGCCCCCGGAGGAAGTAAAGCCATGACCCCCGGTGATACCAGATTGTCATATACCACGATATCCGCTTGATTCATGAGACGCAATGCCTTGACGGTGAGCAAGTCCGGGTCTCCTGGGCCGGCTCCCACCAAAAATACCTTTCCCAGGGGGATGAAATCCTGACGCGGCCCGGTAAAACGCTGACGATCGCGCCCTTTCCACCATTCTCCGGTCAGTGCCCGTGCTTCTTCAACAGAGGTCGCTCGTTCCATGGCGAATAGAGCAACTGCTGCCGTCTCCACCACCGCAGCCTCCCCATAGTCACTCTCCTCGCTGCCCGCCCACACACGGTACAAACGGGCGCAATCCATGGAATCATCCCGCAGATGCCGTTTCTCGAAACAGGCTGGCCAGAGTTCCTGCTGCGCTACGCCCTGTCTAGACCAATAAAGTTGGGTCGCGCCATCCGGATTGATTTCAGCCTCCCCCCCTTCCCCCTTGAAGACAAACATGCAGGGATCTCCCAGCAATCGGGCTGCCTGCTGGTGAATCCTGTCATAGCCCGGATGAAAAATTCCCACCAGAGATACAGGCGCATTCAACGGGTTACTCATTCGTGCCACCGTATGAATGGGCGAACGTAACCCCAGCACCTGCTTCAACTCTAGCAACTTCATGATCTGGGGTGCAAAATTTGCCACGGAGATAAAGGCAAAACCGGTCTTCACCATGGAGTCCGCCGCCTCGTCCAGCGAGTATGCCCTGGGGATTCCCAAGGCTTTCAACGCATCAGAAACGGAACGGCGTTCGGCCTCCACCTGCTCCAGACCATGCATCAGTACCCGAATGCCACGTTCGGCCAGAAGCAACGCTGACAGTACATACCAAGGCAATTGACGTCGTTTCCCGGCATAACTGGCCCAGTCCAGATCCACCAGTACCTTGGGCCCCAAAGGGAGGGAATGTCGCAATGCCCGGACCATACCGGCCACTTCTTCTGCCGTTTCCTCCTTGAGGCGAACCAGAGATAGAAATGCCCCAATCTGTTCCGGACGCACCGCTCCCGCCAGAATCAGTCCGAGGGCTTCCTCGGCTTCTGTTTCGGTCAAACTGCGGGCACCGCGCTGTCCTTTGCCCAGCAGCCGTATAAACTTCGTAAAGGGATGTTCCATGACTCATGGTACCAAAAATTCAACCCAAGGCGTGTCCCTCGAAGGGAGTCGGGCTCACTTCTTTCTGAGAAAAAAGGTGTACTCACTTCCCTCTTGTGCCGCAGAGATCAACTCGTGACCCGTCTGCTTGGAAAAAGCCTGTATATCTCCCATCGAACCGACATCAGTGGAAATGATTCTGAGCACCTGACCCGACACCATATCCGCCAAGGATTTTTTTGTTTTCAAGATCGGCAGGGGGCAACTCATTCCCCTGACATCCAGTTCCTTGTCCGCTTGCATGGCGCTTTCTCCTTTTCGTAAACGTCCCGAATGATACTCTACCAAATCACCTCAGGAAGCGGGATTTGGTAGAGTTAGAGTTTCACCGAGGAAAGATTCAAAGGCCGCGCGTGCCGGACTGGCTGGTCGTCCTTTCAGGGAGATCTGGCTGAGAGGACGTTGCAGATCTCCCTGCGACCAGGGAATGTAGGCCAACTCTCCCTGCTCGAGATGGTGGGCCGCCATGATCGCAGGAACGATGGCAACTCCCACGCCTGCGACAACCATCTGAACGGCCGCCTGGTTGCTTTGCACGATAATCTGTCGCGCAGGGACAATTCCCAGATGCGCCAGGGTTTCCGCCACTACCCGTGCCGTGCCGGATCCTTCTTCTCTAAGAATCCAACGGCATTGCCCTAGATGTTCCCGTTTCACTCCCGGTTTCGTCACCAGAAGCAGGGGCTCATTGTGCCATAATCTGCAATTCAGACGATCCTCATCCACCGGCCCTTCCACCAGCGCCACCTCCACCAAGCCTTCCAGTACCTGATGTACCATGGTTTCCGTGTTCCCGCTACTCACCCGAATGTCGATCTGGGGATGGCGTTCCAGAAAAAGAGCCAGATCCCGTCCCAGCCAATAGGTAGCAATGGTCGTGCTGGCGCCGATATGCAAACAACCCTTGCGTAATCCGCGCCGTTCTTCGATATCCTGCAATGCTGCCTGCTCTAGGGCAAAAATGGAACGGGCGTGAGAGAACAAAGATACACCCGCTTGCGTCAACTTGACCTGACGGGAGGTTCGTTCCAGCAGTGCGATGCCCAGGATCTCTTCGAGACCGCTGACTGCCTTGGAAATGGCGGGCTGGGTGAGGTGCAGATATTCTGCCGCACCTGTAAAACTACCGGTACGGGCAACTTCTGCAAATGCTCTCAAATGATGGAAGTTCAGTTTCATGGACAAAAGTATCGCTGCACACTCGATGAGTAAGGACCATTCCCTGGAGAATCAAGGGCAATGAACGCCTATCCTCGGCCCCCAAAGGAGGCCGGTTCGGGTAGGTTCAACCCCGTAAGCCAACACTTCCACCCCTTCACGCATCACCTCGCGCAGCAACCGGCCATAGGCAGGATCTATGGCATCCGCAGGATGTACTACGTGAACATCCGCGCGTTGAACACAGAACAGCAACACACTCCGCGCGCCCTCTTGCACCACACAGTCCCGCAATTCCCCCAGATGCTTCAAAGCCCGCTGACTGACAGCATCGGGAAACAATCCTATCCCCGGTTCAAGACTGGTGGTTACGCTCTTGACTTCGAGATAACAAACGGGAGAATTTTGATCCTCAAGCAACCAATCGATCCGACTACGTTGCTGACCGTAGGATACCTCCGGGCGGTGGCTGGCATAGCCCGATACTTCTTCGATCGCGCCCCGTTTCAATGCCTCCCCCACCAATGCATTGGCCCGATGTGTGTTCACCCCGACCCAAACCTTACCGACCTGAATCTGTTCAAGGGTATAAGGACAGCGACGGGTGGTGTCGCGGGCACGGCTCAGGCGCGCGCCTTGCCCCAACTCCAAGCATCCCAACATACTGCCTGTATTAGGTACATGTGCTGTAATGACTTCTCCATCACCGAGTTCGATATCCGCCAGAAAACGCTGGTAGCGCCGCAACAGGCGCCCCTCACTCAGAGATTCCGCATAATTCATGAATCAGGGTAAATCGAACAACAGGAATTCCGTTTGTCCCGGAGTCCCAATGGCAATTCGTTCACGCTGGGCGATGCGTAATCCATCGCCTTCCCGCAAAGGACGTCCATCCACGATCAATTCGCCAGCCGCCACTTGCAGGTAACCTTTGCGCCCTGGATCAAAATCGTATACCAGAGTGTCATCCGCCCCCAATATCGAGGCATAAATCCGGACGTCCTGATGAATCGTCAGAGACCCGTCACGCCCATCTGGAGAAGCAATGAGACAGAACCGTCCGCGCCGTTCTTCCGGCAGAAATTTTTTCTGTTCATATTCAGGGGTTCGTCCCCGCCGGTCAGGCAAAATCCATATCTGCAACAGATGGACAGGATCAGATTCGGATGGGTTGAATTCGCTGTGGGTGATGCCGCTGCCCGCGCTCATTCTCTGTACCTCTCCAGCTTGGATCACCGATCCATTCCCCATACTGTCCCGGTGTTCCAGACTGCCCTCGAGAAGGTAGGTAAGGATCTCCATGTCCTGATGAGGGTGTGTGCCAAACCCACTATTCGGTGCAATCCGGTCATCATTCAGGACCCGCAGAACACTGTAATGCATGTGCGCCGGGTCATGATAATCTGCAAAGGAAAAGGAATGCCAGGATTCCAACCAGCCTTGGTGGGCATATCCCCTGTCTTTGGAACGACGCAGTGCCAACATGAGTCATCTCCCTGGAAGCGGAATCTATTATACGGATCCCATAGGCACAAGATAGGGACAAGAGGAGCTGGAATCAAGCCCTTCTTTCACGTCGAGGAATCAGATCATCCAGCCATTCTACCCAATGCCGAACGGGAATCGACTCATCCTTGGCCAGATGCATCTGACACCCAATGTTGGCGCTCAGAATGACCTCCGGTTTTCCAGCCTTGAGAGCCGCCAGTTTGTTTATCTTGAGTTGCTCGGATAACCCGGGTTGGAGCATGGAATAAGTGCCGGCGGAACCACAACAAAGATGCCCATCTTCTACGGCGGTGAGTTCTGCCCCCGCTGCCCGTAACAACTGTTCCACACCCCCACGCAGGCGCAATCCATGCTGGAGTGAACAAGGGGCATGAAAAGCAACGCGCCCCTTGGACTGGTCAGAATCGATGCCAAGGCTTTTCAATGTCAATCGTTGTTCATCCAGGGTTACGCCGATCTCTCTGATCAGTACTTCAGAAATATCCTGGGCCAATTCGGTCACCCGACGGGCCCGTTCCCGATACGCGGGGTCATGGCGCAGGGCATGCCCATATTCGCGCACTTCGACCCCGCAACCCGAAGCCGTACTGATAATGGCTTCTGCCCCTTGTTCCACGAAGGGCCACCAGGCATCGATATTACGACGCATGGCCTGCAGTGCTTTTTCTTCATCTCCCAGGTGATGAGCCAGGGCCCCACAACATCCCGCACTGGGCGCTACCACACCTGAAATGCCCAATCTATCCAGCAAACGTTGTGCCGCGCTCTGAGTCGCCGGGGTCAAAGCCGGTTGGACACAACCCGCCAAAAACACCATGCGTCTGGCATGGCGGACAGAAGGGATCCAGCCCGCTTCCTGGCGGTGGGGAATGGCGGAACGCCAACGCTCGGGAAGCAGGGGACGCACCATGCGCCCCATATTCAACAAGGTTTGAAAAAGTACCGGTTGGGGCAGTACGGTCTTGAGCAAGGTACGAACCACCCGTTGCCCCAAGGGGCGAGGCACGGTTTTTTCTACCCACTGACGTCCTTCTTCCAGCAAATGGGCATACTCCACTCCTGAGGGACAGGTGGTCTCGCAAGAACGACAGGTCAGACAGCGGTCGAGATGAAGGCGGGTTTCCTTCCCCTCGGCCTTGCCTTCCATGAGTGCCTTGATCAGGTAGATTCGGCCCCGCGGACTATCCCGTTCATCCCCCAGTATCTGATAGGTCGGACAGGTAGCCAAGCAAAATCCACAATGCACACAGGAACGAAGAATCCCTTCTATGGAAA
This sequence comes from Ferrovum myxofaciens, assembly GCF_000735045.1. GTDB lineage: Bacteria > Pseudomonadota > Gammaproteobacteria > Burkholderiales > Ferrovaceae > Ferrovum > Ferrovum myxofaciens. The sequence continues at coordinate 110,593 of NZ_JPOQ01000016.1, forward strand.
CTGCCGCCGGTAATGCACGGGTTTTTTCGTCAAGATGTGTTTCCATGGCCTTAACCTTCCAGAAAACCGGGGAGCCCCGGATTCAGAATTCCAGCCGGATCAAAGACTTTCTTGAGGTTGCGGTGAAGGGCCAGCAGTGCGCCTGAGGGAGGCTCTGGAAAAGGACGAGCCGGATCACCGCCGTGCCACTGTTGGGCATGCCCTCCGGCTTCCCGCGCCATGGCATGAACCTGAGCGGGACCATGATCGCAGGCAATCCAGCGTAGTCCCCCCCCC
>NZ_JPOQ01000017.1 GCF_000735045.1 Ferrovum myxofaciens
CCCGATCCCCATCCAGTTGGTTGGCGGTCAAAATTCCTTTACTCCACCGAGCAGTTGCTCCAGTTCCGGCTCCAACATCGGCAACCTGTCCGGGATCGGGGGCAACGGACTGCTGGGCGTGGGGGTATTTCTGCATGATCTCAGCCCCTACTATGCCTGCACTACCAACGCAAACACAGGGTCTGGCAACCTTGCCCTGACCAGCATCGTCTCCAACCCCGTGGTCGCCTTCAGCAGCGACAACAACGGGACGATTCTGACCTTGCCCACCATTGCATCCACAGGACAAACCACAGCAAGCGGCACCCTGACCTTCGGCATCAACACCCAAGCCAACAATTCCCTCACGTCCGGTTATTCCGTGGTCCCTGTCCCCGCCTCGGGGCCGAATATAGGCAATTTTACGGCCAGCCTCTCGGGTCAGAGCGGAACCTATCCTGCCTCCTTCTTCGACAGCGGATCAAACCTGTATTTCATTCCCCTGACCGGCATTCCCACCAATTCCTCTGGGAATTATAACCCTCAGAGTCTGCAAACGATCACGGGCACGGCCACTTCCTTTGTCACCCTGTCCAATACCGCGCCACTCTCCTTCGGATTACTCGATATTACCAACTACCTGAACGGCGGAAATGTCGCCTTCAATGACAGCGGCTCGGACAATGGAGCCACGGCGGGGTCGGCAGATTTTGGCTTGCCCTACTTTTATGGCCATTCCATCATCAATGGGTTGAATGGTGCCCAGGCTACCCAGGGCAGCACCTCTTTTACCGGACCCTTCTATGCCGTCAAATGATTCATCCTCGAGAATGCTGCGCCTGAGCGGTGCCCTGCTGGCTTTCACGGGTATCGTCCTGGGGGCTTTCGGAGCCCATGCCTTGCGTTCGATTCTGGCGCCGCCTTTGCTGGAGGTATGGCATACCGGGGTGGAATATCAGTTGTGGAACGCCGTGGGACTGATCGGTCTGGGGGGGTGGACGGGCGTGGACATGCGCGGCCCTGGTCGACTGATCGGCGGAGGCGTTCTGGTGTTTTCAGGGTCCCTCTACCTATTGGCTTTGACCGGTGCCTCCTGGCTCGGAGCCGTTACGCCCCTAGGCGGATTGGCCATGCTGACAGGGTGGGCCTGGGTAAGCTGGAAAGTGGCTCGCCCCCGCTCCGAATAGAAAACCGAGTTTCGCCAATCCCTGAAAACTCACCGGATCTGTTAACGCAGGTGTTCGAGCACCCGCCGGGCAATGGCGCCAAGGGGCAGCACTTCATCCACCGCCCCCACTTCCACAGCGGCCCGCGGCATACCATACACCACGCTGGTGGCCTCATCCTGGGCGATGGTATAGGCGCCCGCCTGGCGCATCTGGAGCATTCCCTGGGCACCGTCCCGCCCCATGCCGGTCAATAGGACAACCAGCCCATTGGCCCCCACGCTTTGAACTGCGGACTGAAACAGCACATCCACCGAAGGGCGGTGGTGGTTGACCGGGGCATCACCTCCCAGACGAAGCATATATCCGGCTCCATTACGCGTTACACGCAAATGGGAATGTCCCGGCGCCACATAGACGTGACCAGACAAGACCCTTTCACCTTCTTCGGCCTCCTTGACATTCATGCGGCATAACCCATTCAGCCGGGCTGCAAAGGATTTGGTAAAGGCCTCCGGCATATGTTGGGTGATCAGAATGGCGGGGGCATCTGCGGGCATGGGCTCGAGAAATACCTTCAGGGCCTCGGTACCGCCTGTGGACGAGCCCACCAGAACAATTTTTTCAGGCCCGGAGAATTTTCCGGAGTGGCTGACTGAAGACACCGTACTCTGACCATGAATGCAACTTGAAGCACGGGCATGAAACGCCATGCGAATCTTGCCGGCAATTTCTTCCGCATACCCCTGCAATCCCGATGCCACATCGAGTTTGGGTTTGGCAATGAAATCCACCGCGCCCAATTCAAGGGCATTGAGGGCCACTTCGGACCCTCGCTCGGTCATGGATGAGATCATCAATACAGGCATGGGACGCAGACGCATCAAACGCTCGAGAAAGGTCAACCCGTCCATCTTGGGCATTTCCACGTCGAGGGTCAAGACATCAGGGTTCAATGCCTTGATCATGTCACGGGCCTGCAACGGATGAGCGGCTGCCCCCACGGCTTCCAAATCAGGAAAACTGCTCACCACCTCGGTCAAAATAGCCCGGATCAGGGCCGAGTCATCCACGATCAACACCCTGATCTTGCGTAACCCATTCACGATGGCTGTCCTATCTCTCATTCTTTTGGCCATAAGGAACTAGAACAGTTCCACTCCTCCTGAAATGTCCGTTCCGCGGATACGCTCACTGTAGCGTTGCTCACGGGTCACAATGGTATCGTTGTGAACCGAGCGCAGACGTTTGACCAGAATCTTGCCGGTATTGGGAAAGAAATAGACCTTGCGGGGATAAATGTCCATCAGATCCTGAGCCGTCACGGGGATATTTTCAGTCTGAAGATATTCCAGTATAAATTCCGCATTACGTTCCCCAATCCGGGCCGTGGTAAAACCGCGCAACACTTCTGCCCCCCCAAAAACCTTGGCCTCCAGATGATTGCGCCGGGCTCCTGCCTTGATCAGGCGGTTGATCATCAACTCCATGGCATAAGCGCCATAACGACCTGCCACGCTGAGCGGTGTTCCTCCCTCGCGCAGATCATCCGGCAACATAAAGTGATTCATCCCGCCCAATCCAGCCACTCGGTCCCACAGGCAGGCTGCCACACAGGATCCCAACACGGTCACCAGAACCATATCCCGTCCCGTCACATAATATTCCCCAGGCAGAATCTTGATCGCTTCCCGCTGAAACTGGCGATCAAAATAACCGTTCGGGGTAAAGATTTCCTGGCAGGACGTATCTGTCATCGTTGCTCGATTTGGTTGACCATTCCCGTTGCCTTGCTTGGAGAAAGTTGATATACGGTTTTACCCCGCAGGTGAAAAAAATCGCGGGCATGGTGAAAAATCTCGGAATGACCGGCATACAACAACCCTTCCGGATCAAGATACTGAGACATTTTTTTCAAGACTTTGTATTGAGTATCTTTATCAAAATAAATCATAACATTACGACAAAATATGGCATTCAGGGAAGAATGCAGCGGCCAATGAGTGTCCAGCAAATTCAGTTGAAAAAATGTCACCAAACGACGTACCTCAGGACGAATTCTAACCGACCCTGAATGTTTACCCACCCCTTTATGAAAAAACCGGTGCAGACGGGTTTCACTCAAGGTCAGGTTTTCTGCGGCATAGGTCCCTTGTTCAGCCTGAGCCAGGACATGAGTATCGATATCGGTGGCCTGGATCAAAACGGGAGGATTAGGGCCGAGGGTTTCCAATACCGTCATGGCCATGGAATAAGGTTCCTCCCCCGTAGAGCAGGCAGAACACCACAGACGAATGGGGGAACCCCGCGCGGCCAATCCCCGCAACTGTTGGGCCAACAACTCAAAATGATGGTTTTCGCGAAAAAACGAGGTGAGGTTGGTGGTCAGCGCGTTGATAAACCCCTCCCACTCTGAAGTCTCCCCTGTCAGGAAATTCTTCAAATAATCCTCAAAACTTTTTGCGCCCGTGGCGCGCAAACGTCGCGTCAGCCGGCTATAGACCAATTCTCGTTTGTTCTCACTCAGAGAAATGCCAGCCCGCTCATGAATCAGATTCCGCACCTGTTCAAAATCACGTTCGGTAAAACAAAATTCACGGGGTCTCACCATCACCTCTATCTCAGAACTCCTGCCAGTCACCATCCTCACTGTCCGCCGGTTTCTGAACTCCCAATACCATGGGACGCCTGGGTTCAGTACGTGCTTCCTGCGCCATCAAACGCGGAAAGTCCCTCATGGTTCGACTCAGATTGTGAATGGTTTTACCTGATGTCACAGGACTCTGATGAATCCTGAAGGTCCCCATCAAACGTTTGAGGCTCTCCGCCTGTTCTTCCAGGGAAGCCGCAGCAGCAGCTTCTTCTTCCACCAACGCAGCATTTTGCTGGGTCGTATCATCCATCTGGGTGATGCTCACATTGACTTGTTCGATACCCCGGCTTTGCTCTGTGGAAGCCGCCGCGATTTCTCCCATGATATCCGTGACCCGGGTCACAGAGAGCACCACATCGGTCATGGTACGACCGGCTTTTTCCACCAGGCCGACGCCCACTTCCACCTTGCCCACCGAATCCCCAATCAACCCCTTGATTTCTTTGGCTGCTGCCGCGCTACGCTGGGCCAGATTGCGTACTTCGCTGGCCACCACCGCGAAACCACGTCCCTGTTCCCCAGCCCGCGCAGCTTCCACTGCCGCATTCAAAGCCAGGATGTTGGTCTGAAAGGCAATGCCATCGATCACGCCAATGATATCAACGATCTTCTTGGAACAGGCCCCAATATCACCCATGGTCTGCACGACCTGCGCCACCACTGCTCCCCCCGTCGTCGCCACATCCTGGGCATTGCGTGCCAACTGGTTGGCCTGACGGGCATTTTCTGCATTCTGCTTGACCGTAGAGGTCAATTCTTCCATGCTGGCAGCGGTTTCTTCCAAACTGGCAGCTTGTTCCTCCGTTCGACTGGACAGGTCGGCACTGCCTGAGGCAAATTCCTTGCAGGCCGCATTGATGGTATCGGCGGAGTCATTGACTTGCTGGATGAGGGTTGCCAACTGCTCGACCGCCGCATTCACATCCTGTTTCATGCGTTCAAAGATCCCTTGGTAGTCGCGTGTAATGGACTGGGTCAAATCCCCCTGAGACAAGGATGAAAGAACGCGACTGACCTCTTTGAGGCTGCTGGAGGTACTGTTGATGAACCCATTGATTCCCTCCGATACCCGTAACAGAAACCCTTCCTTGCCCTCCACCGGAATCAATTTCGAGAAATCCCCTTGGACTGCGCTTTCAATCACTGAATTGACGTCCTCTTCCATCGCCAATTCGGCAGTCCGATCCAGCCATTCCACTACATAGCCCAGTCGTTCATTCCGTTCATTGAGCACGACACTGAAGGTAAGTTGAAAGGTATGCCCCCCCAATTCGAGACAAGTTTGTTGTGAATCCCGCAGTTGTTCCAGCAACCGACTCTGGTGAGCGGAATTTTCATAAAAATCATTGATGGAACTGCCAAGCAGGGCATCTGCCTCAAAACGTGGGAGATCACGACGAATATCCCCCTGTACCGCCCTGAGTAACTCATGAGCCGATTTGTTGACGAATATGATACGGTGCTGGAGGTCGGCGATCATGACGCTTGCGCTCACATTATTCAACCCCACCCGGACCCGTGAATTCTCATCCAGGAGACGCCTGCTTTCCATCACCTCAAAACCCATGCGCGTCTGCATGGACTTGATGGCATACATGAGTTGACCGATTTTATCCTTTTGCTCCACCACGATATTATTATCGTAATGACCCTGGGCAATGCGTGCCATCACTTCTGAAGCAGAACGCATGGAACGCGTCAGATACCTCATCAGCAATACCACCAGCAATATGGCCACCACCACGCTCAGGGCTCCAATACCCGCCTGAATCAAACGCAACAGATGCCGGCGATCCTGCTCCCGAGCATAGGCCGTACGCAGTGCATCCACCTCCCGATCATTCATGGTTTCCAGTTGCTGGTACATTTGAGCCTGCAATGTCCTCAGTTCTTGTCCCATGAGCGCTTTTGCACTGGCATGATCACCCTGATGCAAAAGGTCGAGCAAAGGATCCAGTCCCTGTCGCCCGTAACTTTCCAGAAGAATCTGTAAATCCTTCAATTGGGTTTTCGCTGGTTCATCTGCTGCCACATTCACACTCAGGCTGCTGAACAAAGCCTGGCTAACAACCTTGAAATCAGCGACAGAGTCATCCAGTTGATGAATGGGCAGGGGTTCTGGCGCGGCCCCCCCTTCCCGGTGCAGGATCTCTGGCTTGGTGCCCATGATCGGAGGCGCGGAAACGGCAGAATGATTCAGCAGATCACTCATCTGCAACTGGTTCTGGGCCACCAAAAATTTGAGTTCCACTAGATCATGCACAAAAATGACCCGTCGATTGACGATTTCATCCATGTTCGCTTCACTGACCTTCCCATCCCACCAGGTCAGGGCACCCACCGCCAACAAGGCGATCAGCATCGCCAGAAAAGACCACAGGATGCGCTGATTTTCGCTCAAGCCATGTCGCCAGCGCCGCAAATGGCCGCCCAGCACGCCCACTTTGACGACCCGACCTTCCTCGATACGCAGGCGACCCTGTTTCTTTTCCTTGAAGAGACGATAAATTCGTTCGGTCTCTTCGATTTTCTGACGACTGGGCTTGGTACGTACAGACAGATAGCCCACGCAGTCGCCCATCTCCTGAATGGGAGTGACATTAGCCTGGACCCAGTAAAAGTCTCCATTTTTTCGTCGGTTTTTGATCAATCCCGTCCAGGGCAAACCTTTCTCGAGGGTTTGCCATAGATCCCGAAAGACCTCTTCCGGCATATCCGGATGACGAACCAAATTATGCGGTTGACCAATCAATTCCTGTTCGGAACAACCACTGGCCTCGATAAAACAGGGATTGGCATAGGTCATGTGTCCCTTGAGATCCGTCTTCGATACCATGATGAAATTCTCACCGAATTCATATTCGACGTTGGTCACCGGTAGATTGATTCTCATACCCTATTCCCCTTGATAGATATTATTTATTGTTGGATCATTCATTCGCAGTTTTATCGATCAGCGCCATATCTTCGCTCTTCACCAAACGCTCGATGTCCACCAGAATCAACATGCGTTGGTCCAACGTTCCCAACCCCATCAGGTAATGAGTATCCAGGGTTGCCGTAAAACCAGGAACGGGACGAATCTGCTCGGGGGTCAGGGACAACACGTCGGAAACGCCATCCACCACCATCCCCACCAGCCGTCCGACCAGATACAGAATGATGACGACGGTAAATTCATCGTACCGGATGTCTCCCAAGTGAAAGCGCACCCTGAGATCGACGATGGGCACGATTTCTCCACGCAGGTTGATCACCCCCTTGATGAAATCCGGCGTATTGGCAATGCGGGTGACGGTTTCATAACCCCGAATTTCCTGAACCTTGAGGATATCGATCCCGTATTCCTCGCTACCCAGGGTGAATATCAGAAATTCGTTGGCAGTCACTGCAGGAGTCGGGTTATTCTGATTCATCATGATTCTCGTCATCCTTGTCCATCAAACCACTCCGGCCTGGGGAAACCGGCTTTCGTGCACAAAGGGTGCCGGATCCACGATCAAGGCGACCCGCCCATCGCCCAGAATGGTGGCTCCAGAAATCCCCACCAACCTGCGAAAATGGGTTTCCAGACTTTTGATCACTACTTGTTGTTGCCCCAGCAGGGCATCCACACACACCGCCACCTTGTGTCCTTCTGCTTCCACGATCACGGCAATGGGCGGATTTTCGGGAAAAAGGGATCGATCCCCAGGCACCGGAAACTTTTCACCCAACACGACCAGCGGAACATATTCTCCTCGTACTTGTAACAGACGTCCATCACCACTGATGGTACGGAGATTTTCCGAGGTCAATGGCACCGACTCCAGAATCGAGATCAAAGGAAGAACATAAACTTGTTCTCCCACTGCCACCAGAAGACCATCAAGAATGGCTAGGGTAAGGGGCAAACGAATGATCGTACGCATGCCCAGATCCACCGTCGAGTCGATCTCGATTCGCCCCCCCATCTGGTGGATATTGCGTTTGACCACATCCATGCCCACGCCCCGTCCCGAGACCTCCGTGATCTGATCGGTGGTGGAAAAACCGGGTTCAAAAATCAGATTCCATACCTCGGCATCTGTCATCGCATCATGACAGGGTAAACCCTGTTCACGTGCCTTGGACAGAATTTTGTCGCGTGGCAACCCCCCCCCATCGTCGCTCACTTCAATGACCACCGCTCCACCCTGATGGTAGGCGTTGAGGGTCACCATCCCGCAGGAAGGCTTGTGCAACCTATGGCGCCGTTCGGGCATTTCAATGCCATGATCCACACTGTTGCGAATCAAATGCATCAAAGGATCTGAAATTTTCTCGATCAATCCTTTATCGAGTTCCGTACCTTCTCCTAGCATTTTCAATTCCACCTGCTTCCCCATTTTACCGGCCAGGTCCCGAACCAGTCGGGGAAAACGGTTGAATACCACGGAAATCGGCAACATCCGTACCGACAGGATAGCTTCCTGCAAGTCGCGCGAATTGCGCTCTAACTGGCCTAGCGCCCTTTTCAGGGATTCATGACGTACTTCCTCCAGAGGCCCACTGGCTTGCATCAACATGGACTGAGTAATGATCAGTTCGCCCACCAGATTGATCAGTTGGTCCACTTTTTCCACCTTGACACGAATCGAGGGATCTGTGCCGACTCGATCGGCAGCTCGACGCCCCCAGGAAACCCGTTCGGGAACAGGATCCGTCTTTACTCCGGAACCAACGGAGTCCTGTCCGGCCCCCACAGGCTCAGAAGAAGGAACCGGGAAAACTTCCGCTGATGAAACAGGATCAACAAAAAAACCATAACCGAGGTCGGGTTCCGGCTTTACTTCACGGATGGATTCAAAAAAATCCTGACCTTCATCAAAAAATCCATAGCCCGGATCGTTCTGCACCACCGGTTCTGGAACCTTCTGTTTGATCCCTCCAGAAAAAACAGAAACCGATGCATGTTCCACCGGAAAGATGGGATTGGAATCCGAACCCACTGTACTGGCCAGAGCGGTCAATTTTTCCTGAACGCCCTGCACGGCATCCGGGTCCACACTTCCCTGTCCACGGTGAAAAGCCAACTGCATACGCAACACATCCCCAGCCTCCAGGAATGCATTGATCATCTCTTCTGTCAAGATTATTTCGCGTTTGCGCACCCGATCCAGCAAATTCTCCAGGACATGGGCGACTTCGGTCATATCGTTGAAACCAAAGGTGGCGGAGCCCCCCTTGATGGAATGAACCGCGCGAAAAATGGCATTCAGATCTTCGCCCACCGGGGCCATCCGGTCCACACCCAATAGTAGAGTTTCCAAGGCCAGCAGATGCTCCTCCGTTTCATCGAAGAACACCTGAAAAAACTGACTGAGATCAATACTCACAAATAGGGCCCGGATCAGGATTTGAAAACGGTTCGGGTCACCCGATACATTTATTGACCACTTCCAATAATTTTTGGGGATCGAAGGGTTTGACCAACCATCCCGTTGCCCCGGCGGCACGACCTTGAGATTTCATGGAATCACTGGACTCCGTGGTCAACATCAAAATGGGAATATGCTGGTACGCCGGCAGCATACGCAAGGTTTTTATCAAAGTCAGGCCATCCATCTTCGGCATATTCAGATCCGTCAATACCAGATCCACGGTCCTTTGACGGGCTTTGTCCAACCCTTCCTGACCATCTTCCGCCTCGATGACGTCATATCCCGCCCCCCTCAGGGTAAATCCGACCATTTGCCGGATGGAGGAAGAGTCATCCACCGTCAATATACTTTTGGCCACTCTCTTCTCCTTGACCGTCGATTCTAAAACAGTTCAATTTCACCGGATTCCCTGTCGTTCTGGCTCTCCAGATGGAACCTACGCGGGGGACCACTGTAACAGTTCCAAAGTTGTTTTTCTACCCTGATGAATTCATGGGGATCACCACTTCATACACGGAACCCCAAGTTTCTCCCGGTATTTCCCCTGTCTCCGGGTGCCAATAAATCGCGCCGCAACACCGGTTCACAATCATTACATAACGGACAGATTTTTTCGCCTCCCGAGCAAGGAAATCCCTAACATTCCATTTTTTCTCAAGCGCAAGCACCATGACCCCAGATTCATGCATCCGCGTTTTTGCCATTACCTCCCATCAACTGATCCTGGCAGGTTTGAACGCCCTGTTGACCGATCATCCGGGCAACTTTCTATGGCTGGGCGGACACCCGCCCACAGCCAGTCTCTTTCGCGAACTGGAACGACATCATCCCAAAATCGTCATCCTGGACGATGCTTCCCTGAACACCCTCCCCACACTATCCGCGTACCTGGCCGAGCATCATGTCGAACTGATCCTGTTGACCCAGTCTGAGGAACTGAAGGGAATGGAGGCGCAAATCCAACAGGGGGTTTTGGGAATCGTCCATGTTTCCGAACCTCTTGGTTCCATTTTGGGGGCGCTCCACGCCGTATCCCAGCAACATCTCTGGGTACCGGCACGTCTGCGCGAGCGACTTCTCACCAAGGCTTTCTCGTCCATAGCTCAAAAGTCCGATAACAATTCATCCGGGTTTTTTGACTTGAGTACCAAGGAAAAGGAACTGATTCGTTTGATCGTTCATCACCCGGAAGCCAAGGCGTTGGCTCTGGGGGAATGGTTGGGCATTCAGGAATCCACCTTGCGCAACCGACTCTCACGCATCTATCAAAAACTACACCTGCATGGCCGCGCTTCGTTGGTCATGTTTGCCCAGCAATACCACCTCGACTGACTCATTTTTGCAGGGTCCGTGCCGTTTTTTGTGCCTGCTCCACGGCAGCCCTGGCCTCGGGCGGCATGTAGTTCTCATCATGTTTGGCCAATACTTCAGTAGCCACAAACTGTCCATTTCCTAAATTTCCTTCTGCCACTACGCCCCGTCCTTCCTTGAATAAGTCAGGCAGAATGCCCCGGTAGGAAACCGCGATTTCATTGACGGTATCCGTGACAATGAAATGAGCCACGAGGTCATGCCGCTGCAAAGACCCCGTTTTGACCAGTCCGCCAATGCGAAAAGCCCGGTCTTTCGGTGCTTCTCCGCGCACGATCTGAGTGGGGGTATAGAAAAAAACCAGATTGCTGCGAAAGGCATTGAGTACCAGAGCCACGGCTACCCCAAGTACCACCACCGCCCCGAAAATCAGCGCCAACCGTTTATGACGAGGTTTCATCCGTTCAACTCCTGTTTGGGTAAACGAGACTGAATGGTGCGCAAGCGCTGGCGCACCCACAGGGACTCGATGAGCATGCCCAAGGCACAGGCGCCAAAACTGCCCCATACATAAAGACCATACCCGCGCATGGTCAGAAAATCCTGCAAACTAGTCCACTGCATTACGTTTCACCCATTCGTTTGTCAACTCTCGTTCCAGAATGATACACCGGACCCTCGTCAAAACCACGGCAATGGCGTAGGACCAGAACCCCAATGCCATGATCAACATGCCTTCCAGCATGATATGCGCCATGCTGGGGGCCTTGGTCAGGGATACGGAAGCGCCCTGATGCAGGGTATTCCACCATTGCACCGAAAAATAGATGATCGGAATATTGACCACACCGACCAAAGCCAGCAACGCCCCTGCCCGGTCAGCCCGACGCGGGTCATCAATAGCCGACTGCAGGGCAATGAAGCCCAGATACAGAAAAAACAGGATCAACTGTGACGTGAGGCGGGCATCCCAAACCCACCAGGCTCCCCACATGGGTTTGCCCCAGAGTGCGCCCGTCCACAGGGAAAGAAAAGCGAAAAGAGCGCCAGTGGGTGCCAGCGCTGCAGTTAACATGCCGGATAATCGGGTATTGAAAGCCAAGCCCAGGGCCGACCAAAAGGCCATGACGCAGTAAATGAACATGGACAACCAGCTGGCAGGTACATGGACAAAAATGATGCGGTACCCTTCACTCTGCTGTGCGTCGGTGGGTGCCACAAACAGTCCGATCCACAATCCCCAAGCGATCAACAGAACCGACAGCCCGGAAAACCAGGGAATCAAACGTCCTGCCAGAGGATAAAATGTGGCAGGAGAGGCATATTTGTACCAGTTGATAACCGAGTTGCTCATGGGAAATCTTACTCCAGTGCAATACGTAACGCCAGGGATGTCACCCAGGGAGAAAAAAACACGCTCAGAACCAGCAAGGCCCCCAGCAAGGATAAATGCCCCTGCGGGCTGATGCCGGACAGATCTGCTTCCACGGCTCCTGCGCCAAAGATCAAAGCAGGAATGTACAACGGCAGAATGAGCAACGACAAGAGGGCCCCGCCCCCCCGCAGACCCAGGGTCAGTGCCGCGCCCAGAGCCCCCACCGCCGACAGGATAGGCGTTCCGAGCAGAAGGGACAAGACCAGGATACCCAGGGAACGAGCGGGCAGGTCAAACTGGAGACCCAACAGGGGAGCCATGAGTACGACGGGCAGACCACAAACCAACCAGTGGGTCACCATTTTACCCGCCACCAACCAGGCCAGGGGCACCGGAGAAAGGGCCATTTGTTCCAGGGTTCCATCGCCATGATCCGAGGAAAACAAGCGCTGCAGCCCCAACAAGGTGGAGAGCAATGCCCCGATCCACAATACTCCCGGCGCGATTTTGCGTAGTAAAGACACTTCCGGTCCAACCCCCAGGGGCAGCAGGTTGGTAACCATGACAAAAAAGAATAAAGCCGTCAGCCATTCACTCTTGTGCCGGGTCGCCAGCACCAGGTCCCGCCTCATGGAAGTCCAAAACCCCGTCATCATAACGCAATGCTCATGCCCGGGCGCAAACCCAAGGTTTGATGACTGGTGAGTATGGCACTGCCTCCCCGTTCCAGATGATCTTCAATGACCGTGGAAAGAAACTGGGTCGCATGAGTATCCAGGGCCGTATAAGGTTCATCGAGAATCCATACTTGTGCCGGACGGATGAGCAAACGTGCCAATAAAACACGCCGCCGTTGCCCTGCAGAAAGATAGCGAACCGGAAGATGCTCCCGCTCCTGCAAACCAAAACGATGCAGTGCTTCCATCAAAGCTGCTTCATCCACTGGAAAAGCTTCCAGCCCAAGACTGAAACGCAGGTTTTCCAGCGGGGTCAACTCTTCCTTGAGGGCCGCATGATGACCCAGATAGAGCAGAGCGCGCTGCCATTCGGCACGGCATTCCTGCACATCCTGGCCCTGCCAGGTCAAAGTTCCTTCCCGAGGTTGGACGAGCCCCGCCAAAACCCGCAGCAAAGTGGTCTTGCCTGCCCCATTGGGGCCTTGGATCTGTATCCATTGTCCTTCCGGCAGCGTGAAGGAAAGCCCCGAGAAAAGGGTGCGTGCGCCACGCTGACAGGTCAGTTGTGCCACAGCAAGCATATAACCGTTCTCGGCTCAGGGCTGCACTTGGTTAATGACCAGTTCCACCCCATGCGCTCCTGGTTTGAGCGGCAAGGTCGCTCCGAACAGGTCGCCGCTTGAAGGCATGGGATTACCCGATTGCGTCACCCGAACTTCCACCCGCACCAGATCCACCGACGAAAGGTTGAACTGAGGACTCATGGCCTGAGCATCGGTCAACTGAAATTTGAGGGGCCAGGACCCTACCGTGGTTCGAATCACTGCCAGAGGCATGGGAGGACCTTGTACTGCCTTGGCAAAAATGAACAGGGTTTCTCCCGGGGTGATCTTGTCCTTGAGCGCAGGATCCAGCGTCACTTCCCCACTGATGCTGCTGGCTGCAGCCCCTTTTTGAGCCTGGGGCTTGACGGGTCCTTCCGGCCCTGCGAAGGAATCTGCGGTCACCGGGGCCAGTTTGAGTTGTGCCCGTGCCTTGTTGAGTTGTTCCAGGACAAAGGAGGAATCCTGGGAACTCGGTTCCAACAGGGGCATCAACTTGCTCCAGTAGGACACCGCCAGAGCGTATTGCTGAGTGATGAAAGCAAAACTCCCGGCCATGAAGAGTCCCTTGCCATTACCCGGTTCCAGTTTGAGAGCATTCATGACCCAGGTATTGGACTCGATCATCTGCTTGTCATCGCCCCGCACCTGAGCATCCGCTGCCAATGCCTCGGCATAATCCACCATCAATTCCGGATCATTGGCCATTTCTTTCTTCAGATGGCCAAAAGCCTTGATGGCTTCTCCCGGTTTGTCCAAATTCATGTAGGAACGTCCAAGCATGGCCCATCCCTGTGGGTTATCGGGGTTTTTGGCCAACTTCTCGGCCAGGGCCTTGACCATGTTATTGATCTTGGCGGGGGTCATTTGCTGCGCTGGGGCTGCTGCCATTTCCGCCGGTTGGAGATCGAGGGCTTCAGGATGCCCGCGCCAAAGATACATCCCGATGCTGGCCAATGGAATCAACGCCAGGAGCAGCAGCGCAGTCGTTCGGCCGTGCACCCGATCCGTCACTTCCGGCATGACTTCCGTATCCTCCAGAAGACGGCGTTCCACCTCTTCGCGCGCCTGGTCATAGTCCTGATCGGCCAAACTGCCATCGGCCCGCTCAGCCTCCAATTCCTGCAACTGGTCACGATAGACGGCGGCATTGAGCGCTTTGCGATGGTCGCTGACCACGCTCCCTCGGATCAAGGAAAAAACGAGATAACACAGAATGAGCAGGGTCAATCCCCCGCTCGCCAGAATAAATACGGTCATGGTTGGTCGCGCAGGAGCGCCTCGATCTGTTGTTTTTGTGCGGAGGAAAGGGGGAGTTCAGGAGGCCGTTGCAGAATCCTGCGACGCAATACCCAGCCCAAAAGTCCCACCGCCCCCAGCATGAGAATGAAAGGACCAAACCAGAGTACCCAGGTTGATGGCTTGACCGGGGGACGATAGCGCACGAAGTCCCCATAGCGCGCAACCATGTAGTCTGTCACTTCCTGATCCGTTTTGCCTTGGCGAATCTGATCACGGATCTCGCGGCGCAGGTCTTTGGCCAGATCGGCCTGGGACGCTGCCAGAGATTCGTTCTGACACACCAGACAGCGCATATCTTCGGCAATCACCAGCAAGCGCTTTTCCACTGCAGGATCATCAGCCAAAGGCTTGGCTTCTTCGGCGTGAGAAAACCCCCAGGGCCCCATCAACCCAAACCCCAGCAGCAGGACAGGGAAGTATTTGCGCCATTTCACACTGCTCATTTCTGTAATTTCTCCAGTAGGGGCAGCAGGGTTTTCTGCAGGACATCTTCCGTAATGGGTCCAATCTGCTTGTAACGAATCACGCCATTGCCATCGATGACATAGGTTTCAGGCACGCCATAGACTCCATAATCGATGCCCACCCGTCCATCCTGATCCATGGCGGTCAAGGTGTAGGGGTTTCCATATTGATCCACCCACTTGCGCCCGGCATCAGGGTCATCCTTGTAGTCCAGTCCCACCAGAGGAACCTGATGAAGACGAGCATATTTCAGCAGAATCGGGTGCTCTTCACGACAGGATACGCACCAGGAAGCCCAGACGTTGAGCATCCAGACCTTGCCCCGGTAATCCGCCGGCGAAAAAGTTCCCTCACCTTCCAGAAGCGGCAGACGAAAACTCGGTGCGGGCTTGCCGATAAAGGGCGACGGCACTTCATGGGGGTCATGCTGAAGGCCAAGTCCCATGAACAGTGCCAGCCCCACGAAGACACCCAGGGGAACCAGAAACCAGACATTGAAACGCGCAGACTTTCTGACCTCTACGGATTCCGGTTGAGACATATCCGACTCGGGATTCGTTCCAGTCATACGGTCACCTCGTGCTGCACTGCCATTTCTTGCCGTGCAGCCTTGGCCTGCACGCGATAACGCCGATCCGATGCCGCCACCGCACCTCCCAGAGCCATCAGAACACAACCAGCCCAGATCCAGTTGACAAAGGGCTTGTAATAGATACGCACGCTCCAAGCCCCATTATCCAGGGGTTCCCCAAGGGAAACATACAGATCACGGGAGATCGTGGAATGGATGGCGGCTTCGGTCATAGGCATGGGCGAAGAAAAATAGGTCCGTTTTTCCGGCTCCAGCAATCCTTCCACCTTGCCGTTTTCGCTGTAGGTCACTGCGCCACGCAAGGCGCTGTAATTGGGTCCCGGCACCGGTTCCACCCCCACCAGACGGAAAGTTGTTCCCTTGAGCGTCAGGGTGTCCCCCGGCCCCATGCGCACATCCCGTTCAATTTCATAACCCTTGATCAGGGTCACGCCCACCACAAAAACCGCCATGCCAAAATGGGCTGTCTGCATGCCAATGAACCAGCGCGGAATTGTTTTGAGATGGCGCCAGGACCAGACCTGGCGGGCAATACTGGTGGCCAGCCAGGCCGCCGTGGCGATTCCCAATGCCGACAACAGGCTGAACGCCCCCATCAGAAAAGGAACCACGATGCCCACCACCAGGGCGATGACCATATCCAGCCGCACCTCGCGCAGAATATCCTTCAAATTCGCGCGCTTCCAGTGCGCCAGCGTCCCGATGGGCAGAATCAGCAGCAGAGGAATCATGAGGGGCACGAACACCGTATTGAAGTACGGGGGACCGACGGACAATTTGCCCATCCCCAGGGCATCGATCACCATGGGATAGATGGTGCCCAATAACACGGCGGCGGCAGCCACAGCCAGCAGGACATTATTGAGCAGAATGAAGGATTCTCTGGAGACCAGTTGGAAGCGCCCTCCCTCACCCACTGCAGGAGCGCGCCAGGCAAACAGGGTCAGAGAGCCGCCAATCACCAGGGAAAGGAAGAGCAGGACGAAGATCCCCCGCTTGGGATCCGAGGCAAAGGCATGAACCGAATTCAATACCCCGGAACGGACAATGAAGGTCCCCACCAGCGAGAGGGAAAAAGCCGCAATGGCCAGCAATACCGTCCACCGTTTAAAGGCACCGCGCTTTTCCGTGACCACCAATGAATGAATGAGGGCCGTACCCACCAACCAGGGCATGAAGGAAGCATTTTCCACCGGATCCCAGAACCACCATCCCCCCCAACCCAATTCATAATAAGCCCAGCGTGAGCCAAAACAGATCCCCAAAGTCAAGAATACCCAGGCGGCCAAAGTCCAGGGACGGGACCAACGGGCCCAGGTGGCATCCAGTTTTCCTGAAATCAGCGCGGATAAGGCAAAGGCAAAAGCCACCGAAAATCCCACATAACCCATGTACAGCATGGGTGGGTGGTACACCAATCCGGGATCTTGCAGGAGCGGGTTGAGATCCCGTCCTTCCAGAGCCGCCGGAAAAAGACGGTCGAAGGGATTGGAAGTCAGAAGAATGAAGAGCAGAAAACCCGTGATGACCAGGCCCAGCACCCCCAACGCACGGGCCACCACAGGATCAGGGAGACGGCGGGAAAAAATGGCAACGGCGGCGCTCCAGGTACTCAATAAAAGCACCCATAACAACAGCGAACCTTCATGCCCTCCCCATACGGCAGAAAACTGGTACTGCACCGGCAACTTCGAGTTGGAGTGCTGTGCCACGTAAAGTACCGAGAAATCGTTGTGCACAAAGGACCATGCCAGACAGCCGAAGGAAACGGCCATGGCCAGCAACAGGGTCAAGGCAAGGGGGCGCGACAAACCAATCCATGAAGCCACGCCACGTTGCGCGCCCACCAGAGAAAAAGTCGCCATGCCCATAGCCAAGGTCAGTGCCAATATCAGTGAATAATGTCCAAGTTCCGGGGCCATGAGATCTCCCAAAGGGGCTATAATTTCCGTAAAGTTCGTAAGTGTACCTCACCCCGAACAGGGATGGGGAATCGGGGAAGCCCCCAGTTCAAGTCTCGAGGGAGGATCATTCATGTTTACCCATCTACTCATCGCCACGGATGGTTCGGAACTTTCGCATAAAGCGTTGAATGGAGGGTTGAGTTTGGCCAAATCCTTACAGGCCAAGGTCACGGTTTACTGTGCAGTCATTCAATACCTACCCACCACCGAGTTTGTCGTGGATTCTCCACTGGAAATCATGAAGCAACTGGAGGGCTTGGCCGATCAATATCTAGCGAATGCCCAAACCCTGGCGAGTTCGCAGGAGGTCTCCATTGAAACCCGCAAGTCCGTAGAGTATTCCGTTTATGAAGGCATTATCGAATGCGCGCGCATCCAAGGGTGCGACCTCATCCTAATGGCCTCCCACGGACGACGGGGACTGACCGGGTTGATATTGGGGAGCGAAACACAAAAAGTCCTGACTCACTCC
>NZ_JPOQ01000018.1 GCF_000735045.1 Ferrovum myxofaciens
GGCACCCCCCCCCCCCGCCGGCCCCCCCAGATCCCAGCCGATGTACACCATGCCCAGCATGATGATGATCATCTGGATGAAGTCCGTGATGGCCACCGACAGCATTCCGCCAAACAGGGTATAAACCATGACCGTGGTCGCGCCTACGATCATGCCGGTGGCTTTGCTCATCGCTCCGGCGGAAACCACGTTGAACACCAGTCCCAGGGCCTTGATCTGGGCCGCCACCCAGCCCAGATAAGAGATCACGATGCACAGGGTCACCAGTACCTCCACGGTACGCCCATATTGACGTCGATAGAAGTCACCGATGGTCAGCAATTTGCGCCGGTAGAGGGGGCGGGCAAAGAACAAACCGACGAGCACCAGACAAAGAGAGGAACCGAAGGGATCTGCCACGACGCCCCGCAAGCCTTCCTTGAGAAAAGTGGCCGGAATCCCCAGTACCGTTTCAGAGCCGAACCAGGTGGCAAACACAGTGGCCGTCACCACATAAAGAGGCATGCGATGCCCCGCAGCTGCATAATCTGCGGTATTGCGCACGCGCAAAGCCACGATCAGGCCAATGGCTACCGAAACGGCCCAATAGCCGATGACAAACCAGAGCAACATGACAGAACTCTCTCCGTGAACTTTACACCGCAGAGCGGGGCGATTTTCTCAAACTTTCCCAGTGGAGGGCAGTGTACCCGAGTTCAGGCGGCATCCCGTAGGGATACCGGCCCAGAAAAGGTTCTGGCAAACGTGCCTGCAACGTCCGGATCTGTCCCTCTTCTTCCTCCAGATCGGGACTCAGGCAATTGGCGATCCATCCCGCCCAGGGCAGCGAACGATGTTGGAGGGCTTCGGCGCTCAGTAAGGCATGATTGAGACACCCCAGACGTAGCCCCACCACCAGAATTACAGGCAGGGCGAAACTTTGAGCCAGATCGACCATATCGCCCTCCTCCCCCAGGGGTACCAACACCCCCCCTGCGCCTTCCACCACCAGACAATCGGTCTCGCTCTGCAAATGTTGATACGCAGTGCGCATGACCCCGAAGGAAAGGTTGACCCCTTGCCGATGCGCCGCCAGATGGGGCGCAATGGGCGGTTCGAAACCATAGGGATTGATCCATTCCTCTGGAACTCGTCCACCGGAATGTTTCAGCGTGGAATCCCCATAATGTTTCAACAGTTCCACATCTTCGTTGACCCATCGGTCGCCCTGTCGGAAAAACCCGGTGGCCACGGGTTTCATGCCCAACCCGTGCAGTCCTTCTCGGCGCACGCCTTCCAGCAAGGCACAAGCCACCCGGCTCTTGCCCACCCCCGTATCGGTGCCCAACACGAACCAACCCCTCATGCCAGCACCTCCTCGAGGGTTTCCAGGGTCCGACCCACCAGAAAATCCAGTTCCTCTCCCGTCAGATTGAGGGGAGGCATAAAGTAGAGGGTATGCCCGATGGGGCGCAACAACACGCCGGCTTCCCAGGCACGGGCATGAAAACGACGGGCAAAGTGCGCGGGGGGATCGATCACCTCGCAGGCCCAGATCATGCCCCGCTGTCGTCCCTGAGTGATGCGCGGATGGGCAAACAGGGGCGCCACCTGTTGTGCCATTTGTGCTTGGCGGGCCTGATTGAGCGCCAAAATTCCGGTTTCGTCGAATAACTGTTGTACGGCCAGCGCAGCCCGACAAGCCAGAGGATTGCCCGTATAAGAATGGGAATGAAGAAAGGCCCGATCCACCCCTTCCGCGTAAAAAGCCTGATAGAGGGGGTCCTGGGTCAGGACCACGGAAAGAGGCAGAAACCCACCGGTGATCCCCTTGGACAAACACAGGAAATCCGGGGTGATCCCGCTTTGCTCATAGGCAAAGAAGGTACCCGTCCTGCCAAATCCCACGGCAATTTCATCGGCAATGACATGGACGTCATGGTGCCGGCAACAGGCCAGCACCGCCCGCACATACTCCGGAGAATGGAACACCATGCCCGCTGCGGCTTGCACCAGAGGTTCCAGAATCAGTGCTGCCACTTCTCCCTGATGAGCAGCCAGATAAGTTGCCAGCGCTTCCAGGGAACGGGCCTCGCTGCCCGGAATCCGACTGTCCGGAGCGGGAATGGTGTGCGCTCCCCGAATCAATGCGGCATAGGCCGTACGGAATAGCGGAATATCCGTCACCCCAAGCGCCCCCAGGGTTTCCCCATGGTACCCATGGGCCAGCGCGATGAAGGAATTTTTATTTGGCTGCCCCTGATGGCGCCAGTAATGGACACTCATCTTGAGGGCCATTTCCGTGGCCGAAGCACCATCGGACCCATAAAAACAGTGACCCAGGGTTCCGCCCGTACGAGCGCTCAGGCGTTCGGACAATTCCACCACGGACTGATGGGTCAGCCCCGCCAGCATCACATGATCCAGTCGGTCCAGTTGGTCCTTGAGCGCCGCCACAATGGCGGGATGGCCATGCCCCCACAGGTTGACCCACCAGGAACTGATGGCATCCAGGACGCGTCGCCCCTGCTCCTCCACCAGCCAGGCCCCCTGTGCCGACTGGATCAGATGGACCGGATGTTCTTCCAACCATTGCATCTGGGTACAGGGGTGCCAGACTGCTGCCGCACTCCGTTTGGCCCAACTCGCAACTTGATTCATGCTTCGACCCCTATCGCTTTTTCAAGACCTTCCAATAACCGATCGATGTGCGCCACCGAATGGGCTGCACTCAACGAAATTCTCAGACGGGCCGTTCCTTCCGGAACGCTGGGCGGGCGAATGGCCGCTACCCACAGCCCCTCTTCACACAACCGATGAGACACCGCCATCACCCGCGAGTTCTCCCCCAGAATCAGGGGATGAATGGCGGTGCAGGAAGGCACCCCCCCCAGACCCAGAGCCTGCAATCCCCTCTGGAGTCTTTCCCCCAACTGGGCCAGATGGGTACGCCGGAATTCCTCACTGGCCACACATTCCAAAGCAACCTGGGTAGCCGCCTGCACCAGGGGCGGCAGGGCCGTGGAAAACATATGGGTACGGGCCCGTTGTGCCAACCAGTCCATCAAGGTGGCGGTGCCCCCCACAAAAGCACCTGCAGTACCTACCGCCTTGCCAAAGGTCGCCATGTGCAAGACCCGTGCGGAACTCACCCCAAGGGCTGCCAGACTGCCCTTCCCCTCCGGACCCAGGACACCCAGCCCATGGGCATCATCCACCAGAACCCAGGCTTCGTACTGTTCTGCCAGGCGCACCAATTCCCGCAAGGGGGCGACATCCCCATCCATGCTGAAGACTCCATCCGTAAGTATCCAGCGTTGTCCGAACGCGCAAGTGCGCAAGGACCGTTCCAAAAATTCCCAATCCCCGTGGGGGTAAATGGTCAGTTGGGCAGGCCGGGCCAGCCGCACCCCGTCGATCAAACTGGCATGGTTGAGCGCATCGGAAAACACGGCGGTTGCCCCATCCACCAGCACGGGAATCACCCCCAAATGCGTGAGATAGCCCGAGGAAAACACCAGCACCCGTTCCAGACCCAGCCAGTGCGCGATCCACGCCTCCAGTTCGGCCTGGGCGGCGCTATAGCCGCATACCAGAGCCGAGGCCCCGGCACCGACCCCATACTGCTCGAGCCCCCTTTGAGCTGCGGCACAGACTCGGGGATCGTTGGCCAACCCCAGATAATCATTGGAGCAGAAGGCCAGAAATGTCCGGTTGTCCACGCTCAGATAGGGTCCCTGGGGGCCCTGCACTGGATGGTGCGGTCGTTCCAACCCCTGATGTTGCCAATCCTGAAGACGTGAGGCGTAGACGTTCATCATAGGTTCTCTGGCTAGTCGGTGCGTACCTTATTCAGCCAATGTTTTCACAGGCACAACTTCAAGAACGTCACTTGACTGACTCAACCAGTGCCGGATTACCGATTTGATAGGGCTTCACTAATGTCTCGGCAACCGCGGCATCCCCGGTATAGCCGATGATTAACCCAGAATCAATGGCTTCAATGATGGGTGCGACCACCGAGAAATAGTCTGGGTTGCGGTCCAGGAAGTACACAAAAACATTAGTGTCCAGGTAGACGCGGTGTCCGACCATGCGGGCGATAGCATCCTCTATCTTTCCCATGTGTCACGACCACCATTCAGGTCGGCTTCAATTTCTGCGGTTGTTTGACCCCAAAGGCCACGTGCGATACCTGCGTAGGCCATTGCCGACTCTTTGCGCGCCTTGCGGTTTACGGGCACCAAGGTAACAACGCCGTTTGCAAAAGCCACTTCAAGCATGTCGTTGGGTTTGATGTGCGCTGCTTCAGCAATGCGGGTGGGGATTGTAATCTGGTGTTTGAGTCTTACTCGCACTTGTGACATGGCCGGCTCCAGTGCTGGTTGAAAAGTAGGAATTCATCCTAGCATTCCTACTATTCTGACGCAAGTTTGTTCGCCGATCCACTCTGATTAAGTCCAAAATGTTCAGTATATCCATCGTTCCGGTTTGGCATATAAGATTATAACCGGGCAGACTTTGGAATCCCGTCGAGACAGATTATAATCGTGGTTTTCCTTGGATTTTTCGTCATCATGGCCGCGTATAGTACCGAAAAAATTCTCTCTGTCCATCATTGGAACGACACCCTGTTCAGTTTTACGACCACCCGGGATGCCGGGTTACGCTTTGAAAACGGTCATTTTGTCATGATCGGTCTGGAGGTGGACGGAAAACCCCTGACCCGTGCCTACAGCATTGCCAGCGCCAATTATGACGAACATCTGGAATTTCTCAGCATCAAGGTTCCCAACGGTCCCCTGACCTCGCGCCTGCAACACATCCAGGTGGGGGATTCCCTGCTGGTCAGCAAAAAACCCGTGGGCACCCTGGTGATTCATGACCTGCTCCCCGGCAAACATGCCTACCTGTTTTCCACGGGCACCGGCTTGGCCCCCTTCATGAGCATCATCAAGGATCCCGAAACCTACGAACGTTTCGACAAGATCATTCTGGTACATGGCGTGCGCCAGGTTTCCGAATTGGCCTACCGCGATTTCATCACCCACGAACTGCCTGCCAATGAATTCTTTGGCGAAGAGGTACGCCGGAAACTGATCTATTACCCCACCGTCACCCGTGAGGAATTCGAGACGACGGGACGCATCACGACCCTCATCGAAAACGGAAAACTGTTTTCCGATGTGGGCTTGCCCCCTCTTGATCCCGCCGTAGACCGGGCCATGATCTGCGGCAGTCCAGGGATGCTGAAGGACATTTCAGCGTTACTCACCGAACGGGGACTGAAAATCTCCGGAGGCGTGGGCGAACCCGGTGACTTCGTCATCGAACGGGCCTTCGTGGAACGTTAAGCCGGGGCTTTTTCTTCTTCCTGACGGACCCGCGCCAGCCATAGATACATGGCAGGAACCACGAACAAGGTGAACAGGGTACCGATGGACAGCCCGGAAAAAATCACCAACCCCATGGCACGGCGCCCTGCGGCGCCTGCCCCCCCGGCCAGCACCAGGGGCAGCACGCCCAATACCATGGCAGTCGTGGTCATCAGGATGGGACGCATCCGAATGCTGGCGGCTTCCACGATCGCCTCCCGTTTGGTGCGCCCTGCCCGCTGCAACTCATTGGCAAACTGGACAATCAGGATTCCGTGTTTGCTGATCAACCCCATCAGAGTCACCAAACCGACCTGGGTATAAATGTTGAGGCTGGCCCCCCCGAGGTTGATCAGGAGCAAGGCACCAAACAGGGCCATGGGAATGGAAATCAAAATGATGAGCGGATCACGGAAACTTTCAAACAAGGCAGCCAGCACCAGAAAGACCATGAGTACGGCAAACAGCAAGGTCACGGCAAAACTCCCCGATTCGCTCATGAACTGCCGGGAAGCCCCGGAATAATCCACGGTGAAACCGCTGGGCGCCACCTCCTGAAGCGTTTTATTCAGAAAGGCCAGAACTTCACCCTGCGACACCAGCGGCGTCGTCACCCCGCCAATGGTCGTTGCATTGAGTTGCTGAAAGTGGCTCACCGTTTCCGGCACCACGAGTTGACGCAAATGTCCCAGGGTCGCCGCCGAAAATAATCGCCCGTCCGGAGTACGAAAATAGTAGGCAGGAACCTGGGAAGGATTGAGGCGATCTGTTTGTCGAACCTGTGGAATGACCCGGTAAGAACGCCCATCCATGGAAAAATAATTGATGTAATTCCCCGACAATGCCCCACTGAGACCGTCGCCCACATCCTGTTGGGTGAGACCCAGCGCGGCGGTCAGGTCACGATCCACGACAAACCGGGATTGGGGTTTATCCAGTTTCAGGTCTGCATCCACGAAGAAGAACATCCCGCTTTGACGCGCCCGATCCACGACCTTTTGCGCCACTTCATCCAGTTGTTCAAAGGATTCGGTGGTGGTGATCACGAACTGTACAGGCAGTCCCTGGGTTCCCGGCAAAGGAGGAAACTGGAAGGCAGCCACCCGGACGCCAGGCACCTGGGCCCAACGCATCTGCAATTCTTTCTGCAACTGTTCCGCGCTGCGTTTGCGTTCTTCCCAGGGTTTGAACACCACCCCACCGAGCCCCTGATTGAGCACTGGCGCGCCCGTGATCTGAAACATCTGGGCATATTCGGGCTCGGTCCTGGCGATTTTCTGAAGGGCCTGGGCATTTCGCTGCATTTCATCCGCCGTCACATTGGCCGGGCCAATCATGGAGTAAAGCACGATCCCCTGATCTTCCTGTGGCGCCAATTCGCGCATCGAGGTCATGAATAAAAATACCGTCACGCCCAGAAACAAAAAACCCATCACGATCATGACCCCATGGGTTTCCAGGGCACTGGAAAGAGCTCTGCGGTAACGGTCGTGCAATCGTTCCAGGCCCCGTTCCACACGGGCCATAAACCCCGCAGAGGCATGTTCCTGCTTGAGAAAGTGGGCACACATCACGGGAGACAAGGTCAAAGCCACGATCCCGGAGAGGGTCACCGCACCGGCCAGAGTGAAAGCGAACTCCGTAAACAGGGCACCCGTCAGTCCCCCCTGGAAACCGATGGGGATATAGACCGCCACCAGCACCACGGTCATGGCCAGGATCGGCCCGGCCAGTTCTCGAGCCGCCAGAAATGCCGCTTCCCGGGCGCTCTTGCCCAGGCGCTGATGACGTTCCACATTCTCCACCACGATGATGGCATCATCCACCACCAACCCGATGGCCAGCACCAAGGCCAGAAGGGTCAGCAAGTTGATGGAATACCCCAGCATGAGCATGACCAAAAACGTGCCCACCAGGGACAGGGGCAAAGTCACCAGGGGAATGATCACGGCACGGGCGCGCCCAAGGAACAGAAAAATCACCGCCGTGACAATGACCAGCGCCTCCAGCAAGGTCTTGGCCACTTCGTGAATGGCCGAAGTAATATACTCGGTGGAGTCATAAACGATCTTGCCCGTCAGTCCCGCGGGTAATTTGGCCTGCAGGGCAGGGAAGGCTTTGCGTACCCGCTCGGCCACCTCCAGAACATTGGCATTGGGGGCCACCTTGATCCCGATGAAGACGGACTTCTGCCCATCAAAGGCCACATTGAAATCATAATTGTCCGAACCCAGCGTCACATCCGCCACATCCTCGAGATGCACGAGACCGAGGCCCGTCTGCTTCACCACCAGACGCTTGAATTCCTCCACCGAATGAAGATCCGTGCCCGCCGTCAAGTCCACGGTGACAGCCTGCCCTTTCGTGGCCCCCGCCGAGGTCAGATAATTGTTGGCGGCCAGCGCTGCGCTTACATCGGCGGCCGTCACCCCGTTGGCGGCCATGCGGTTCTGATCCAGCCAGGCCCGCAAGGCAAAATTGCGCGCGCCCAGCAATTCGGCGGTTTGCACCCCCTCCACGGAATCCAGGGTGGGTTTGATTTCACGCAACAAAAAGTCGGTTACATTGCTGGTGGGCAAGGTTTCGCTGTAAAACCCCATGTACATGGCATCCACCGTCTGCCCCATCTGAACGGACAAGACGGGTTGCTGGGCTTGGGGGGGCAGTTGGTTGCGTACCGAATTGACCTGGGTGTTGATTTCCGTCAGGGCGCGACTGGCGTCATAATTCAGACGCAAGGTAGCGGTGATGACGGATGCTCCCATCAAACTGTTGGAAGAAAGGTAATCGATGCCCTGCGCCTGGGCAATAGCAGCTTCCAGGGGCTGGGTAATGAATCCCGCCACGGTCTGGGCATCGGCCCCATAGTAACTGGTGGCAATAGTGACCACCGCATTCTGGGTCTGCGGATATTGGCTCACCGGCAACCCGAACAACGCCCGCAACCCCAGCACCAGGATGATCAGGTTGACCACCGTGGCCAATACCGGTCGGCGCAAGAAGAGATCCGTAAAACGCATGGTATCCCCTTACTGTTCTTGCGGGGTAGGCGCCGCCGCAAAGGGCGGTGCAGCCGCCGTACTGAGCGCGACGGACATGCCTGACTTGAGTTTCAATTGCCCGCTGGTCACTACTTCGTCTCCCGCTTTGAGACCGCTCAATACCGCGATCTGATCGCCCCGGGTTGCCCCCGTGGTGATGAACACCTGTTGGGCTTTGGGAGGAGTTCCCCCAGGACCACGCTGAATCACAAACACGGTGGCCCCATAGGGATTGAAAGCAATGGCCGACTGGGGAAGCGTCAAGCGTGGGGCCGCTCGGTCATAGTCCCAGGTCACGTGGGCAAAAGCACCGGGCAACAGGGAAGCGGTGCCCGGTTCGAGACGGGCCTCCACCGACACGTTGCGGGTACTGGCATCCACCTCGGGATTGCGCGCCACCACCCGGGCGGCAAAGGTTTTACCAGGCCAGGCTTCAAAGGACAAATGAACCCATTGTCCCACGGCGATACGGCCCAAAAATTGCTGAGGCAGATTGAAATCCACCAGCAACTGGTGCACGGTTTGCAAGGTGGCAATTTTGTCGCCGGGATTGAGGTACTGTCCGGGATTGACCAGGGTGATCCCCATCTGTCCCGCAAAAGGGGCCGTGACCTTTTTTTTGGCCAGCAGGGCCAGTGCCTGATCTCGCTGCGCCGTCCGACTGTCCACATCCGCGCGGTCCACCTCCAGTTGCGCCTGACTGATGGCATGCACCGCATACTGGGCTTCATCCCGTTTCAATGTCAGG
Source organism: Ferrovum myxofaciens (assembly GCF_000735045.1). Classification (GTDB taxonomy): domain Bacteria; phylum Pseudomonadota; class Gammaproteobacteria; order Burkholderiales; family Ferrovaceae; genus Ferrovum; species Ferrovum myxofaciens. The sequence continues at coordinate 9,144 of NZ_JPOQ01000018.1, forward strand.
CGGGCCAGTTCCAGTCCTGCGATCTGCGCCTGGAGGGCCGCCCGTTCCGCATCATCCACCATTTCCACCAAGGTTTGTCCGGCTTGAACCTCATCCCCGGCCTTGAAAGCGACCCGGCGCACCATACCCGCAACTTCCACGCTGATCTGCACGCCACGGGCTGCCCGCAGGGAACCGATGGTGTCGAAGGAGGGTTGCCAGTTCGTCCATTGAATAACCTGGGCTGTCACCACCTGGGGGGGGTGAGCCGCACCACCCGTCAGGTATTTTTGCATCATGGCCCGTTTGAACAGAGTGAATCCCACCAACCCCACCACCAGCAGAGTCATCAGCGCACCCATGAGGATCAGGCGTTTTTTCAGGGAAGGGGCAGATTGAACTGTCATAAAATCACCGTGCATCTGGAAGGGCAGATTGTGCCGAAGAAGAAGGGGAAACCGGAGTGGCCTGCGCCACGGCCGCGGGGTCTACTTCTCCCCCCAGAGCCAAATAAAAGGCGGCCGTATCGGCCAAACGGACTCCCTGGGCCTGGGCGACCCCCATAAGGGCCTGGGCATCCTGAACCCGTGCGGCGAGAAGTGCCGGATAACTGATGCCGCCCAACCGATACTGTTGATCCGCCAGATCCAAACTTTGTTGCCGTATTTCCATGATCGATCGTTCAGCCTCCAGCGTGGCCGCATCATGGGTCAAGGCGCGCAAGACATCGGCCACGGTACGAAAGGCCTGGACCACGGTGTTGCGATACTGCGCTGCTGCGCTCTGAACCGCCGCTTCCGCACCCCGTTTGGCCGCGCTCAAGGCCCCCCCATGAAAAATCGGCTGGACCACCCCGGCACCCAACGACCAAACCGATGAAGCAGGACTGAACAGAGCCCCCGGGGTCAAGGCCATCGCCCCCATATCTCCCGTGAGGGTCAGATTGGGATAAGCCCCGGCAATGGTCACCCCCAGATTGGCGGTGGCTTGGTGCCATTGCGCTTCACTGGCCCGGATATCCGGACGCTGACGCAACAACGCTGAAGGAACGGCCTGAGGAAGAAATTGGGGCAGATGCAGATCCGCCAGATGGAATTCGGGCAAAGAGTTTTGCGCAGGATATTGCCCCAGATACGCCGCCAACTGGTGACGGATCTGCTCCAACTGTAAAGCGAGGACCTCGCGATTGGCACGGCTCTGGGCCAGTTCGGCCTGGGGCTCTGCCATTTCGTTGAGGGACAGGGCGCCCATCCCCTGCCGTTGGCGCGTCAGGTCCAGCAATTCACCTTGCGCCTGGAGCAGCGCGTTCGTTGCATCGAGTTGGGCGCGCAGACTGGCCTCCCGCACCACGGTGGTCACCACATTGGCAATCAGGGTTTCCCGTGCAGCCTGCCACAGGTGGGCCTGCATTTCATGTTGGGCTTGCAGGGCCTCGACCTGACGGCGGTTGCCCCCAAACACATCCAAAGGATAGGACACGTTGACCGAAGCATTGCTAAGATTGAACAGATAAGTCTGTCCTCCCGGCATGCCAAAGGCTGCCGTGGAAAAGCGCTGGCGAGTTTGCGCAAATTGGGCATCGACGGTGGGCAGGGTCAGATTATCCTGAATTGCGGTGGCGTTTTCTCCCGCTTGTATCAGGGTGGCACGGGCGGCTTCCACTGTAGGATTTTGATCCAAGGCAATCTGTACCAACCCATCGAGATCCGGACATCCATAGGATTTCCACCAATCCTGACTTCCGGTTTGGCCCGCCACAAAGTGTTGGGCGTCCCCCTCGGCCCCCCCTACCTGAGGAGAAGAAGCCGGCAACACAGACACGCCCTTGGCCAAGGTGGGGGACTTGAAATCCGGGCCCACCGTGGTACATCCGGTCACCAGCGCCAGAATCATGCCACGACCCAGGATTCGTGCCCCTGACCTGCGCAAGCCACGGAAAAACGGGAGGCCGGAACGGTCACTTCTGTTTTGGCTGGAACGACCGACACCCGACACTGGATTTACTCCAATACTAAAACGACCTCATTGTACGCACCCGTATCATCCAACGCAAACCTTTCCGCCTAACTGCGGGAGGCCCGCTTGCGATCATTTTCCAGCAGATAGCGCTTACGAACGCGCAGTGTTTGAGGCGTGATCTCCACCAATTCGTCATCGGCAATGAATTCGATGGCAGATTCCAAGGTCAACGTCACCGGAGACATCAAAACCACCGCTTCGTCCTTGCCCGCCGCACGAATATTGGTTAATTGTTTGGTTTTCACCGGGTTGACCACCAGATCATTGTCCCGACTGTGAATCCCGATCACCATACCTTCGTAGACACGATCCCCAGGAATCACGAACATACGACCCCGTTCCTGCAATTTCCACAGGGCATAGGCCACGGCTTCGCCCTGTTCGGCAGAAATCAGGACTCCATTGCGACGCGCCGCAATTTCCGGTTTCATGGGGCCATAATCATCGAAGACATGACTCATCAACCCGGTTCCTCGGGTCATGGTCAAAAATTCGGATTGAAACCCGATCAGACCGCGCGCCGGAATGTGGTAGTCGAGGCGTACCCGTCCCTGACTGTCGGATTGCATGTCCTGCAAATCACCCCGTCGTTCTCCCAGCGCCTGCATGACCGCGCCCTGATGGGCATCTTCCACATCCAGCGTGAGCGCTTCAAAGGGCTCACAGCGCACTCCATCGATCTCTTTCAACAGGACACGGGGACGGGACACCGCCAATTCGTAGCCTTCCCGACGCATGTTCTCGAGCAGGATGGTCAAATGCAATTCGCCTCGTCCGGACACCAGAAAAATGTCCATATCGTCGGTTTCCTGGACGCGCAGGGCCACATTGCTGAGCAATTCACGCTCCAGCCGTTCGCGGATCTGACGACTGGTGACGAACTTGCCTTCCTGCCCGGCAAAGGGCGAGGTATTCACCTGGAAATTCATGGTCAGGGTCGGCTCATCCACGTCCAGCATGGGAAGCGCTTCGGGTTTATCCACCTCGGTCAGGGTCACCCCGATGCCCAACTCTTCGATGCCCGTGATCAGAACGATATCTCCGGCTTCCGCAGTTTCAAAAGGAACCCGTTCCAACCCCTTGAACCCCAGGATCTGATTAACGCGTCCGCGCTTCAAAGGCGAGTCCGGACCCCGCAAGATAGCCACTTCCTGACCCGTCCGGATACGTCCGCGGTGGACCCGGCCAATCCCGATCCGCCCCACGAAACTGGAATAATCCAGAGACACGATCTGCAATTGCAGCGGACCTTCCGCATCCCCCTTCCGCTCCGGAACATACTTCAGAACTGCGTCAAAAAGGGGACGCAGATCCGTACCCGGATGTTGGGGGTCGAGGGTGGCATACCCCTGCAAGGCCGAAGCGTACACCACCGGAAAATCCAGTTGTTCTTCCGTGGCACCCAACTTGTCGAAAAGATCGAAGGTCTGATTGACCACCCAGTCCGGACGGGCCCCCGGACGATCGATCTTGTTCACCACCACCACCGGCTTGAGTCCCTGGGCCAAGGCTTTGCGGGTGACGAAGCGGGTCTGGGGCATGGGCCCTTCCACGGCATCCACCAGCAACAGCACACCATCCACCATGGACAGCACGCGCTCCACTTCGCCGCCAAAATCGGCGTGTCCGGGGGTATCCACGATATTGATGTGGACCCCTTCATAATCCACGGCACAATTCTTGGCCAGAATGGTGATGCCCCGTTCCTTTTCCAGATCGTTGCTGTCCATGACCCGTTCCGTCATGTGCTGATGAGCCGCGAAGGTCCCGGACTGCTGGAGCAATTTATCCACCAGCGTGGTCTTGCCGTGGTCCACATGCGCGATGATGGCGATGTTGCGTAAATGACGAGCCATGAAAATTCAACCAATAATTTAGAAAGACCACTATTCTACCAGCAAGGGGGGCTTGCCGAGTGGTGAAAAAGTGTCCATAGTCTCGCCCATGCGACTCTTGGCCCTGAAAGTGGATGTAGACACCCTGCGCGGAACCCGCACAGGGGTTCCCGCGCTGGTGGAATTACTACGTGCCGAACAGGCCCAGGCCACCTTCCTGTTCAGCCTGGGGCCCGATCATACGGGACGTGCCCTCAAGCGCGTCTTTCGACCCGGTTTTCTGGGCAAGGTCAAACGCACCTCCGTGCTGGAACATTACGGTCTGCGCACCCTGCTCTATGGCACCCTGCTTCCCGGACCCGACATCGGCCTCAAAACCGCCCCCATACTGCGCGCCGTGGCTGCTGCAGGCTTTGAAGTGGGGATTCATACCTGGGACCATACCGCCTGGCAGGACAACCTGCACCAGCGCCCGCCCGCCTGGGGACGCGCCCAGCTTGGCCTGGCCTGCGCCCGTTTCAAGAAAATCTTCGGGGAAGCCCCCCACGTCCACGGCGCCGCCGGTTGGCAGATGACCGAGGACGCCCTGCGCTGGCTCGATGAACAGCATTTCAAATGGGCATCGGATGGGCGCGGACAGGGCCCCTTTCGCCCTCTGCTGGGCGATCACCCTGCACGCTGCCTGCAGTTGCCCACCACCCTCCCCACCCTGGACGAACTGATCGGCCTGGAGGGAGTGGATGTCTCTACAGTCGCTTCGAAATTACTGGCCCTCACCCAAGAGGACCCGCCCCTGGGCCATGTCTTCACCCTGCATGCCGAACTGGAAGGTCAGCGTTTGCGCCCGGTATTCCAGGAATTACTGCGGGGCTGGAAAACCCAGGGCTACCAGTTGGTCTCCCTGGCCCAAATGGCTTCGGCCATGGAATTCCACCCCTTGCCCTCATGCCCCATGATCCAGGGCTCCCTCCCCGGTCGCTCAGGCACCTTGGCCCTGCAAGGTACAGCGCGCTGAACCATAGGCTATACTTGCACCATCACGGACCTGTTTTGGAGAAACCATGGAGAAAATGGAGTTGGTACCGGACTTCCGGTTGGCGTCCACTGCCGGACCGCACTTTCAGTTGAATGACCAACGGGGAGCGCCTCTGATTCTGTATTTCTACCCCAGGGACGATACCCCGGGATGTACCGACGAAGGACTTCAGTTCACCCAGTTGTTTTCCGAGTTTGAGGCTCTGCGTTGTCCGATCTGGGGCATCTCGCGCGACAGCCTGTCCAGCCACGAAAAGTTCCGGGCCAAGATGAGTTTCCCTTTTCACCTCCTGAGCGATCCCGATGAACTGGCCTGCACCCTGTTCGGCGTCATGAAAATGAAGAACATGTACGGCAAGCAGGTTCGCGGCATTGAACGCAGCACCTTCCTGATCGATTCTGAAGGCCGTTTGGCCGAAATCTGGCGCGGGGTCAAAGTCCCCGGTCACGCGCAACACGTTCTGGAAACCCTCCGCACACTGCCCTGACCACTTTCTCCCGGAGCCCACCGCCCATGGTTGACCACTCAATCCCCAAGTTGTTCGTCCTCGATACCAACGTGTTGCTGCACGATCCCACCAGCCTCTTCCAATTTCAGGAACACGATGTGTTTCTGCCCATGATGACCATCGAGGAATTGGATCACAACAAGAAGGGGATGACCGAAGTGGCGCGGAATGCCCGGCAGGTCAGTCGTTTTCTCGATGAAATCATCACCCGTGCAGGCAAAACCGATATCAGCCTGGGAATTTCCCTCGCACGCGCACAGAATCCCGGCCCTTCAGGTACCCTGTTTTTGCAGACCTTGAAGAAATCCCCGCCTACCGCCCTGCTGGCTGAGGAAAAACCCGACAACCAGATCCTGGCCGTTGCCCTCGAACTCCAGCGCAGCCAACCCCAGCGCCCCGTCATCCTGGTCAGCAAGGACATCAACATGCGCATCAAGGCCCGCGCGTTGGGCGTCGATGCTGAGGATTATTTCAACGACAAGGTCCTGGAAGATACAGATCTGCTGTACACCGGCGTTCGTGAATTACCGGAGGATTTCTGGGAAACCCACGGCAAGGGCATGCAATCCTGGCAGGAACAAGGACGTACCCTGTACAAGGTGGAAGGTCCTTTGGTTCCCGGCTTCTTCCTGAACGAATTCGTCTATCAGGAAGAAGGGGAAAAACCCTTCTATGCCCGCGTCAAGGAACGGATCGGGTCCTCTGCCGTCCTCGAAATACTGCGCGACTATACGTCCCAGCGCAATAACACCTGGGGAATCGTGGCGGCCAACCGGGAACAGAATTTTGCCCTGAACCTGCTCATGAATCCTGATCTCGATTTCATCACCTTGCTCGGTCAGGCAGGAACGGGAAAAACCCTACTGACTCTGGCCGCAGGACTGATGCAAACCATTGAACACAAACTGTATTCCGAGATCATCATGACCCGGGTCACAGTGCCGGTGGGGGAAGATATCGGTTTCCTGCCCGGAACGGAAGAAGAGAAAATGACGCCCTGGATGGGCGCGCTGGAAGACAATCTGGATGTTCTCAACAAGGGGGACGAAGAAGCCGGAGACTGGGGACGGGCAGCCACGCGCGATCTGATTCGTTCGCGCATCAAGATCAAGTCCCTGAATTTCATGCGTGGACGAACTTTTCTCAACAAATATCTGATCATCGATGAAGCCCAGAACCTGACGCCCAAACAGATGAAAACCCTGATCACGCGCGCCGGTCCGGGAACCAAGGTGATCTGCCTGGGGAATATCGCCCAGATCGACACCCCCTACCTCACGGAGGGCAGTTCCGGACTCACCTATGTGGTGGACCGTTTCAAGGGTTGGGTACACAGCGGACACGTCACTTTACAACGGGGAGAGCGCTCCCGTCTCGCCGACTACGCAGCCGAAGTGCTGTAACTCCAGGCCTTTCATGGAGTTAGGGTTCTATATCATACTGCTGGCGCAATTTCTTTCTGCGCTGGCTGACAACGCCTTGTTGTTTGCGGCCATTGCCCTGCTCAAAACGATCTCGGCCCCCCCTGAGTATGTCCCTTTCCTGCAACAATTTTTTGTACTCTCCTACATTTTCCTGGCCCCCTTCGTGGGCGCTTTTTCTGATGCCCTGCCCAAGGGGCGCGTGATGTTCCTCAGCAATATCATTAAATTGCTGGGCTGTCTGGCCATGCTGGCGGGGATCAACCCGCTCTTTGCCTACGGCTTGGTGGGTTTGGGGGCGGCGGCCTATTCCCCCGCCAAATACGGTATTTTAACGGAGTGTCTCCCCCCCGGAAAATTGGTGGTTGCCAACAGCTGGATGGAGGCCTTGACCGTCATTGCCATTATTTTCGGTGCTGTATTGGGAGGCTGGATACTCAAACCCGGCCTGCCCCTCTACCAACTTTTTGTCGCCTTCAGCACCCCTTTGATCGGCCACACCCTGAATGCCCCGCGCTTTTCCATTCTCATCATCCTGCTGCTCTATGTTGGAGCCGCCGTGGTAAACCTGTATATTCCCCGCGTCTTGCCCGACCATGTCCCCCCGCGCAGGAACCCCTGGTTTCTGGTGCAGGATTTCTGGCGCTCATTTCTCCAATTGTGGCGTGACCCGCTGGGGCAGGTTTCTCTGGCAGTGACCACCATTTTCTGGGGCGTTGGTTCTTCTCTCCGTCTGATCGTGCTGGTTTGGGCAACCCTCCAACTGCATTTCAACCTGGAGCAGGCCACCCAACTCACGGCAGTTTCCGCTGTGGGAATCGCTCTGGGTTCCATTGCGGCCGCCAAATGGGTACGTCTGGAAAGTGCCATCAAGGTGCTGCCGGTGGGCGTGGCCATGGGGTTCGCCATTCTGGGCATGCTGGTGGTGCGGGACTGGGCCGTGGCCGTGGTCCTGCTGGTGGCGGCCGGTGCCATGGCCGGATTTTTTGTGGTGCCAATGAATGCCCTCCTGCAACATCGCGGCCATCAAATCATGGGGGCAGGTCATAGCATCGCAGTTCAAAACTTCAATGAAAACATCAGCATTCTTGCTCTGCTTGGAATTTATGCCGGAGTCATTCGGGCCGACGTGCCCCTGCGCCACCTCTTTCAAGACCTGGGCATCGAAACCCTGCGCGGGCACGCCCTGAGGCCGACGGAAGCGGCTTTTTACACCAGCGTCCTGCTGCTGGCCCTGTTCATCAGTAGTTTGATGTTCTGGCTCTATCGCCGTTATCGTCACGTGGAGTATGTGGATTGAACCCCGACCTTCTCCTCGCCCTGGAATTTTCCACTGAGCGTGCCTCCGTCGCCCTGTGGCAGGAGGGGCAGATTCTGGCCACGCACCAGGATGAAGGGGCTGCGCCTTCCGAGCGCATCTGGTCCTTGCTGGACTCGGTTCTGGCCAAGGCCCAACGAACCTGGGAGGACCTGGGAGGAATTGCCTATGGAGCAGGCCCCGGCGGCTTCACCGGGGTCCGGCTGGCCTGTGGCATCGCGCAAGGCCTGGGATTGGGTCTGGGGATCCCCCTTTTCCCCATTTCCACCCTCGAATGCCTCACGGAGGTCGCCCCCCATCCCCGCGTCGTCGTGGCGCTGGATGCGCGCATGAACCAGGTCTATCTCGCCGCCTATGAGCGTCAGGGTGAAGAATGGCAGGAACGCTTGCCGCCTCAACTGTGTCATCCCACGGACTTGCCCGATCTGCCCGCCGGAGACTGGTGGGGCGTCGGTTCCGGAGCCGTCGCCTGGAATACCCTGCTCGACGCGCGCTGGGGCCCCCAGTGGCAGGGCACGGTCCCGGGACTATTTCCCCATGCCACGCACATCGCCGCCCTGGCAGGACAGGCCAGGAAGCGCACGGCCGGGGTCAGTCCCGCCGCCGCCCAACCCATCTATCTGCGCCAGCGGGTTGCCCTGACCCGCGCAGAACGTGGTCTGTGAATACCTGTTCCCTGCGTCTGCTCACCCTCCAGGACGTGGATGCGCTTCGCGCCATCGAAAAGCGCAATTTTTCTGCGCCCTGGAGCGGGCGTCAACTGCAGGAATCCTTGTCCCAGCATCAGGGATTGGGAATGGTGACCCCCTCGGGAACGCTGTTCGGTTATGCTTTTTTCTTGCTCGTTTTTCAAGAAGCCCAACTGCTCAACCTGGTCATTGACCAGCCTTGGCAACGCCAGGGTTATGGGCGCATCCTGCTCCACGAGGTCATCACCCAGGCCAGCGCGCAGGGCGCGGAATGCCTGCTGCTCGAAGTACGCATCTCCAATGAAGCCGCCCTGGGTTTATACCGCTCGGCCCATTTCCAGCCCATTGGAACCCGCCGGGGTTATTATGCGACCCCCACGGGAACTCGTGAGGACGCCCTCGTGCTGCGCCGCTCCCTGACCCCCTGAGCCGGAGAGCGTCGATATGCACACACAGGAAGCCTGCTGGAGAGAGTTGGGACTATGGCCCCTCTGGATTCCCCGAGCAAACCCGCTGCCTGCCCTCCCCGAAACTCTCTCCCCCGCCAGAAAAGAGGGGGAAAGCCGGAGCATTCCCACCCCTCCGCCGGTGCTCCCCGACTTGCCGGTAACGGGGGATCTGCGCCAGCAGGTGGCTTCCTGCACCCGTTGTGCACTTCACGAACAACGCAAACAAGCGGTTTTTGGCCTGATTCACCCCGGCAGCCCCTGGATGTTCATCGGGGAAGGACCCGGCGCAGAAGAAGATGCGCGCGGATTGCCCTTTGTCGGACCTGCGGGACGTGTGCTGGATGCCATGCTCACCGCCCTGGGGCTGGAACGGGGTCCCCAGGTCTCCATTGCCAATGTGGTGAAATGCCGTCCGCCCCATAATCGCACCCCCAGTGACCCGGAATGTGCGACCTGCCTGCCCTTCCTGCGTCAGCAAATCGCACAGGTCCAACCGCGCATTCTGGTCCTGCTGGGCAAGGTTGCCGCCCGCACCTTGCTGGATACCCCTCTGTCCATGGCCCAACTGCGTTCCACGACCCATCTCTTCGAAGGCATCCCCACCGTCGTTACCTGGCATCCCGCCTACCTTCTGCGTACCCCGGCAGAAAAAGCGGGGACCTGGGCAGACCTCTGTGGTGCGCGCCGTCTGCTCACGGAACCTGCCCAATCTGGATCCCATCCCCAAACGACACCGGAATGATTACAAATCGATACAATTTTTTTTCCGGTTACACTATCATGCGCACATGAATACTCCACGCCCCCGCATCATCGTCCTGGATGACGATCTTCGATTACGCGAATTACTGCAGCGTTATCTTTCTCAACAAGGCTTCAGTGTGACGGCCGTCCCCGATGCCCTCGCGCTCGACCAGGCCTTGGCGAAAACCCCCCAGGATTTGCTGGTATTGGACCTGATTCTCCCCGGCGAGGATGGTTTGGCGCTGTGCCGTCGGCTGCGCGCCCAAAACAACCCCATTCCCATTATCATGCTCACCGCCAAGGGCAATGACTCGGACCGGATTCTGGGACTCAACACGGGTGCCGACGACTACCTCTCCAAGCCCTTCAACCCCAAAGAGTTGCTGGCCCGGATTCAGGCCGTCCTGCGGCGCCAGTCCTGGGATACGCCCCTGCCCGCAGACCACCACGCCCAGGATCTGGTGACCTTTGGGGAGTTCAGTTTTCATCTGCTGCAACGCACCCTGCACAAAAACGGAGAACTGGTTGCCCTCTCCAGCAGTGAATTTTCTCTCCTGCGGGCCCTGGTCACGCACCCCCACGAACCTCTTTCCCGAGAAAAACTCACGGATCTGGTACGGGGTCGGGAACGGGAGGTGTTTGACCGCA
>NZ_JPOQ01000019.1 GCF_000735045.1 Ferrovum myxofaciens
TAAATGTACATGATCCGGCATAACCTCAAGTTCCAATATTTCACATTTATACTCAGTAGCAACGTCTTGTATAATTTCTTTCAGACGAACGTCAACGCCCTTCACTAAAACCGAACGCCGATACTTAGGACACCAAATAACCTGGTACTTACAGGAGTAAACTACGTTCAGGTTGCTCTTGTATTTTATGGTGTAATCGCTCATGTACTAATTATACAGATGCTAGATATATAATGCAAGATAAATCTAAGTCAAAACCAACTTCCCGCTTTCCTCCCCATGGCTAAAGCGAGGGGATTCTCGCGGAGATGGGTTGAAGTTCAAAGTGCAACATCCGATGATGTCCGGATATTGCACTCTGTCACACCGAATGATACTTCATGCAGTGAATGGTCACCCGGTATGTTGTTGGGTCTGTGGTTGTCAGTCTGCGTGTTTTTGCACCGGGCTTCATCTATGGCGGTAAATTTCACACATCTATGGTGTAAGACGCTGCCGGGCAGGTCAGCACGATAGGCTGAGACGGGACCTGGGATGCGAATTGACACAATTTGCTTCGATAACTGGACTAGAATGGCCCACGGGTCAGTCCTGTCGAGCGGGGCAGCGGAGACCATTGTCAAGGGAGAAACCGGCATGAAAATTGGAATGATAGGGTTGGGCAAGATGGGCGGGAATATGGCGACCCGATTGGCGCGCGCCGGAGTGACCGTGGTGGGCCATGATCATTCGCCCGAAGTGGTCAGTTCCTGGGTGGCTTCCGCAGGCATCGTGGGGGCCTCCTCAGTGGATGCCCTGATTGCTGCGCTTCCTGCACCCCGGGTGATTTGGCTGATGTTGCCCAGCGGACCCATCACCGAAGAACAACTGGTGGGACTGAGCCAGCGCCTTGCGCCGGGGGATGTGGTGGTGGATGGGGGCAATTCCAATTATCACGACAGCGAGCGGCGTGCAGCCCTGTTGGCGGAAAAGGGGATCGGTTTCATGGATGCCGGTACTTCCGGCGGCGTGTGGGGGCTGGAAAACGGCTATTGCCTGATGGTGGGGGCGACCCCGGAAGTCGCTCGGCAGGTGCGTCCTTTCCTCGAGATTCTGGCCCCTCATCCCGAGCGGGGTTGGGCCCATGTGGGACCGGTGGGCGCAGGACATTATGTCAAAATGGTTCACAACGGCATCGAGTACGGCATGATGCAGTCCCTGGCGGAAGGATTGGCCCTGTTGCAGGGGAAAACGGCCTTTGATCTCGATTTAGCCAAGATCACCGATCTTTGGGGGGAAGGGTCGGTGGTGCGGAGCTGGTTGCTCGAACTGACGGCGGATGCCCTGCGCAAGGGCGTGGACTGGAATCAGATGGCGGCGGTGGTGGCGGATTCCGGGGAGGGGCGCTGGACCGCCATTGAGGCCATCGAACAGGGGATACCCGCACCGGTGCTCAGTCTGGCCCTGCATCTGCGCTTTCAGAGTCAGGACCGGGATGCATTGACCTTCAAACTGCTTTCGGTGATGCGTCACGCCTTTGGTGGGCATGCCATTCAAGCCAGCGGTCAGTGAACAGGAGATGCCCATGAAGGAACTCGAACCGACCACACTGGTGATTTTTGGGGCTGCAGGAAATCTGGCGCGGCACAAGTTGATTCCGGCTCTGTTTCAGTTGGAACGTCTGGGGCGTTTGCCGGCGTCGCTGACGTTTCTGGGACTGAGTCTCGAAGAGGAAAATCAGGACTCCTGGCGCGTCAAGATTCAGCAACTGTTTCCTCAGGAACGGGATGCATTGATTGAAGGGTTTCTGGCCCGCTGGCATTATCAACGCATCGACCCCAGTGATCCCGCATCCTATCGGGCACTTCAGGTGACGTTGAAGGACGGGGGCGTATTTCCCACCAATCATGTGTTCTACATGGCCGTGCGTCCGGCGGATTATCCGGGCATCATCGACCAGTTGGGCACCCAGGGTTTGCTGCAGGAAAAGAATGGCTGGCGCCGGGTGGTGATCGAGAAACCCTTCGGCTATGACCTGCTGAGCGCCGAGACCCTGCAAGCCGGCTTATATCGGCACTTGCAGGAACATCAGATCTATCGCATCGATCATTATCTGGGCAAGGGAACGGTTCAGAACGTTCTGGTGTTCCGGTTTGCCAATGTTCTGCTCGAACCCCTGTGGAACCATCATCACATCGATCATGTGCAGATTACCCACTCGGAGACCCTGGGCATCGAGGGACGCGCTGATTACTATGAAGGTGCGGGGGCTTTGCGCGACATGATCCAGAGCCACCTGTTGCAGGTGCTGACCCTGGTGGCCATGGAACCGCCTGTTTCCCTGGAGGCAGAGCATCTGCGGGACGAAAAGGTCAAGGTGTTGCAGTCGATTCGCGCCATCCCCCCCAATGCGGTGCATGCCCAGGCCTTTCGCGCCCAATATGTCGGGGGGGCGGTTCATGGCGAAACCGTTCCGGGGTATCGCGAAGAATCCGGGGTAGCCCCCGACAGTACCACCGAAACCTATGCGGCCTTGAAACTGTATATCGATAACTGGCGCTGGGCGGGCGTGCCGTTTTACCTGCGCACCGGAAAACGGATGGCCGAGAACAGTTCGGCGGTTTACATCCGGTTCAAGACACCGCCCCAGGATTTGTTGCGGGGCATACGGTCAGGACCGGCACAGCCCAACTGGATCATGATGGGCATTCAACCGGATGAATGTTTGCGCGTGGAGATGCAGGTCCGCATGCCGGGACTCGAGTTGCAGACCCGTACCTTGAGTCTGGATGCCACCTACCGGCAAGGTGATGAAACCGATTACAGCGCCTATGAAGAATTGTTGCTGGATGTGATCAAGGGCGACCATTCCCTGTTTTTGCGGATCGATGAGGTGGAATCGGCCTGGAAAATCGTGGATCCGGTGCTCAAGGTATGGGCCACGGAACGGGAATTCATCCAGACCTACCCGGCGGGAACCTGGGGACCCCGGGGCACCTACCGTCTGTTTTCCCACGAAGATCAATTCTGGCGTCACGGTCTCGATCCGTCGGGAGCCGATCTGCACCCCTTCTGAGGTCGTACTCCTCATGCAAACCTTTCTCTGGAAAGACCATGGTCGGGTGTACCTGTACCCGGATTCGGAGTCCCTTGCATTGGGCGCCACGGAGCATCTGGTGCAGATCCTCCGGAGGGGCCTGGCGCAGGCTCCCCGCTTTCATTGGGTGCTGGCGGGTGGCAAAACCCCGGCGGCCTGTTATCGTCAGATGGCCAGGGAAGTTCTGGATTGGCAGCGTCTGGACTTGTCTTTGGGCGATGAACGATGCCTTCCCGTGGACCATCCGGAACGTAACGATACCTTGATTCGAAATACCCTGCTTCAGGCCGAAGGACCCCGTTCGGCCCGCTTCGAGCCCATGCGGGCGGAATGGGGGGCCGAGGTCGGTAGTGCCCATCATGCCCAGGTGCTGGAGACGTTGGGGGGCATTGATCTGGTATTGCTGGGGATGGGTGAAGACGGTCATACGGCGAGTCTGTTTCCGGGGCATGCCAGCCTGTTGTCCCAAGCGCCGGTGGTGCCCGAGTATTCCGCGCCCAAACCTCCTCCCGAACGCATTTCCCTGGGCTTGACCCTGTTGCAGCAAGCCCGTCGACGGGTTTTTCTGGTGACGGGGGGGAGTAAACGCGCCATCCTGCAGGCTCTGGATCAGGGGCAACGTTTCCCGGTGGGGCAGGTGGGCGCAGGAGACTGGTTCGTCGATCAGGACGCTTGGTTCGAGACGCAGTAAAAACAGTGCATCATTCGTTGGTCGGGCGATTTCCATAATCGAGGGTCAAGGCGGTCTCGCCAAAGCGTGCACGGAACAGATCCCATAAGGCTTCATCCAGTTGAAAGTCAGGCAGACGGAGGGAAGCCTCCACCTCGGGACGGCAGTAGCGCAGCACAAAAGCACAGGAACCGGGCTGGAAGGAAGGCTTCAGTTCTTTCAGGAGAGCAAGGGTTTTTGCGCTTTGGCTGTGGGAAACTTCCAGGGTAACCTGGCGCGCAAAGCGAGTCTGGGCCTGGGGTAGGGACAGGACCTGTTCGGCGGTGAGTCGCACCCCCTGGGTGAAGTTGTCCAGGGTTGCCTTACCCTCCACCACCAGCAGTCGATCTTCCTTGAGCAGGGGCCGTACCTGATCAAATAATTCACTGAATACGGTGATTTCCACACGGGCCGAACCATCATCCAGGGTAACCATTCCCATGCGTCCGCGCCGGGTTTGCTGGACCCTGCTCTGTACCACCACTCCGGCCACCCGAATCAACTCGGCACGGGGGGCCAACTGATCCAGAGGGGTCAATCCCCAGTGCTGGAGTTGGGGACGGTAGTGCGTAAAGGGGTGACCGCTGAAGTAATAGCCCAGCACGGATTTTTCCTGGGTCAGTTGCTCGTTGGGTGACCACTCGGGATGGGGGGGCAGGGGAGGGTCCTTCGAGGCCGATTCTGCCAGCGCATCAAACAGACCTTCTTGCAGGGCATGACGCTGGGCCTGTTCCCCATGATTGAGAGCAGATTCCACAGCATTGAGGGCGGCGGCGCGGTTGGGGTGCAGGGTATCGAAGGCTCCCGCCTTGATCAAGGCTTCGATGACCCGACGATTGACGCTGCGTTTGTCCGTCCGCCGGCAGAAATCAAACAAACTTCGATAGGGTTCAGGGGGGGAGCCACTGCGTTGCCTGAGGATTTCAAGAGCCGCCCCTTCCCCCGTACCCTTGACCGAGCCGAGGCCATACCGGATGGTTTTTTCCCCGGCGGGACGAAAACGGTAATCCGACGTATTGATGTCCGGGGGCAGAATGACCAATCCATTTTGCTGAGCATCGGCCACGAAGAGCGCGACCTTGTCGGTGTCGTCCAGATCTCCGGACAGGGTGGCGGCCATGAATTCGGCAGGGTAATGGGTCTTGAGCCAAGCGGTCTGATAGGAAATCAGGGCATAGGCGGCCGAATGGGATTTGTTGAACCCATATTCGGCAAACTTTTCCATCAGATCGAAGAGTTGGGTGGCCAACTTGACACCGACTCCACGGGTGGTGGCTCCTTCGATGAAACGACTGCGCTGCCGACCCATTTCCACCGCATCCTTTTTTCCCATGGCGCGACGTAACAGATCGGCGGCCCCCAGGGTATAGCCTGCCAGGATCTGGGCGATCTGCATCACCTGCTCCTGATAGACGATGACTCCGTAGGTGGGGCGTAAAACCGGTTCCAGGGATTGGTGGAAATATTCGGCGACGGCCTTGCCCTGTTTGCGCAGAATGAAGTCATCCACCATGCCGGACTGGAGCGGCCCCGGACGATTCAAGGCCATCAGGGCGATGATGTCCTCAAAGTTGTCGGGTTTGAGCCGTTTTTCCATATCCTTGGCTGTGCGCGATTCTTGCTGGAAGACGGCGGTGGTGTTGCCACTGCCGAAGAGCGCATAGGTTTTGGAATCGTCCAGGGGAATCTGTTCTACCGTGAAGTGCCGTTCCTCGGGGGTGCGCGCCCGTTCCTGGATATGGCGCACCGCCCAATCGAGAATGGTGAGGGTGCGCAACCCCAAAAAGTCGAACTTGACCAGGCCAACCTTTTCCACATCGTCCTTGTCGTATTGACTGACTACGGCTTCCGAACCTTCGGGCTGGTAGAGCGGGGTGAAGTCAGTCAATTTGCCGGGGGCAATCAGCACGCCTCCCGCGTGCATGCCGACATTGCGCGTGAGACCTTCCAAGGATTCGGCCAGGGTCAGCAATTCGGCGACCTCTTCTTCCTGGGCAGCGCGCTGGTTGATCTGGGGTTCCTGTTCCCGGGCCTTGGCCAGGGTCATGCCAATTTCGAAGGGGATCAGCTTGGCCAGTTGGTCCACAAAATTATAGGGTAGATCCAGTACCCGTCCGACATCCCGAATCACGGCCTTGGCCGCCATGGTACCGAAGGTGGCGATTTGGGCTACAGAATCCCGTCCGTAGCGTTCCCTGACATAGTCGATGACCCGGTCCCGTCCGTCCTGACAGAAATCGATATCAAAGTCAGGCATGGATACCCGTTCCGGGTTGAGGAAGCGCTCGAAGAGCAGGTCATACCGCAAGGGATCGATATCGGTGATCCCCAGGCTGAAAGCGACCAGTGATCCTGCCCCCGATCCCCGTCCAGGGCCCACCGGCACGCCATGATGTTTGGACCAGTTGATAAAGTCTGCCACGATCAGGAAATAGCCGGGAAATCCCATCTGAACGATGGTCTGGCACTCGAAATCCAGACGTTCCCGATAGGTGGCGGTTTCTTTTTGGCGCAGGGTTTCATCGGGATACAGTTGTGCCAGGCGGCGTTCCAGGCCCTCGTGGGCCTGCTGGCGCAGAAAATCGTCGAGGGTGATGCCGTCGGGGGTGGGGAAATCGGGAAGACGGGGCTTCCCCAGCGTCAATTCCAGAGAACAGCGGCGTGCAATTTCCACCGAGTTGGCAAGGGCTGCAGGAATGTCACGAAACAGTTCGGCCATTTCGTCCGGGGACTTGAAATACTGCTCCGGGGTAAAAAGACGCGGGCGTTTTGGATCTGCCAGCAGGCGACCTTCCGCGATACACACGCGGGCTTCATGGGCCTTGAAATCCTCTCGTGCGGGAAACTGGATGGGGTGGGTGGCGACCACGGGAATATCCAGTTCAGCAGCCAGTTGGACCGTGGGTTCGCAGAGTCGGTCGCGCATCGGGTCGCCGATCCGCTGAAGTTCCAGATAGTAGTCATCCCCCCACCGGGTTTTCCAGGCCAGGGCCCGTTCCCGGGCCAGGTCCCACTGCCCCGCACTCAGGGCTTGACCCACATCTCCCTGGTCCGCCCCGGAGAGGACCAGAAGTCCTTCTTTTTCCTGGGCCAGCAGGGCAAGGGGCACATAAGCAATGCCCTGTGCCTGATGTTCGCGCCAGGCTGCCGACAGCAGGCGACAGAGCGTGTGGTAGCCGGGGAGCGTGCGTGCCAGCAAGACGATCCGGAAAGGATGGGGGTGGTCTTCGTCCGAAGCGATCCAGACTTCCGCGCCGGCAATGGGTTTGAGGCCGGCCTTGCGGGCCTGCAGGTAGAAACGAACCCAGCCGAACAGATTGTTGAGATCGGTCAGGGCCAGGGCCCCCATATTCAGGGAGCGCGCCAGTTCCACGGCTTCGTCGATGCGCACCAGGCCGTCAGAAATGGAGAATTCGCTGTGCAGGCGCAGATGGATGAAAGGAGGCGCGCTCACGATCGGCGCGCTCGAAAGAAGCTGCGGAGCAATTCAGCCGAGGCTTCGGTGCAGACCCCGCCGAGGATCTGGGTATGGTGGTTGAGGCGAGGGTCGGAAAAGAGGTCCACCACGCTGCCACAGGCTCCGGTCTTGGGGTCGGCCGCCCCATACACCACCCGTTTGAGACGGGCATGTTGAATGACGCCGGCGCACATGCAACAGGGTTCGAGGGTGACGTACAGGGTGCATTCCGGCAGACGATAATTGTTCAGGGTGCGGGCAGCCATGCGGATGGCTTGCATTTCCGCATGGGCACTGGGGTCGCAGGCGCTCAGGGGGGAATTATGTCCGTACCCGAGAATTCTGCCCTCCTGGACCAGAAGGGCACCCACGGGCACCTCCCCCGCCTGGGCGGCCTGTTGGGCCAGGTTCAGTGCTTCGCCCATGAAGGCTTCATCCTCGTCCTTCATTACTTGGGCAGCGGTGGGTTTGCCCCCACCAGTTCGCCTACTTTGGCGGGATCAGCGCGGGTAATCAGGTGCGTATAGGGCCGGATGCGGTGCCCCCCCACCAGGGTATGGGTCACATCGGCCCAGGAGAGAGGCGGAATGTCCAGAAAACGCTCGACGTCTTCTGCAATGCGCGGAAGGATGGGTCTGAGGTACAGGGTGAGCAGGCGAAACAACTCCAGCACTGTACTGCACACCTGCTGGAGAGCTAAGGTCTGCGCCGGGTCGCGCGCCAACTCCCAGGGCTTGTGCTGGTCAACGAACTGATTGGCGAGGTCGGCCAGTTGCATGATGTCGCGCAACACCCGACTGGTGTCCCGTGCTTCGTAAGACCGGGCAATGGCCGTGGCCTGGTTCTGGAACTGGGTGATGAGGGCTGTTTGTGCAGGGGGCAGGGAAACAGCCAGGTAACCGTCGAAATGTTTGGTGATGAAACCGGCGCTGCGACTGGCTAGATTGATGTATTTGCCCACCAGATCACTGTTCACCCGGGCCGTGAAATCCTCGAGGTTGAGGTCGATGTCTTCCATGCTGCCATTCAACTTGGCGGCCAGATAATAGCGCAGGTAATTGGGGTCCAGGCGTTCCAGATAGTGCCGGGCGGTGATGAAGGAACCTCGGCTTTTGGACATTTTTTGGCCATTGACGGTGAGAAAACCATGCACGAAAAGGCGGGTGGGTGGACGCAGTCCGCACTGGTGCAGTACGGCAGGCCAGAACAGGGCATGAAAGTAAAGAATGTCCTTGCCGATGAAATGGTAGAGTTCCCAGGGACTGTCAGCCCGCCAGGCCTCCTCAAAATTCAGCCCCTGCATTTCCGCCAATTTTTTGAAGGTGCCGATGTAGCCGATGGGGGCATCCAGCCACACATAAAAGAATTTCCCTGGGGCGTCCGGGATTTCAAAGCCGAAGTAGGGGGCGTCCCGCGAAATGTCCCAATCTGTGAGTCCGCTTTTGAACCATTCATCCAGTTTGTTGGCGGCTTCTTCGGGAATGGTCCCCGAGCGGGTCCAGGCGCGCAGAAAGTCCTCACACGCCGCCAGTCGCAAAAAATGGTGTTCGGACAGACGCCGTTCGGGGATGGCGCCGGACAGGGCAGAACGGGGTTCGATCAGGTCGGTGGGGGCATAGGAGGCACCACAGACCTCGCAGTTATCGCCATATTGGTCGGGGGCCTTGCAGCGCGGACAGGTGCCCTTGATGAAGCGATCCGGCAGGAACATGGCTTCCACGGGATCATAGAATTGCTCGATGGAACGGACGGTGATCAGACCTTTCTGCTTGAGGCGCAGGTATAACTCTGTGGCATAGTGCCGGGTTTCGGGAGAGTGGGTACTGTAATAGAGGTCCTGCTCGATGTGGAACCCCTGAAAGTCTGCCAGATGCTCGGCATGGGCGAGGTCAACCATGGCTTCCGGGGTCAATCCCCGTGCTTTGGCGGCCAGCATGACCGGTGTTCCATGGGTGTCATCCGCACAAAAGTAGTGAACGGTATGTCCCTGCATCCGCTGAAAACGGACCCAGATATCCGTCTGGACATGTTCCACCAGATGGCCGAGGTGGATGCTGCCATTGGCATAGGGAAGTGCGCTGGTGACGAGAAGGGTGCGAGACATGAGTAATCCTGAGAAATTGACCCGGTTGCAAAAGCTGCCCAAACGGGGCCGATAATGATTGGCAATCCGACATTGTATCAATCCGGTGCGGGATTTTCGAGACTCATACTATAATGATTCGTTAAACCGTCCTCTCATCATTGATTCAGGAGAAATTATGCCCAATCTCGCCGCAGAAGCACGTCTTCAGGGTTTTATCGACCCTAATACAGGTAAGCCCTTGGGGCCCAAGGCTTTGCAGGCATTGAGTCAGGACCAGGGCCACCTGAGTGTGACGGTAGCTTTAGGCTATCCCGTGGCGACTCTTGGGGAAGCCGTGATTCAGGGGTTACGCAAGGAACTCGGCAGCCTTGAAGGGGTGACGGCGGTGACGGTCACCCTGGTCAGCCGGATCAAGGCCCATGCGGTGCAGGCGGGGCTTGCGCCGATCAAGGGGATTCGCAACGTGATCGCCGTGGCCTCCGGCAAGGGCGGAGTAGGCAAGTCCACCACTGCCGTCAATCTGGCCTTGGCCCTGCAGGCCGAGGGTGCCCGCGTGGGCATGCTGGATGCGGATATTTATGGCCCGTCCCAGCCCACCATGTTGGGCATTCATGGGAATCCGGAAACCCATGAAGATGGGGAATCCATGAAGCCCCTCATGGGGCATGGGTTACAGACCATGTCGGTGGGCTTCCTGATTGACCCTGATCAGCCCATGGTATGGCGGGGTCCCATGGTGACCCAGGCGCTGGAACAACTGTTGCGCGACACCCATTGGGATGATCTGGATTATCTGATCGTCGATATGCCGCCGGGAACGGGGGATGTCCAGTTGACCCTGGCCCAGAAAGTTCCCGTCACTGGCGCAGTGATCGTGACCACTCCCCAGGACATCGCACTCCTCGATGCGCGCAAGGGGTTCAAGATGTTCGAAAAGGTGGGGGTTCCCATTCTGGGGGTGGTGGAAAACATGAGTACCCATGTCTGTTCGAACTGTGGTCACGAGGAATCCATCTTTGGCAAGGGAGGGGCTGAGCGTATGTGTGCCGACTTTGGTACGGAACTGATCGGTGCATTGCCCCTCGATATCCGCATCCGGGAACAGACCGATTCGGGAAAACCCACGGTGATTGCCGATCCCCATGGCTCTCTGGCCCAGACCTATCGTAAAATAGCGCAACGCGTGGCCCTCAAAGTGGCGCAGCGGAGTGAGAACCCCAGTGTCAAGTTTCCCAGGATCGTGGTGCAGAATACTTGAGCAGAGGGACCCGGAAAGGGAGGGCTCTTTCCGGGGCGGAGTGGTGGTTGAGGAGATCGGGATGAGTATCAAAGCGGATCGCTGGATTCGGCGTATGGCTGAAGAGCATGGCATGATCGACCCCTTCGAGCCGGGACAGGTCAAAGAGGTGAATGGGCAACGGATCGTCTCCTATGGGACCTCCAGTTACGGCTATGATATTCGCTGTTCGGACGAATTCAAGCTGTTTACCAATATCAACTCCACCATCGTCGACCCGAAAAATTTTGATTCCAACTCCTTTGTGGATGTCAAGGCGCCGGTTTGCATCATTCCGCCCAATTCCTTTGCCCTGGCCCGAACGGTGGAGTATTTTCGCATTCCACGCACGGTGTTGACGATCTGTTTGGGAAAGTCTACCTATGCCCGGTGTGGCATCATCGTCAATGTCACCCCCTTCGAACCCGAGTGGGAAGGGTACGTCACTCTGGAATTTTCGAATACCACTCCGCTCCCTGCCAAGATTTACGCCAATGAAGGCGTTGCCCAGGTCATCTTTTTTGAATCGGATGAGACCTGTGACGTGTCCTACCGTGACCGGGGCGGAAAGTACCAGGGACAGCACGGCGTCACCCTTCCCAAAATTTGAAGGGCCGGGCAACGCCGAAGATTTTCAGGCTGACCTTGTGTACAGGGACGCATCCCCTGGGGGAAAAGGATTCTTTTTTCTTTACGGGGTACGATTGTCACACCTGTAAATTTACAGGGAACTGATTTTTGCCGACCGGTTCATGGGCAATGAATTCGGAATCCCATTCGCCCCTTGGGGCAGCAGGCTTTCTTTCCTTATAGTCAGGATTCCCGGTACGGGAAATTTTGACGATAAACGAAAGGAGGTCATGGTAATGAGCAGGTTTGCCAAATCTTTTGCGGAAATCAATCTGGGCATGTTGTATCTGGCGCGCGAAGTATTGCAGCGCGACCGGTTACAGGGCCTCCTCAATCTTGGGTTGCTCCCACCGGTGGCGGATTTGGTGTTGGAGATGTCGGCCGCCGAAATCCATCATCTGGCCCAGTCACCCATACTTTTGGTGGGGCTACGCTGGCGTTCGATGCGGGTCTGGGAATGTTTGGGCCAATACGCCATGGGGACGGATGCGGCTTTGCCCCGTGCTCTGTTGCTGGGCGAAGGGGAGCGCGATCATGGCTACCAAACGTGATTTGCAGCAGGAGATCCGGCGCTACCGACAGGCCGAACGGTTGCTGGAACTGGGGGCACGGGTGCCCGTGGTTGCGGACCTGACCCATTTGTCCAGTTGGTTCCTGCGGAAGCTGTCTCTTGAAATTAATGGGGAATCTCCGCGTAAGGGGCAGGTTCCCAATTCGGACCAATGGTACCTGAGGCGCAAGCATCTCCTCCAGTCTTCGCTGTTTTGCCAAATTTATTCCAGAGTAAAGAATTTGGTGGGGGAGGAGGAAGATGCCTGTACATCGCTTATGGAAGGGTATAGCCAGTGGCGCGATGTGATTCTTTCCTGCGGCTTGTCCCCCTGCCTGACTCTGGATCGTGCCTGGTGGCTGGTCAAGTCCCTGGAAATGCGTCACTTGCAACAATGTCGGTGTCAGGGGTGCCAAGGTCTCTATGTGCAACCCTGGAGTCGATTGCGCCAGGGATACCGCTGTGATCCCTGTCGACAGCGCCGACAGAGATCCTCTGGTAATGCGCCTCTGCGTTTGCAGGGGGGCAAGCCATGACTCTTTGGACCGTTCACCCGGCAATCCGCTGCCGCCCTCTGTTGCATTCGACCCTGCACCAGATGGCCGCCCGTTTTGCCGGAGAAGTTCAACTCTTCGAACGGGTACTGCTTCCTTCCGTGGAACGCATGAGCGAGTGGGTTCTGAACTTGCCCTGTCCGGACACCTTTCATCCAGGGGAGTCGCCCCCATTGCCGGGTATTTTGGCTTCCACTCTCGAGGAATCGCTTCATGCGCCCTTCTGGACGGGAACTTCGGGGCAGGAATGCTGCCTGCGGACCCTCGAGGTGCTGATTCGAAAACTGCATGGGGCCATCGTGTTCTGGCAGGTGACCCCTGTGGGTCAGGTGGAAAGGGAACGTCGGTGGGGCGGTTTCTCGGCCGGACTGGCGCGTTGGTGTGCCCATCAGGGAAATCACCAGGTCTGGCTTGAACCACGGGGAAGTGAGACGCTGTCCTGGCAGGGCGAGGATCATCTGGCAGGGCGCATTCTGGCAGGAGAAACCTGGCTCTGGCTGGAGCAGCAAAGTAAGGAGGCGTTGTATCCCGTGGAACGCAGTGAGGTCGGGACCTCCGCGGAAGAACGGGGAATGGAATGGCAGGTGGCAGACAGGTTGTTGACTCAAGGTCTTTGGGATCCACGCCAGAAACCGGGTCGAATTTGGCAGGATGCCGGCCTGTGGTATCTGCTTTGGCCCAGGGTTGGAGAAGATCTTCGTCGGGGATTGGGCGCAGAAGGAGGCACGTTGCCCTCCGAATCTCGGGAGATGTGTCTGTACTGGCAGACGCGGGGCGTACTGGGCCACTCCCCGGCGGAAGGAATCGAGCGTTGGCATCCCTTGCTGCAGCGCAGGGTCTCTGCGGTATGTCCCAGCCCACTCTGGCAGAGGTGGATCTCGGAATGGTTTCAGACCCATGCATCACCTTGAAATGGGGGCGGGGGTTAGCTATTTCCTGCGTTTCTGGGGACGCTGGGGATTGGCTGCCTTGAGTCTCCGGTGGATTGGTCAATGGAGTGGTTTGGACGGCCCCTGGTTTGTGCATCTGAGTACCCACCTTCTGATGTTGGCCAGTGGTGCCGATATGTGGCGACACCGTCTCCTGTTTCGATCAGGACGTTTTGCCGCCGGGGAAATCAGTATCCACTCCCTGTTCCGGCGAATCCGAAACCATCGGACGGCGCTTTGGCTTGGGTGGGGAGGTCCCTGGGATGCCATCCGCTTGCAACGGCACTGGGATGCCAGTATGGGAGAACCCCATCAGTTGTCACCGGTGCGGGAAGATCGTCCCGTCTGGCTCGATAACCAGGGGCGTGGACATATGATCGTGCTGGGGGCGCCAGGGACTGGGAAAACCCAGGCATTTTTGTTGATGGCCCTACAGGCTTTGGCCCGTGGGGACACCGTGCTCGTATTGGATCCCAAGGGAGGGGAGACCTTCCCTCGTTGCTTGCAAAGTGCAGCGCTTCAACGGCATCGTGTGTATCTGGAAATCGATGCCCACCATCCCCATCAGGGTGGCTGCCTCGATGTTCTGGCGGCTGGACGAGATCCCTCGGAACTGGCCAGTCGCCTGTGCCAACTCTTGCCCCTCGCGGAACGCGCAACGGTGTTTGGCCAGTTTGCCTGGATGACCCTGTTTCGGATCATTGCCGCCCTGCGTGGATTGGATGAATCCCTGACCTTTTCAAGCCTGCGTTTTCATGTGGGGGACCAGGGCCGGCAACTGGTTCGGACATGCTGGCAGCGGTGGGGACGGGAGCATACGCTGAGCGTGGGTATGGACCACCTGGCCCGACATGATGCCGTGCATTACTCGAAGATGATCGTGTCGCTATTGCCCCTTCTGGAAATCCTCGCCACCGGCGTCCTGGGCACGTTGTTGGGAAGTGATTCCGGGAGGAAACGTTTCACCCTGAAGGAACTCATCGAGCAACGTGCAGTGGTGTACGTATCCTTGGGGGCCTTGTCTAATGCGCGGGTGGCTCAGATGTTGGGAACGCTGGTATTGGGGGAACTGGCGGCCCTGGCGGGGGATCGCTACCGTGCTTCCACGGTGCAACGGTCTGCGGTGCGAATCTTTGTGGATGAAGCAGCGGAACTGTCGGGAGAAACGTTTGTGCAATTACTCAATAAAGGACGTGAGTGCGATATGCAGGTGACGTTGGCAGTTCAAACCCTGACCGATCTCGAGGTGGCCATGGGGGGAATGGCTCCAGCCCGCATGATGGTGGGAAATGCGGCCCACCTGTTGGTATTTCGTACCCTGGATGCGGAATCTTGTCGAACGCTGAATGATCGGGCCGGCCGGGTCCAGATCCAGAAACGTCAGGCAGGGACGACGGCCCCTGCTCCCCGGTATTGGTGGCAGGGTCAACCTCGCGCGGGTGCCATGCTGCAACGGCAGTGGCAGGAGGTTCCCCTGATTCCCGAAGGCTGGTTGACCCGTCTGGAAGATTTGCATTATCTGGGGTTCTTTTCCGGACAAGGGGTGATCTGGGGTTGCCTGCCGCGCCTCCGGGTTCCTGGAAAGGTCAAGTGAGAGAGTATGTGGCACCCCTTGGCAGTGGAAATGATACGGGCCCAGCAACTCTGGGGCGGACAGTGGATTCTCCAGTGGGCACCCAGGATCATTGGGCGTCTGGGGGATACGCAGGGAGGCGTGGCAGCATTCCGCGCTTTGGCTCTGCTGCATTGGAGTGGGGGATTATATCCCTTGACCTTGATGTGGCAGGTGGGCAGTCCCTCCCGTGCGCGGGATGAATGGAACCGCTGGGAGCGTGCCTGGCGTTGGCGACGTAGAACGGTATGGGGGTTGCTGGGGTTGGTGGGGCTGCTTTTTTGGCCAACGATTCTCTCTCCCGCCGTAATTCCCGTGATGGTGATGGGATTCTTCCTGTCATTCCATTAAAAGGGAATTTCCATCGGTTTGTTGTTAAATGGGATACTTTTGCGGTACTCTTGCAAGGCCTCGGTCTCACCGCACATTCGGAGAGTCGCTGTGTCCGCAGAAAGATTTCAATCCATCGCCCGTCAGACCCTCCTTCGCTTTGTTCTCTGCGCAGGCGCACTGGCTTTGTTGGTGTTTTTGGTGAGCGATGGTTTGACCTACACGGAAGGAAGTGTCTTTTTTTCTTGGGAAAGTCTGGGTTATTTGCTCAGTACCTTCGTTCTGGTGGGCGGAATTCTGGCTTTTTCCATCGGCAAATGGATGCTGGAAGGCGCTCGGCGCGTGCAGGCCCTGCAAAGAGCCGTGGTCCATTTCAGTGATCAGCATCGCGTTTCTCTGGAATTTGTACGTGCGCTCGTGGAAGCACGGGCTGCGCGTCGGGATGAAATTACCGTGGTGGCGGATATTCTGGAAAGAATGGCCGACAACATGGAGCGTCATGAAAACTTGCGCATGCGGGAAGAGGCGAAACAACATTTGTGGTCTCGAGTCTTTGCCAGCAGTCTGGATGCCATTGCGATCTCGGCGCGCGATCGCCGGTTATTAACCGTGAATGAAGCTTTTAAGCGAATTACCGGTTACAGTGAAGAGGAAGTGTTGGGCAATGAAATGCTGTCGAGTACGGTAAGCGTTCCCAATGAAACGCCCCTGACGCAAATATGGGCGGCAGTGGAGATGAACAGTTATTGGTGCGGGGAATTGCTGGATATGCGCAAGGATGGCACTCTGTACCCCCGTTGGCTCAGTCTCAGCGTGGTGCGCGACGCCAGTCAGCAAGTGACGAATTACATTGCCGTTTTCAAGGACATTACCGAACAGAAGGAAAGTGAGGCCCGTTTTATTTATCAGGCCAACCATGACCGCCTGACGGGTTTACCCAATCGGCACCTGTTGCAGGATCGTCTGTCCCGGGCCATTCGTCTGGCCGAACGCAATCAGAATCAGTTGGCGGTGCTTTTTCTCGATCTCGACAATTTCAAGTGGGTCAATGATTCATTGGGCCATGCCACAGGAGACCAGTTACTGATTTCTGTTTCCCGGCGGCTCCAGGCAGGGGTGCGAGCCTCTGATACGGTAGCCCGTCTGGGAGGGGATGAATTCGTGGTATTGCTTCAACAGCCTGCCGGGCACCAGGAATTGGCCATCATTGCAGAAAAGTTGATCGAGATCATCGAACAGCCTATCGTCCTGGGGGGGTATGATTTTCATACCACCTCCTCCATTGGCATCAGCATTTACCCGGAGGATGGTATAGATGCGGATATTCTGCTCAAGCATGCAGATACGGCCATGTATGTCGCAAAGGCGAGTGGGAAATCGGGTTTTCGTTTCTTCGATCCGGAAATGAATCGCCGGGCCGTGGCCCGGGTGGAAGTGGAACGAGACCTGCGTCGTGCCATTCAGGAGCAGGAATTCGAATTATATTTCCAGCCAAAATTTTGCCTGTCCACGGAAAGGTTATGTGGACTGGAGGCCTTGATTCGCTGGCAACATCCACGCCGCGGACTCGTCCAACCCGACGATTTCATTTCTGTGGCGGAAGAAACCGCCTTGATCATTCCGCTTGGAGAGTGGGTCATTCGGGCAGTCTGTCGTCAGGTGGTGAGTTGGAGAGATCAAAACTTGTCTTACGGTCATCGAGTGGCCATCAATTTATCCCTCCTGCAAGTGGAGTCTGACGCCTTTGTGGATACCGTGGAAAGGATACTGGAGGAAACGGGCGCCCCACCTCGGCTGATCGAGTTTGAATTGACCGAGAGCATGGTGTTGCGCAATCCGGGACGCTCGGCCAAAGTGCTTCAGCGTTTGCGCAAATTGGGGATTCATCTGGCCCTCGATGATTTTGGGACAGGGTATTCCAGTTTGTCCCATTTGCGCCAGTTACCCCTGGATACGATCAAGATCGACCGAAGTTTCATCCAGAATATTCCGAACAGCGGGGAAGACAATCAAATCGTGCGCATGATCGTGGCATTGGGAAAATCGGCCCAGATGATCGTCGTTGCCGAGGGAGTGGAAACCAAGTTGCAAAAAGATTGTCTGCGTGCTCTGGGATGTGACTTTTTGCAGGGATTTCTTTTTTCCCGGCCCGTTCCCCGGCAGGAGTTGGAACCTCTGCTTCTGCGCGATAATGAGAAAAACGCATGCCCCCCTTGTGTTGGCTGTCAACAGACCCTATCTGAGCAGGTGGAATGAGAGGGCACAGGGGTGCTCCGCCGAGGTCACCTTCGGGCAACACTGAAACGATCAGGAGAACGCATTCATGAAGTTACATTTTCGTCATATTTTAGTTACCTTTGCCTTGTTGCAAGGGACCTTGGCCTGGGCTGAGCCCAGTTTGGAACAGGTCTATGAAGCAACGCGCAGTGGCCGACTGGAAGAGGCGCAGCAAATGATGCAGGAAGTATTGCGCGCTCACCCCAACAGCGCCAAGGCTCATTTCACCGAAGCCGAAGTTCTGGCGCGTTCCGGTAATCTGGCAGGTGGGCGAGATGAACTGGCTTTGGCCCAGAAACTTCAACCTGGATTGCCCTTTGCCAAGCCAAGTGCCGTGGCCGAATTGAAAAATGAGTTGGATCGCAGCACGGGAAGTGCCACCGTTCCTGCCGGTGGAACGGGCCATACCCCTTGGGGAACCTTGTTGGTGGTGGGGGGGATAGCCCTGCTGTTGGTGATTTGGCTGGTGCGCCGACAAACGGCGCAAGGCCCGGCAGGCATGGGAATGATGCCGCGCCCGGGGGGAGGGTACTACAACAACGGAATGGGCGGTGGGGTTCCTCCTTCCATGGGGCCCACAGGTGGTATGGGGGGGGG
>NZ_JPOQ01000020.1 GCF_000735045.1 Ferrovum myxofaciens
CCGACCGGGGATCTTGTGGCATAGATGAATGAGGGAGCTGTAATGAATAGAAATGATGAGGATGGCGTTTCTGATACTGGAGATCCAGGTTCACGGGGCATGATTGACGAGGGTAAAGACAGGCTGCTTACTGCCCGCGGAAACGACCGGAGGTGAAGTGGACCCCGTTGTCAAGACAGAAATACGACGAGTTTAAGCACCTCTGTTTCAAGTCCTAAGTTGCCTAAGTCACAAGTCCCGCGACAGATCACGATCCCGCCACAATTACCGTGACAGTCACATTAGTGGCTGTGCGACTCGTCGATCTCCTCGACCATCGCCTTGCGCAGAATCTCATTCAGGCGGGTCTGATAGCCCTTGCCTTTCGACTTAAGCCACAGCATCACATCCGAATCAATCCTCACCGTGGTGGAGGTCTTGGTGGGGCGGTAAAACTTCCCCCGCACTGCGTTGTTCCAAAACGCATCCGTCAGCGCCGGAATATCGCTGTAGTCGATGGATTCATCTGGCATCGTTGCCAATGCCTTTAACTCGGCCTGTTGCTCCGCCGTCAGAGGCGGCAGGTTGTTTAGGTCAACCTCATAATGAACGATTTTGCTCATAGCACCTCCTCTCTTTCGGTTCAGCGCGACGTACCGAAATTATACGGATAACTTCCGTGCCGTCCTCTTCATCCCGGACGGTATGGGCCACCAGAAGCAACAAATAGCCATCAACAAGTCCCAAGGTCTGCCAGCGGCTCTCCTTATTCTCGATACGGTCTTGCTTAACTAGTGCGAACGGATCCGCAAAAACACGAATAGCAACCTCAAAACTGATACGGTGCTTCCTGAGATTACTCGCCGCCTTGGCAGGGTCCCATTCAAATCTTGTTTTCATACGATAATGTTACTACATTTTTGTTTTTAACGAGGCGGATTCGAGTGCAACCCGATGACCGCTTGGTGAAGCACACCGTCTTTCCCAAAACATCTCAAACGGTATCTCGTTTAACCAATTCAGACCACAACGCCCCCACATCCGGCAGGCGTCTGACATAGCCGATGTTCTTCGGAATTTCAGGCACCGGCTCATCGGCTCCACGGGTCCGCTTCCACTCCTTCCTCGTGATCTCCCACAATTTCTTCACCTGCTGACGGACCCCGGCAAACCCCGGACTTCGGTGTAAAGTATGGATGATCTGGTCGAGTATCGCATCCTGTTTCAACCGGATGACCTGCACGATTTGGTCGTGGAGTTTCTCAAACTGCGGCTTTTCATAACGCCAGGTCAAAACCGGGGCTTTCGCTCCAGGTTTTGTGATTCGCACCAACTCATAGTTGGAATGCCTGATCCGTTGTTCGTGAACGGGACGCCACAACTCCGACCGGTCGAGATCTTCTCCTGGCCAGCACAGCAGCACCCAGTTCACCATCCCGGTCTTGTCATCGAGGTAGCCCAGCCACCGTGTCACGGTTTCCCCGGACTTGCGGGCCTGTAGATCTGACCGGCGTAACAGGTTCACCTTGTACCGAGCCGCAAACTTGGCCACCAAAAAAGCCACCTTCTCCAAGCGGGTCGAACCCTGAATGTACAACCCCGCTCCGGCTCTCACTCCATCTCCAACCCGCTGCATCCATACCGTCTTCTTGGTGAAAATATAGGGGTTTGTTGCAGCCTTACCACGGTATGCACTGGTGCGGTTCTGACCCGGTTTTTGGTCAGTATGGTTTTTGGGTTCATTGGTCATGATGCAGCAATAATACTACGAAACCGGTAATGGTGGCACGGTATAAAGAGATTCCATATGTTTTTGACGAACAAAAACAACCAGGGTATGATTACCCCGTCACAGGCCGGCCAAGCCTCGATACATCCTGCAGCACCGTGTCGTGGCCGCCAAGCCAACGACACTCAAATCACCGGGGCGGTGTTGCCCCACGACTGAGACGCCATCTCAGTCAGTCCGGTGAAGCGTGGTGCTTGTAATTAAGCTCGCCACGCTACGACGAGCGCTTGGGGGTGTAATCCCCCTCTCGACTCATTCCGTTCCGCCACAACTTAACGTGGCTTTTGAAATTGGGCGACAGGGACACGGGCCAACGGAGGCGGCGCAAGCCAAAACCGGAAACCCTGCTTGAAGTGAAATCGGGTGAAAGTCCCGACCAGGGCAGATACCGCAAGGGTCTGACCTGTGCTGCACACGCAGGCTGTCATGGTGCGCGTAATCGCATCGGTTCGAGCGGAGAAGTCTGACTCGAACGGCACCTCGGGAAACCGGGGGTCACTGCATAGCTTAAGCGTGTAACGGCGTCCCTCGAGGATGCTGTGCAGAGTTACATCAAGCCATTAGCCAGCACAGCTGGCTAATCGGTAGCACGACGAAGAATCAAACCGGGTAAGGGAATTGCTTTGGAATCTCGAATCCCTGAAACCAGATAATCTGGGTAAGCGTAGCGATGGTTTGATTTGGAGTGCGGTGGCGTGACGTAGCGTAGTAGCTAATAGTTAACCTGGGAAGCGCCGACCCCAAAACGATTGGCAATCGTTGCAGTATTGGGAGGCGTGGGAGATTAGGCGAGAATTAGGCAGTAATGACTAATTCGATTAGGTGTCGAAACCGAGGGCTGAACCGATGTTGGTCCAAGGAAGTACCGAAAGCCTGAACCGGACAGAAGTGATTTTACCGCAGGGATGCGGCGTGTCGGATATACGTGACAAAGACGGGGTTTGGCGACCCCGTGATTCCGTGAGACTGGTTTGGCGACCAGAAACACGCCCACAGGTGGCACTGTGGGAGTTGGGCTAGCACACAGTTGGCGCAGAACATCGCACAACGCGGACAAGGGAGCCTGCTTTTGCAGGATTTTGGAGTTTAACCATTGAGATCGCTCCACGCAGCACGGGGTTGTGTCCCGGACCTGTAGGACGCGAGTACGCGTTTTTTCAAATCGTTCGCTAAAAACGACCCTAGCGACCAAACACATTTGGTCAGGCCACACAGCTAAGCTGTGACTTGGGGCCACATCGACCGGGCTATGTCATTAAACTGGCTTCACCGCTCACCCTTCTTGGGGTGGGCGGTTTTTTATCTGATTTTGTAACTGTAACTAAAATAGTTGAAACACACGCCCCCAGGGGGGGGAGATCATCGATCCCCACCTATTTCATAACGGTTGCATAATTCAATCAAAACCCGTTTGACGCCAAGAACTGAAGTCTCATCATGACCTTTCACAAAACCGGCCAACAAACCTACCAGAACGCCCGTAGACGCGTTTTTCTCGTTTCCTATGGCCTCTGTAGCCTCAGCCTGTTTTCTCGCCCTGTAGAGCCTCTGGCGCAGTCTTGAAGGCATCGCCAAACCATCCCTGGTCTTTGCAGGTCGTCCTGGCTTTCTTTTTGTAACAGTGACAGAATCCATAGCAACCCCCTTAATGTTTCGTAACGGTGACAAACCCATAATAAAGTAACTGTTACTAAATATCAAGGATTCCAGGAATGCCGGAATGATTGTGATCCCGCGCCCCCCGGGTGGGCTCTCTGGCTGTCCACAATCGCGTAGGCGCTTATGCGGACCTTAGGCTTGCCCAAAGGAGCCAGAGAAGCCCACAGGCTCCCCACGAGGCTTCTAAAGCCTTCTGACGCGCTTCGCTTGCCAAGAACTTTATCCTTCCTCGCCAAAAACCCCAGATTGGATTGACGGTAACTTGTAGCAATCCCCTAATTACGGGTTTTGGGAGAGGGGGAACCGCCCGAAGGGTGGGGAGAGGGCGAAGCCATCTCACAGGGGGGCGACTTCGCGACCGGAGCAAAGCGGAGGGAGGACGGGGGGGCAGTAGCCCCCGCGAAGGTGAAGGTAATGACAGTTTTGATGGGGGCCGCCGACCCCCCAGGGACAGTTCTACCCCCAAAAAATCATAAACCCGCTGTTATCGATATGGCCGGTTCACCGATCATCGGCACAGGCCCGCTATCGCGGGCTTTTGTGCTTTTACCCGGACTGCGCGAAAAGCCCCGCCCTGAACGACGGGGCTTTTCGCGCAGTCCGGGTAATCCTGCCTTGAAAACGTGGGCTAGGTCGGGAAGAGTTTTTCCGTTAAAGACTTTAAGATTTAAAGTTAAATCGCGCGCGCGCGTTACGGTTTTTGGAACCCCCGCCGATATTGGCTTTGCGGGGCGGTTCTGCATCTAAAAGCACGAGTATGGGTGCATCTAAAGGCACGTGGTAATTCACAGTTTAGTGCATCTAAAAGCACGTGGTAATTCACAGAAATAGTCGACATATCCACAGCCAATCGAACACGTGCTTTCACGGACGGTTGGCCATCTTAAGACCGCCAAAAAGATCTGCAATCTGAGCCTTTGTGCCATTCTGAGAACGTGCATAGAATGTCACCGTGTCACCTTCAGAGTCGAATGCCACACGGTAGTCTGGCAACTCATTGGAGTCGGATAATTTCTTCACATCGCCCCGGAAATTGCGCAGAGGCGCAGCACTGCCGCTCTTCTCATGTAGCGTTTTAACGGTCACCCTCCACTTCGACTGTGCGCCGCAGTGCTTGCGGGCCAGTTCGTAGATGCGCCGATCTAGGGGCTTGCGTAGCCGGAAGTAATCGCGGCTGAGCGTGAGCACGTGATGAGCCTTAACCGACCGCCAGAGCCAATCCGGTAACGTCACCTCAACAGCCACCATGCGTTCATCGTGGTTGCGTTCAATGACACGCCACGAGTCCACCAAACCGAAACCCGCCCGCTCCCGCTGACCGTCTGTGGCTAAGTTCGTTTCGATGCGCGTACCGCTGAGTCGTGCCAAGGCATCACCCAAGCGCTCATACGCCCGCCCGCTTGTATCGCGGTTCGTTGTTACAAGGAAGTCGTAGGCCGTAAATCGCACCACGCGCCCAACATCCTCGCGACCCCTGTTGATTGCCTCAACCAAGTGGCTAATACAGTAGATCCACACATCCTTGTCGTGGATCGTCGCGCAGCCATCATGCCCAGGCTTGACCGTTACGATTGAGCCAGTCCGCTCATAGGTACGCACCCGCTTGTCGCCTGCCTTCAGGGCGAATAGCGGATGTTCCATGCTGGTCATATCGTCTTTCGGCACAGTGTCGAGGATGTCCGCCACAAAGAAATCAAGTTGGCGGTGCCGACTTGGCACTAGGTGGGCCATTTAGTGCCCGTGCACATTCTTGTGAACTTTCACATACGCGCGCAAAACAGCATTTATACGGGTCTGGTAGCGCCTCCCAGTGTCCTTGAAGAAGTCAATTACGTCCGAATCAATGCGCAATGTGATTTGCTTCTTCACCTCCGGGATTGGCGTACTAGCCACCTGCCAAAAAGCATCCGTCAATTCCGGGGCATCGCTGTAATCGATAGCCTCGTCAGGCATGGTGGCCACTGCCTCAAGCTCGGCGCACTCTTGCGCCGTCAGGGGTGGAAGGTTGTCTGGGTCAAGGGTGAACTTGACGATATTGCTTTCGCTCTTTCTCATTGGCTTTTCTCGCTGAACATTTGTCCGCGCATTCCCCTTCTTAGGCGATTTCCACGCCAGTCTTACGCCAAGAGGGGGTCCCAAGCGGACGGTTTGGTTTACAATGCTCCTACCGCAAGCACGGAGTACCTGGCCAAAACCAGGAGCGGTAAGTATCTGCTGGAAATAGGGGCGGAAGACTCCGAATTTACGCCTGGTGAGATCGCGGTAAGCCGCCTGGGTGGCAACATCCCTGCGCTCTGGTCGTCGACCCAGGAAAACCCATCTACAACTTTGTTGTTTAGATGAGGGAGACTTCATACTCACACCGTGCTTGGCTTTGTTGCTCTCTGATTTTGTTATATCCCAATCAAAATTCATTGTGGTTACATTTGTAGTTCCCACGATAGTACAGTTTTTTTGTTGATTGTGCAGGTAGTTATCGTTTGCGCTTTGCTACCTACAAATCGTACGCCAAGGTGTTAGGGTCGCTTCTCGCAAAGAGAGAAGGCTCAGGCAGCTTCGAGCACCCTCATTTCGATGTGAAGCCCGGCAGCCGTCGCCATATTCACCAGAGCATCTAGGCCAAACAGGTTGATCTTGCCGCGCATCAGGTCAGAGACACGCGGCTGAGTCACACCAAAGAGCTTGGCGGCCTGCGCCTGGCTCATTTCGGTACGGGTAAGGTGGTTCTTCAGCGCCGTCAGCAGGAGGGAACGTAACTTCATGTTTTCCGCTTCTTCAGGAGTGTCCTCGATGGCGTCCCAGACGCTGGCAAATCGTTGGTTGCTCATTGGTCTAACTCCTTCAATAAATCGCGGTAACGCTTGGCAGCCAAGTCCACATCGGCCTTGCTGGTCTTCCCTGTCTTCTTCTGGAAGCAGTGAAGCACGTAGACGGCATCGGCGAACTTGGCAACGTAGAGGACTCGGAAGGCCCCGGCAACATCCCGAATCCGAATCTCTTTCACGCCTTGGCCCACGGTGTTCATGGGTTTCCAGTCGTCCGGTTCCTGACCATTCTGTACCTGGTCGATCTGATGGCCTGCCTCGCGCTTGGCCGCGAGCGGGAAGGCGCGAAGATCATCAAGGGCACTGCCCTGAAACTCGACGGGCTTAGGATTTGTCATGCCCAAATTATACGAAGTTTTGTATAACATGGCAAACCGGCTTTGGGGGCAACGGGACAGCCAACCGGCTTAGCGTACGATTTTTACATTTTCTAATAAGACGACAAATAGCGCCCGAAATAAATTACAAAAACCACCATTTCCGCTTCTTCGTGGTCTCTGATTTATTCTCAATCAGCCGGACAGCGGAGGTCAAATCCTGTACTTGTTGCCACAATTTAGCCTCCCGCTCCTTCGCTTCACTAAGCTGTTCTTCTCTTACCCGTAAAAGCGTCAGAACGCCTTTAAGTTCCGTTTCCATTGCGTTGTATTCACTGTCTTTTTCTACTGTCCGATCATGTCCTAGTGTGTCCTTTTTGCTGTCTGTATCGGCCTGTCCTATTAATTTGCCAAAAACCCTCAAAAGTTCAGATATATCAACCTCTGGCTTGCCTGTAGTACTGTTTTTAATTACGGACAGTTTTCCCTTTTTTATGTATGTCGCATACAGGACAGATCTGCTTTTTCCAACCAACCTCGCGGCTTCGCTAATTGAGACGGTGGCCATCAAGTTAATCCTCCATGTAGAACGCGAAGTATAGTCGCGACTTTGCTGTCTGTCGCACGACAACACGAACTCACCAAAAACAAACCTACTCGGTTCTGGCTATGGCGCGATAAAGGGTTGTACGATGAACGCCTAGCAACTTGGCGACTTCACTCACAGTATGGTCGCCTTGGTCAATCAGTTGGCGCGCATGTTTTACCTGGACGTGCGTGAGGGTAGGCCGTGGTCCGAACTTCACGCCTCGCGCCTTGGCAGCCACGCGGCCACTCCTGGTGCGCTCCACAATCAGGCTACGCTCAAACTCCGCAATTCCGGCGAATACGGTCATCACCATACGCCCGGCTGGGGTCGTGGTGTCGGCCCACGGCTCAGCCAGACTACGCAGACCCGCACCGCCAGACTGGATATGCTCGGCAATATCCAGCAGATCTCGGGTGCTACGCGCCAGACGGTCAAGACGTGTGACAGTTACAATATCACCGGGGCGCAGGTGATCAAGCATCCTGGCCAACTCCGGGCGGTCGCGCCTGGTGCCCGTGATCTTCTCCGAAAATATCTTGGTGCAGCCGACTGCGTGCAGTTCTGCTCGTTGGTTAGTTAAGTCCTGGTCGTCGGTGCTGACGCGGGCATAGCCCAGCAGAAGCCGAGAGGGGATAGGTTCAGTGGTTCCGGTATCGGTCTTGTCGCGCATGGCCATCCCTCTGTCGCGGATTATGGTGCAAGTATTTTCTCACTTGCAACCAAAACCTACAACAGGCCGGAGCCAATAAAACCGGGGAGGGTTAAGTTGTCGCAGGACTTAGGACTTGTGCAACTTCTGACTTGAATCAGAGGTACTTAAATTCGTCGTATTTCCGTCTTGGCAACTGGATCCATACCAACACCTCCTTATGGTGGCGTATTATGAGAAAAATAGCCGGTGGATCGCGATTCAGTGCTGGTGACAGGAGACAACACAGATGGTTGAGGCGACAGAAACTCTGAAAGACACCGGGGTCCTCTGAGTTGGGGCGCAGTGGTGGAACTTCCCTGACCTGCCGCAGTGACTGTCCACTCTGCTTATCAGTGTTTATAGACCCTTGAAAAACCTCGCTTTTTTTGCTGTGATAGACTGACTGAGGAAGGTATCTTTTTTATGGTATAAAACATTGACTAATCTTTTGTTTTTGAGAGAAAATGGCCGATGGCCGATGGCCTCTGGTTCGGGAGGCAACATCGGGTCGGGGAAATGATTTGCCATTGGTGCGTTGGCATGCATTTCCTGAGCGTTGCCGTATCCATCGATCACTGATTTATGGCAAC
>NZ_JPOQ01000021.1 GCF_000735045.1 Ferrovum myxofaciens
CTAGTACAACATAACATCAAACAACTTACATATCATTCCAAGCCCAGATCGAAGTTACTCCACCGGAAGACAACCGGGTGTTCGTTCCATTCGGCAATCCCTTTTTCGATGCGGCCCTTCAGTTCCTCCTTTGAGGAGACCCGGATGTGGCGCAAGAATGTACGGGCCATCTTCGAGAACGCCGTTTCCACCAGATTGAGCCAGGATCCATGCTTGGGGGTGTGGACATACTCAAACCGGTTGGGATGTGCGGCCAGATAGGCGAAGGTCTCCTTGGAAATGTGGGCCGAGTGGTTGTCCAAAACAACCCGAATGGTCGCCTCTTTCGGGTAACGCTCATCCAGTCGCTTCAGCAGAGCGACAAACTCTTGGCTCCGGTGACGCTCTTCGACATTGGCGATCACTTCACCCGTATGAAGATCCAGGGCCGCAAGAATCGAAAGCGTCCCATGACGGATATATTCGTAGTCGCGCCCGACTTCGGCGTGGCGTCCGGGGACGGGAGGCAAATCGGGGGCCGTGTTCTGGATTGCCTGGACTCCCGGTTTCTCGTCCACGCTGACAGTAATGACCGGGCGGATCTCCTCAGGAACCGGCTTGTCCTGTAATTTTTTCCGGTCATTCTGAAGATTAACCTCCTGATAAACCATCAGGACTTCCCTCATCTTCCGGTCAAAATCTGGATCCTTCTTTTCCAGATAGTACCGGATTCGGTGCGGCTTGATGTTGGCTGTATCCAGAATCCGCCATATCGTCATCTTCGGAACACGGGCCAATCTTGGAAATCCCGCCGATTCCGCTCTCTCGTGAACAAAAGCCGTCAAAGCCGATAGGGTCCACAATTCTGCCGCAAATCCATGGTCCTTGGGCTTGCAGCAGGCCAGACTCACTACCCAACTTTTAGCCTCTTCCGTGATCTCAGGGCTTTTCGGTCGATGATATTTATCCTTGAGCCCTACAGAGACTCCGGCGGCCAATGCCTTGTCGATGCATTTGTAAATAGATGGGCGAGACAGACGGATCTCCCGATGAATTTCCGAGAAAGACATCCCTTCTGCATATTTCAATAAAATGCACGCTCGTTCAATCTCCCGCTTGGAAGCCGTCCGGGACTGCGAGAGTCTCGTGAGACTTTCCTTTTCTTTTGGCGTTAATACCAATGGTGCTCGATCCGTCTTTCGTCCCATTATCTCCCCCCGTCCTTTATGGTTTTGACCAAAATTTCTCTCGATCATTGTACGGGAGGGAATTGTATTACGTAAACCTTTTAATGATATTTACTACTAG
>NZ_JPOQ01000022.1 GCF_000735045.1 Ferrovum myxofaciens
GCCTGGAGACAACGTGTCGGTGACGGTGACGTTGATTGCACCGATTGCGATGGAAGAGGGGCTGCGATTCGCGATTCGCGAAGGTGGTCGGACCGTGGGCGCCGGGGTTGTCGCTAAAGTGATTCAGTAATAAAACAGGCCAGTAGCTCAATTGGCAGAGTGACGGTCTCCAAAACCGTAGGTTGGGGGTTCGAGGCCCTCCTGGCCTGCCAAGGTTTACAAAGGAAATTCAACGCCCATGGCGGATAAACTCAAGTTTGCCCTCGCCCTTGCCCTTGTAGTGGCGGGGTTGGTGGGCTATTACCAATTAGCGGACCATGCTTTGGTATTGCGGGTTCTGGCCGTATTGGCGGGATTGGGATTGGGTGCTGCCGTTGCCTGGTTTACGGTGTCTGGACAGGACTTCTACCGTTTCTCTCAGGACGCGGTGGTGGAGGCTCGACGAGTTGTTTGGCCTTCCCGTAAGGAAACCTGGCAGACCACTCTGGTGGTTTTTGCTCTGGTACTGGTGGTGGGGGTATTCCTGTGGTTGGTGGACTGGGGATTGCTGGTGGCGGTACAACGATTGATGGGGCGGTCTGAATGATGACAATGCGCTGGTATGTGGTACATGCCTATTCCGGCTTTGAAAAGAGTGTGCAGCGAGCGCTCAAGGAACGAATCACGCGAGCGGGCATGAACGAGCAGTTTGGCGACATTCTGGTCCCCGTGGAAGAAGTCGTGGAGATGAAAGGCGGTCAGAAGAGCATCAGCGAACGCAAGTTTTTCCCGGGCTATATTCTGGTACAAATGGATATGACCGATGAGACTTGGCATCTGGTCAAGAGCACGCCGAAAGTGACGGGGTTTGTGGGTGGAAAAGCCAATAAGCCGACTCCCATCACCGACAAGGAAGTACAAAACATTCTGAACAAGGTACAGGAAGGGGTCGAGAAGCCCAGGCCCAAAGTTCTGTTTGAAGTTGGCGAGAGCGTTCGCGTCAAGGATGGCCCCTTCACTGACTTCAATGGCATGGTGGAAGAAGTGAATTACGACAAGAATAAACTCCGGGTATCCGTACTGATTTTTGGGCGGGCAACACCCGTAGAGTTGGATTTTGGACAGGTGGAAAAGGGCTAGGTCGCCTGATTCCAGTCATTCTGGGGAGGTGAACGCAGGTTCACCGCTGGCACCCGAACATAGGAGCAATCATGGCAAAGAAAATCACAGGTTACATCAAGTTGCAGGTTCCGGCCGGTAAGGCCAACCCCAGTCCTCCCATTGGACCAGCACTCGGTCAGCGCGGCCTTAACATCATGGAATTCTGTAAGGCTTTCAATGCCCAGACTCAAGGCATGGAAGTTGGTTTGCCCGTTCCGGTGGTGATTACCGCCTATGCGGACAAGAGTTTCACCTTCATCATGAAGACGCCTCCCGCCACCGTGTTGATCAAAAAGGCGGCCGGCGTGAGCAAGGGAAGCCCCAAACCCCATAGTGACAAGGTAGGAACCTTGACACGCGCGCAGGCTGAGGCCATTGCCACCACCAAGATGCCTGATTTGACGGCGTCAGATCTGGATGCTGCGGTTCGTACCGTGGCGGGTAGTGCGCGCAGCATGGGGATTACTGTGGAAGGAGTTAACTGAACATGGCCAAAATGACCAAACGTACGCAAGTTCTGCGTGCACAGATTGATCGTGCCCGTTCCTACGCCGTGACTGAGGCTCTGGAACTGGTGAAAAAAACGGCCACGGCAAAATTTGATGAGTCGGTGGATGTGGCTGTGAATCTCGGCGTGGATGCCAAGAAGTCAGATCAGCAGGTTCGTGGTTCTGTGGTGTTACCTAAAGGAACCGGTAAGACCATGCGGGTTGCAGTTTTTGCCCAAGGCGACAATGCTGAAAAAGCCCGGGTCGCTGGTGCAGATATCGTGGGTTTTGAAGACCTGGCTGAAAAGATCAAGGGTGGCTTCATGGATTTTGATGTGGTTATCGCCACTCCCGATGCCATGCGTATCGTTGGACCGTTGGGACAAGTTCTCGGTCCTCGGGGTTTGATGCCCAATCCCAAGGTGGGTACGGTGTCCAACGATGTCACTGGGGCTGTCAGGAATGCCAAGGCCGGGCAAGTCCAGTATCGGACCGATAAGGCTGGCCTGGTACACTGTTCCATTGGACGCGCCTCTTTTACCGTGGAGGCCTTGCAGGAAAACTTGCAGGCTCTGCTGGGTGCCCTGAACCGTGCGCGTCCTGCAACTGCCAAAGGGATTTATCTCAGAAAAATTTCCGTCTCGAGCACGATGGGTGGTGGGATCCGTATCGACGGTTCCACTGTGTCCGTGTAAAAGACATAACGACTTTGGGCATGGGGTGTGTTTTTCAGGATTGCACCCCATGGACATCAAAGACCGTAGGTACCCGAGAGGGTTTAATGGAAACACGAGCCTACGCAGATGGCGGTCCCTGATGGAAGGTCTTGCTGTATCGATACACTCGCGTATCAAGCCCTGAAAGAAAGGTCGCCGTGGTTGGAAAGAGGAATTATCCTCTTTCTGTAATCTTTATGGAGGACAGACCTTGAGTCTCAATCTGGAAGAGAAAAAAGCAGTCGTGGCGGAAGTGACGGGGCAGGTGACCGAAGCTCAAGCGATCATCCTTGCAGAATATCGCGGAATGGCCGTATCCGATATGACTGTTCTTAGGGCCAAGGCCAGAGCAGCGGGCGTGTACTTCCGGGTTCTGAAAAACACATTGGTTCGGCGCGCCATCGCAGATACCCCTTTTGCTGGTTTGGCTGATCAGATGGTCGGCCCACTGGTTTATGGGATTTCTGCGGATCCGGTGGCGGTGGCCAAGGTGATTCATGAATTTGCAAAGGGAAATGACAAATTGGTCATCAAGGGTGGAGCCATGCCGAATTCGGTCATGTCTGCCAAGGATGTATCCAGTTTGGCGACCATGCCGAGCCGCGAGGAACTCATCGCCAAGTTGATGGGTACCATGCAGGCGCCGGTTACCAAGTTCGTTCAGACCCTTAACGAAGTACCGACCAAATTTGTCCGTGGCCTGGCTGCGGTACGCGATCAAAAAGAAGCAACCGTTTAATTCAAGGAGTTACACATGGCACTCAGCAAAATTGAAATTCTGGATGCAATCGCCGGCATGACCGTGCTGGAATTGTCTGAACTGATCAAAGATATGGAAGAAAAGTTCGGGGTATCCGCAGCTGCCACGGCCGTGGCAGTGGCAGCCCCGGCTGCAGTTGCAGCCGCAGTGGAAGAGAAGACGGAATTCAGCGTCATCTTGACCGGTGCAGGCGATAACAAGGTCAATGTCATCAAGGTGGTGCGTACCATCACCGGATTGGGCCTGAAGGAAGCCAAGGACCTCGTGGATGGTGCTCCCAAGCCCGTCAAGGAAGGGATTCCAAAGGCTGATGCCGATGCCATCGCCAAGCAATTGGCCGAAGCCGGCGCTACCTTCGAAATCAAGTAAGTCTCGATGTACCCGGGAGGCAGAGGCGCGACGGTGCCTCTGCCTCGTTTAGCCTGAAAACTGAACTCCCGGTCACGCGCAAGTCGTGAATTTTGCCGCCAGTCCCTGTCTTACTGTCGTGGAGATCACATGAGTTACTCATTCACCGAGAAAAAACGCATTCGCAAAAGTTTCGCCAAGCGTCACAGCGTTCTCGACATTCCTTTCCTGCTGGCCACCCAACTGGATTCCTATACGGAATTCCTGCAGGAGGGCGTAAACCCGACTACACGTAAAAATCAGGGTCTTGAATCGGCGTTTCGCTCTGTATTTCCCATTGTCAGTCATTCGGGCAATGCCGTCCTGGAATATGTCAGTTATGTCCTTGCCGTTCCTCCCTTTGATGTTGTGGAATGCCAGCAGCGCGGCATGACCTTTGCTTCCCCTCTGCGTGCGCGGGTACGGTTGAAGATCATGGATCGCGAAGCTTCCAAGCCCACGGTGAAGGAAATCAAGGAGCAGGAAGTTTATATGGGGGAAATTCCCCTCATGACACGCAATGGCTCCTTCGTGATCAATGGTACTGAACGGGTCATTGTGTCTCAATTGCATCGCAGCCCCGGGGTATTCTTCGAACATGACCGAGGCAAAACCCATTCTTCCGGAAAATTGCTGTTTTCCGCACGCATCATCCCCTATCGTGGATCCTG
Organism: Ferrovum myxofaciens; assembly: GCF_000735045.1. Taxonomy (GTDB): domain Bacteria; phylum Pseudomonadota; class Gammaproteobacteria; order Burkholderiales; family Ferrovaceae; genus Ferrovum; species Ferrovum myxofaciens. Next base: position 4,163 of record NZ_JPOQ01000022.1, read on the forward strand.
GCTGGATTTTGAATTTGATCCCAAGGATCTGCTCTACTTTCGTATTGACCGCCGGCGCAAGATGCCAGTGAGCACACTGTTACGTTCCATCGGATTCAATACAGAACAAATTCTGGAAACCTTTTTCAACTTCGATGATATTCATATCGATGACAAGTCTTTGCACATGACACTGGTTCCGGAACGCTTGAGAGGCGAAGTGGCTCGTTTCGATATCATGGCCAAGGACAAGGTCATCGTAGCGCGGGACAAGCGGATTACCGTCAAGCATATCCGTGAATTGGAACAGGCCGGTCTGCACCGCATCGAAGTGCCGGAAGACTTTGTGGTGGGACGAATTCTTGCCCGCGATCTCATTCAGACAGATACGGGGGAGTTGATTGCCCGTGCCAATGATGAAATTACCGAAACATTGCTGGCAAAAATGCGTGCTGCCGGGATTCGTGACATTCAGACCCTATATACCAATGATCTGGATCAAGGGCCATACATTTCCCAGACTCTGGCCGTGGATGACACGCTCGATCAGAATGCTGCGCGGATAGCCATCTATCGCATGATGCGTCCTGGCGAGCCGCCCACCGAAGAGGCCGTCAAGTTGCTGTTTCAGGGCTTGTTCTTTAGTGAAGAACGGTATGATCTTTCCGCCGTGGGCCGGATGAAGTTCAATCGTCGGGTGGGTCGTCCTGAACTAACCGGTTCTCCAATTCTGTCCAATGACGATATCGTGGATGTCATCAGGATTCTGGTGGAATTGCGCAATGGGCGCGGTGAAATTGATGACATCGACCATTTGGGCAATCGACGCGTGCGTTCTGTGGGTGAACTGGCCGAGAATCAATTCCGCTCCGGGCTGGTGCGTGTGGAACGGGCCGTGAAGGAACGGCTTTCTCAAGCAGAATCAGAAAATCTGATGCCCCATGATCTGATCAATGCCAAACCCATTTCGGCGGCGATCAAGGAATTCTTCGGCTCCAGCCAGTTATCCCAGTTCATGGATCAGACCAATCCGCTTTCTGAAATTACTCATAAGCGGCGGGTATCCGCCTTGGGACCCGGGGGATTGACGCGCGAACGGGCAGGTTTCGAAGTGCGCGATGTACATCCGACGCATTACGGACGAGTTTGTCCCATCGAAACACCGGAAGGGCCGAATATTGGTCTGATCAATTCGTTGGCATTGTATGCCCGTACCAATGAGTATGGTTTTCTGGAAACCCCGTACCGTAAGGTGGAAAACGGTCGTGTCACGGATCAGATCGAGATGCTTTCGGCGATCGAGGAAGGAAGGCATGTGATCGCCCAGGCCAACGCGGCACTGGATGACCAGGGACGTTTCAGTGATGACCTGGTTTCCAGTCGTCACTTCAACGAATTCACCTTGGCGTCTCCCGACCGGATAACCCACATCGATGTGGCGCCTGCTCAGATCGTCTCGGTGGCTGCATCTCTCATTCCGTTTCTGGAACATGATGATGCGAATCGCGCCTTGATGGGTTCGAACATGCAGCGTCAGGCTGTGCCGTGTTTGCGTGCGGAAAAACCTCTGGTGGGAACGGGGATCGAGCGTACCGTGGCGGTGGACTCGGGAACGACGGTGCAAGCCCGGCGTGGTGGCGTGGTGGACTATGTGGATGCCGCCCGGATCGTGGTGCGGGTGAATGATAATGAAACTCTGGCCGGTGAAGTAGGGGTAGATATCTACAACCTCATCAAGTACCGTCGTTCAAATCAGAATACCAACATTAATCAAAGACCTATCGTAAACGTTGGCGATCTGATCCAGCGTAATGACGTGATTGCGGATGGGGCATCCACCGACATGGGGGAGTTGGCGCTGGGTCAGAACCTGCTGGTGGCTTTCATGCCATGGAACGGGTACAACTTTGAAGATTCCATCCTGATTTCCGAACGGGTCGTAGCCGAAGACCGTTTCACCTCTATTCATATTGAAGAACTGTCGGTGGTGGCGCGGGATACCAAGTTGGGACCAGAAGAAATTACCCGGGATATTTCCAACCTGTCAGAACGTATGTTGAATCGATTGGATGATTCCGGCATCGTTTACATCGGGGCCGAGGTGGAAGCCGGGGATGTACTGGTGGGGAAAGTCACCCCCAAAGGCGAAACTCAACTGACTCCCGAAGAGAAACTGTTACGTGCCATCTTTGGTGAGAAGAGTTCCGACGTCAAGGATACCAGTCTGCGCGTTCCCTCTGGCATGGCCGGGACGGTGATTGGCGTGCAGGTCTTCACCCGCGAAGGGATCGAACGGGATGCGCGCGCTCAACGCATCATCGATGATGAATTGATTCAGTACAAGAAGGATCTTGGCGATCAACTGCGTATCATGGAAAACGATACCTTTGGCCGGATCGAACGTCTATTGATGGGAAAGGTCGTCAAGGGGGGGCCAAAAAAATTACCCAAAGGCACCGTGATTACCCATGATTATCTGTATCAGTTAGGCCGTTGGGATTGGTTTGACATTCGTCTTGGAGAAGAAGATCAGCAGATTCAACTGGAGCAGTTGAAGGAAAGTCTGGAAGAAAAGCGTAAGGAGTTTGAGCTGTTCTTCGAAGAGAAGAAGCGCAAACTGACGCAAGGGGATGAGTTGTCTCCCGGCGTCCAGAAAATGGTCAAGGTCTATCTGGCAGTGAAACGTCGCCTTCAGCCCGGTGACAAAATGGCTGGTCGGCACGGAAACAAGGGGGTGGTCTCGAAGATCGTTCCGGTGGAAGATATGCCTTTTACCGCAGACGGCACTCCCGTGGATATCGTGCTGAACCCACTCGGGGTTCCATCGCGGATGAATGTGGGACAGATTCTGGAAACCCACTTGGGGTGGGCTGCCAAAGGCCTTGGGCATGCTATTGGTCGGCTCATCGATCAACAGGCGGGGGCCATCAAACTGCGGGAATTTTTGGAAAAGGTTTATAACGGTACGGGTAAGACCGAGTCTTTGTCAGAGATGACCGATACCGAAATTGCCACATTGGCGCATCATCTCCGGGGTGGCGTACCCTTTGCGACTCCCGTATTCGACGGTGCCAACGAGGCCGAGATCAAGGATATGCTGGAATTGGCCGGATTACCCAGAGGGGGACAGGTGCAGGTCTTCGATGGCCGTACCGGCGAGAGTTTCGATCGATTGGTGACCTTGGGATACATGCATATTCTGAAACTGCATCATTTGGTGGATGACAAGATGCATGCCCGTTCTACCGGCCCCTACAGCCTGGTCACCCAACAACCCTTGGGAGGTAAGGCCCAGTTCGGTGGACAGCGCTTCGGGGAAATGGAAGTTTGGGCGTTGGAAGCCTACGGGGCATCTTATACGCTCCAGGAAATGCTGACAGTTAAATCCGATGACGTGACAGGACGAACCAAGGTTTATGAAAACATTGTCAAGGGCGAACACACCATCGATGCCGGTATGCCTGAATCCTTCAATGTGCTGGTGAAGGAAATTCGCTCACTGGGCATTGACATCGATCTGGAGCGATTCTGACGGAACTGGATTGGGCCGTTTTAGGGGATTCAACTCATCAATGGGAGTCAGGCATAGCCGACTCCCGCGCGGGAGGTAAAGCGTGAAAGGATTATTGAACTTATTCAAGCAGACGACACAGCCGGAAGAATTTGATGCGATCAAGATCGGACTGGCTTCACCCGACAAAATCCGGTCTTGGTCCTACGGTGAGGTAAAAAAACCCGAAACCATCAATTACCGTACCTTCAAACCGGAACGGGATGGCCTTTTTTGTGCCAAGATATTTGGACCGGTGAAGGATTACGAGTGTTTGTGCGGGAAATACAAGCGCCTCAAGCATCGGGGGGTGATTTGTGAAAAATGTAACGTTGAAGTCACCCTGTCCAAAGTACGCCGTGAACGTATGGGCCATATCGAGTTGGCCAGTCCGGTGGCGCATATCTGGTTTCTGAAGTCCTTGCCCTCCCGGCTTGGCATGGTTTTGGACATGACTCTGCGGGATATTGAACGAGTTCTATATTTCGAAGGTTTTGTGGTTACGGAACCCGGGATGACTCCTCTTCAAAAGGGGCAGTTACTTACCGAAGAAGACTATTTGGCCAAGGTCGAGGAGTATGGTGACGAATTCTCCGCCAGCATGGGCGCCGAGGGTGTGCGTGAACTTCTCCGTCAAATCAACATTGATCAGGAAATCGAGCGGTTGCGTCAAGAACTGGCCACCACCGGTTCCGAAACCAAGATCAAGAAATATGCCAAGCGCGTCAAGATCCTGGAGGCATTCCAAAAATCCGGGATCAAGCCCGAGTGGATGATCATGGAAGTTCTTCCTGTTCTTCCGCCCGATTTGCGCCCTCTGGTTCCTTTGGATGGCGGACGTTTTGCTACCAGTGATCTGAATGATTTGTACCGTCGGGTGATCAACCGCAATAATCGGTTGAAACGACTCCTGGAATTGAAAGCACCTGAAATTATCGTGCGCAATGAAAAGCGCATGTTGCAAGAAGCGGTGGATTCGCTTCTCGACAATGGTCGGCGCGGTAAAGCCATGACGGGCGCCAACAAGCGTGCCCTCAAGTCTTTGGCAGACATGATCAAGGGGAAGAGTGGTCGATTCCGTCAAAATCTGCTGGGTAAACGGGTGGATTACTCTGGACGTTCCGTGATCGTGGTGGGTCCTCAACTCCAGTTGCATCAGTGCGGCTTGCCCAAGAAGATGGCGTTGGAATTATTCAAACCCTTTATTTTCCATAAACTCGAAGTTCTGGGTTTGGCGACGACGATCAAGGCAGCCAAACGCATGGTGGAACAGGAAATTCCCGAGGTATGGGATATTCTTGAAGATGTGATTCGGGAACACCCGGTTCTCCTGAATCGTGCACCGACCTTGCATCGCCTGGGGATTCAAGCTTTTGAACCCGTTTTGATCGAAGGGAAAGCCATTCAATTACATCCGTTGGTCTGTGCTGCATTCAACGCGGACTTTGACGGCGATCAGATGGCTGTGCACGTGCCGCTTTCCCTGGAAGCACAGATGGAAGCCCGTACTTTGATGCTGGCCTCCAATAACGTGCTGTCCCCCGCCAACGGGGACCCCATCATCGTGCCTTCCCAGGATATCGTATTGGGGCTTTATTACGTCACCCGCGAACGGGTCAATGCGCGCGGAGAAGGGATGATCTTCTCCGATGTGGGCGAGGTTGTGCGCGCTTATGAAGCACGCAAGGTGGATGTGACTGCCCGGATTTCAGTGCGACTGACCGAGACGGTCAAGGACGATAACGGCGCTTCGGCGCGTCTGGTTACGCGTTATGAAACCACCGTGGGTCGGGCCATGCTGTCCGAGATATTACCCGATGGATTGCCTTTCTCGCATATCAACAAGGCACTCAAGAAAAAGGAAATTTCTCGTCTTATCAATGCAGCCTTTCGCCGTTGTGGGATCAAGGAAGCCGTGATCTTTGCGGACAAGTTGATGTACATGGGTTTTGCCATGGCAACGCGCGCCGGGATTTCGATCTGTGTCGATGACATGCTGGTGCCGAGCGAGAAGGAAGCCTTGATCGCAGCCGCAGAAACGGAAGTGAAGGAAATCGAGAGCCAGTACACTTCGGGTCTGGTGACCCAGGGTGAACGCTACAACAAGGTGGTGGACATCTGGGGGCGTGCAGGCGATCAAGTGGCCAAGGCCATGATGGACCAACTGGGGCGTGAACCCGTTGTCAACCGCAAGGGCGAGACCACCACCCAGGAATCCTTCAATTCCATTTACATGATGGCGGATTCCGGGGCGCGCGGTTCGGCTGCCCAGATTCGCCAGTTGGCGGGGATGCGCGGATTGATGGCCAAACCCGATGGTTCAATCATCGAAACCCCGATCACGGCGAATTTCCGTGAAGGACTGAACGTGTTGCAATACTTTATCTCGACCCACGGAGCGCGTAAGGGGTTGGCGGATACTGCACTGAAGACCGCCAATTCAGGATATCTGACCCGTCGTCTGGTGGATGTGACTCAAGATCTGGTGGTAGTGGAACAGGATTGCGGAACCGAAAAGGGAATGCTCCTGAAGGCACTGGTGGAGGGTGGAGAAGTGGTGGAACCTCTGCGGGACCGGATCTTGGGACGCGTAGCCGCCATGGATGTCGTTCATCCGGAAACCCAGGAAGTTCTGGTGCCCGCTGGCTATCTGTTTGACGAAGATGCCGTGGAGCAAGTGGAAGCTGCGGGTATCGACGAGATCAAGGCACGCAATCCGCTGACCTGTGAAACCCGCTATGGCCTCTGCGCTCAATGCTATGGACGGGATCTGGGACGAGGTGGTCTGGTGAATGTGGGAGAAGCCGTCGGCGTGATCTCGGCCCAGTCCATTGGTGAACCTGGGACACAGTTGACCATGCGGACCTTCCATATCGGGGGGGCAGCCTCTCGAGCTGCCGTGATCAGCCAGGTGGAAAGCAAGTCCAATGGGGTGGCGCGTATTTCCGCCACCATGCGTCAGGTTACCAACGCCCGTCAGGAACAGATCGCGATTTCGCGCAGTGGCGAGGTACTCATTACCGATGACGCTGGTCGGGAGCGGGAACGGCACAAGGTTCCCTATGGAGCGACTTTGTTGGTGACGGAAGGTGGTCGGGTCAAGGCAGGACAGATCCTGGCCAGTTGGGATCCCCACACCCGTCCCATCATTACCGAGTACGCTGGAGAAGTGCGCTTCGAAAATGTGGAAGAAGGGGTGACCGTTGCCAAACAGATTGATGAAGTGACGGGTTTGTCTACCCTGGTGGTGATCGATCCCAAGCGTCGTGCCAGTGTCCAGAGCAAGGGTGTGCGTCCGCAGGTGAAATTGCTGGATGCGGCGGGTAAGGAAATCAAGTTGGCGGGCACGGAACAGGTGGTGAATATTACCTTTCAGGTGGGCGCCATCATCACGGTCAAGAATGGGCAACAGGTGGGCGTGGGAGAAGTACTGGCGCGGATACCCCAGGAATCTTCCAAGACGCGGGATATTACTGGAGGCTTGCCACGGGTTGCCGAATTGTTCGAAGCCCGCTCACCCAAAGATGCCGGTCTGCTGGCAGAAATCACGGGCACCGTGTCCTTCGGGAAGGATACCAAGGGCAAGCAGCGCTTGGTCATTACGGACACCGATGGCATTGCACATGATTATTTGATTCCCAAGGACAAACATGTGACGGTGCATGATGGACAGGTGGTTAACAAGGGTGAAACCATCGTGGATGGCCCGGCGGATCCCCATGACATTCTGCGTCTGCTGGGCGTGGGCGCGTTGGCCCGGTATATCACGGATGAAGTGCAAGATGTGTACCGCCTGCAGGGGGTGAAGATCAACGACAAGCACATCGAAGTGATCGTGCGTCAGATGCTGCGTCGGGTACAGGTAGTGGATGCGGGCGAGACTCGCTTCATTCCGGGAGAACAGGTGGAACGGGCTGACTTGCTCGAAGAAAACGAGCGGACCGTGGCGAAAAACAAGCGTCCTGCCACCTTTGAAAATGTTTTGCTGGGAATTACAAAGGCATCACTGTCCACGGATTCCTTTATTTCGGCAGCATCCTTCCAGGAAACTACCCGTGTTCTGACCGAAGCCGCCATCATGGGCAAACGAGATGATTTACGCGGCCTCAAGGAAAACGTTATTGTGGGACGACTGATTCCTGCAGGTACGGGTCTTGCCTACCACAGGGCCCGTCGGCACCGAGGTCAGCCAGAGTTGCGGGATAATCTGGGCGGGGATTTCATGATGGTGGAGCCTCTGACTACGGTGGAAACTGATGAACATCCCATTGCTTGACAAAGGAAGCGTTTAAACATATAATCGACAGTCTTTTTCCGGGCGTGTTGCTCGTGACCTGACTGTCTCGTACGGACGATAGGACTAACTATGCCAACAATCAACCAGTTGATTCGCAAACCGCGAGTCGCCAAAACGACCAAGAGCAAAGTACCCGCCTTGGCCAATTCGCCGCAGAAGCGGGGCGTATGTACGCGGGTTTATACCACAACCCCAAAAAAGCCGAACTCGGCATTGCGGAAGGTGGCGCGGGTGCGTCTGACCAACGGCTTTGAAGTGTCCAGTTATATCGGTGGAGAGGGGCATAATTTGCAGGAACACTCGGTGGTATTGATTCGCGGTGGTCGGGTCAAGGATCTTCCTGGGGTCCGTTACCATACTGTGCGGGGTAGTCTGGATACGGCAGGGGTGAAAGATCGCAAGCAGAGCCGTTCCAAGTACGGTGCCAAGCGTCCTAAAGCCGCCTAATTTAATTCATAAACAAGAGAGACTACTTCCATGCCGCGTCGCAGAGAGGTTCCCAAAAGAGATGTGTTGCCCGATCCTAAGTTCGGCAGCGCTGATGTGTCAAAATTTGTTAATGTCATCATGGATTCGGGTAAAAAATCCGTGGCTGAACATATCGTCTATCGTGCCATGGATGTGATCGGGCAAAAATCTGGCAAAGACCCCATTGAGGTTTTTCTGACGGCGCTCAATAACGCTCGTCCCCTCGTTGAAGTAAAAAGCCGGCGTGTGGGTGGGGCCAACTATCAGGTTCCCGTAGAAGTCCGGGCTAACCGGCGCACTGCTTTGGCCATGCGCTGGTTGCGTGAAGCGGCGCGTAAGCGCGGTGAAAAGTCCATGGGCCTGCGTCTGGCAGGAGAGTTGATCGATGCCTCAGAAGGTCGTGGAGGTGCCATCAAGAAACGTGAAGAAGTCCATCGTATGGCTGAAGCCAATAAGGCTTTTGCTCATTACCGCTTTTAAGGACATGACTTTTTAGCAGGAAGATAAAGCATAAAGCAGGCCCGGCAATCCGGGCCTTTGGCGTATCAAACTGACAGATAACGGACGGATAAAGTGGCACGCAAAACACCCATTGAGCGCTATCGCAATATTGGAATATCGGCGCATATCGACGCAGGAAAAACCACCACCACAGAACGGATCCTTTTTTATACCGGGGTATCCCATAAAATAGGTGAAGTCCATGATGGTGCTGCAACCATGGACTGGATGGAACAGGAACAAGAGCGCGGAATTACCATCACTTCTGCAGCGACTACCTGTTTTTGGCGTGGGATGGAAGGAAAATACCCGGAACACCGTATCAATATCATTGATACTCCAGGGCACGTCGATTTTACCATTGAAGTAGAACGTTCCATGCGCGTCCTGGACGGGGCCTGCATGGTGTACGATTCGGTGGGTGGTGTTCAACCGCAGTCAGAAACCGTTTGGCGTCAAGCTAATAAATATGGCGTACCCCGCCTGGCCTTCGTCAACAAGATGGATCGGGTAGGTGCGGATTTCTTTAAGGTTTATCAACAGATTCGTGATCGTTTGCGGGGTAACCCTGTTCTGATCCAGATTCCCATCGGTGCGGAAGATCATTTTGCCGGGGTAGTGGATCTGGTGATCATGAAGGCCATTCTGTGGGATGAGGCTTCTCAGGGTATGAAATTTGAATACCAGGAGATTCCTGCCGATTTGCGGGATAAAGCGCTGGAATGGCGCGAAAAGATGATTGAGGCGGCCGCCGAATCTTCTGAAGAGTTGATGAATAAGTATCTGGAAAGCGGCGAGTTGAGCGAAGCCGAAATTCGTCTTGGATTGCGGACCCGTACTCTTGCGGGAGAAATCATACCCATGCTGTGTGGCAGCGCTTTCAAGAACAAAGGCGTACAGGCCATGCTGGATGCTGTGATCGAGTATCTGCCTTCACCGGCGGATATTCCTCCCGTGGAAGGGGAACTGGAAAACGGCCAAATGGCCACTCGTCGGGCGGCAGATGATGAGCCTTTCGCTGCACTGGCTTTCAAGATCATGACCGATCCTTTTGTGGGGCAGTTGATTTTCTTCCGGGTCTATTCGGGCATGATCAAGTCTGGCGACACGATCTACAACCCTACCAAGGGACGAAAGGAACGGCTTGGTCGAATTCTTCTGATGCATGCCAATCAACGTGAAGAAATCAAAGAAGTGTTTGCGGGCGATATCGCGGCAGCAGTGGGATTGAAAGAAGCGACCACCGGGGATACCCTTTGCGAACTCGACAAAACCATCACCCTGGAAAAGATGGAATTTCCGGAACCAGTCATTTCGCAGGCCGTTGAGCCAAAAACCAAGGTTGACCAGGAAAAAATGGGAATTGCACTGAATCGCCTGGCACAGGAAGACCCGTCTTTCCGTGTTAGGACCGATGAAGAATCGGGTCAGACCATTATTTCCGGAATGGGTGAGTTGCACCTTGAAATTCTTGTGGACCGGATGAAGCGTGAATTTGGCGTTGAGGCTACGGTGGGCAAGCCTCAGGTAGCCTATCGGGAAACTATTCGTGGCAAGGTGGAGAATGCAGAAGGCAAATTCATCAAGCAAAGTGGTGGACGGGGTCAATATGGGCATGTGGTTCTCAAGGTCGAGCCTAATGAGATGGGCGCCGGTTTTGAATTTGTGGATGCCATCAAGGGTGGCGTAGTGCCCCGTGAATATATTCCTGCAGTTGAAAAGGGATTGATCGACACTTTACCCAATGGTGTGCTGGCAGGGTTTCCGGTGGTGGATGTGAAAGTAACGCTTCACTTCGGTTCCTACCATGATGTGGACTCCAATGAAAATGCATTCAAGATGGCAGCTTCCATGGCATTCAAAGATGGGATGCGCAAAGCCAACCCTGTGCTGCTTGAACCCATGATGGCCGTGGAGGTGGAAACGCCACCGGAATTCATGGGGAACGTAGTGGGTGACCTGTCCTCTCGCAGAGGCATGATTCAGGGCATGGAAGATGTGCTGGGAGTCAAGGTCATCAAGGCTGAGGTTCCCTTGGCTGAAATGTTTGGATACTCCACTTCATTGCGTTCTGCCACTCAGGGGCGGGCGACTTACACCATGGAATTCAAGCACTATTCTGAAGCCCCGCGCAATGTTGCGGAAGCGATCATCAACAAAAAATAATCACTGAAACAGTTAGAGGTAACTCATTATGGCAAAGAGCAAATTTGAGCGGACGAAGCCGCATGTGAATGTGGGGACGATTGGCCACGTGGATCATGGAAAGACGACGCTGACGGCGGCGATGACGGTGGTATTGTCGAAGAAGTTTGG